>JAYUIF010000133.1:0-4854 GCA_043766295.1 Spartobacteria bacterium | reverse complement strand
TCCTGCGAGTAGACGGGCGACTTTGTTTTTTGGAAGTGAACCCCAACGGACAATGGGGTTGGCTGGATCCATTCCAAACAAACGGTCTTTATCGGGCCGTTGCAGAGGAAATTCGTGCGGTGTGGGAGCGGAATCGAAATTGAACAAGGGTCATAAAGTCTCCTCATTCACTCTCGTTGCCAAGTTGAGGACTTGGCAGCGCAGTTTTTGCGCGGGGAATGGAGCGGAGCGACATCGCCTGCCGCAATACGCCCAAAGAGTGGCATGGCAACGGCCAGCAACGTGAGCTTCGTGGTGAGGGGCGGGACTGCATGGAGCGAGGGAGGCGGCGCGTGAAGGCGAATGAGGGATTCTCGCATGACTGCTTCGTGATGGCGGAGATTCAGTCGCGGATTATTCCGCCCCCGGCGGATCGAGCAGGCGGCGCGGGAGATCGCGTGCTCCGTGAACGATTCGCACGATGTCGAGGGTGTCGCCGCAGACGCGGTAGAAAATGAGGTGTTTGTCGAATGGCTTTTGCACGAGGAACAATCGGATTCCGGCGAGTTTTTGGTGGGCGTAATTCGTCTCTTTTCCAATCCACGGATGGCTGGCCAGCAGACGCACGGCGGTTATCACCGCATCGGTGAATCGCTGGGCCAGCGCGACATTTTCCCTCTGCGCGTAGTGGTCTGCTTGCAGGGCGATGTCGGCGAGCGACTCCGGCGTCTGGACGACGCGCAGGCTCACGGGGCCCCGTGTTTTCCCCGCAGTGATTCGATGATTCGGTCGAAGTTTGCCTCGTCCCACGGGATGCGCGGGCTGTCTATGGCCTCCAAGAGCAGTTGCTCCACCTCACCGCGATCCATGTCGTGAAAGACTTCCTGCCCCTGCCATGCGGTGAGCGCCGCAGTCACGACCGCCGCAGGACTTTCAAACCCGCCCGCGTGCAACTTTGCGCGCACGAAATCGTCCAGCTCATTTGGGATCGTGATGGTCATGCTGCAAAGGGTGTTTCCGCTGCTGTAGTTTTGCCTGCGTGCTCGGCGATCATTCGTCCGGCAAGCTTGCGAAATTCTCCCGGCACCCACTGGCGATGCGGACTCCGCACACCTTTCATCAGCTCCGCCTCGAGCTGTTCCGGCGCGAGCGGGGGAAACTCGGCGTCGTAGTGGTCATCCGCGCGCTGTTTGAGAATGAGCAAGTCCACGACCTGTTCGGCGCTCCCGTGGCAGCCATCGTGCATGAGTTCCTGAACGTATGATTCCGCCTTGTCGGAGAGTTTCACAGTCATGCGTGCATTTTCCGCAGCATCGCGCCGCAGTCAATGCCGCACTTTCGCAGATAAAACTACGCCACAAGGGGCGGCGGCGCGTGAAGGCGATCAGTGCCATGCTGCCCGATGAAATTGCCCCGCGCTTTACGCCGCTGCGTGCTGGCGCTGCTGGAAACGTGCGCGTGCTTTTTCGGCGAGTTTCGGATGTTCCTTTGCGCCTTGCAGCAGGCCTTCAATGCCGAGGTCACAGTCGAGTGATTCCCAATGCAGCGAGTAGGAATAGACCTGCATCGCATCCCGCTCGTCGCCGGTGGTGGCTTTAGACGAGCGCTTTGTTGCTGAAGGCGACGCGGAGTGAACGCCACATGGCGGCGCGGACGGCGCTGCGGGGGACTTTGACTTTCTCGCCGTTTGCCAAGGGCTGGCGCTGTTCGATGAGGTCGAGCGTCTGCCCGGCGAGACGCCACGGGATGTAGCAGGCGATGCGGACGCGACGGGTGTGGATGGAGGCGATGTAAAGCCGGCCTTGTTCGAGGAGGTAGCGCGCGCGGGCGAGCCATGCGTCATACACGGGCTGCGCTTCCGTGGGGACGTGGCGGAGGATGAGTGGGTCCACGCCGATTTCGCGAAGTTCGCTCATGGGCAGGTAGCAGCGCCCGGCGGCGATGTCCTCGGGGAAATCGCGGAGGATGTTCACGAGTTGCAGCGCTTTGCCGAGGCTGTTGGAGAGCTGGGAAAGTTCTTCTTCGCTGACGCGCGAGTATTTTCGCAGCAGGCGGAAGCAAAGGCGCGTCCACCATTCGCCGACGCACCCGGCGACGAGGTAGATGTAGTCTTCGAGCGCGGAGGCATCGGGCAGTGCGATGATGCGGGTGGGGTCGTTGAAAATTTCGAGGTCGTTGCTTTGGCCTCGGATGATGTTGGCGAGAAGATCCACGGTGGCCTGCCATTCCCAAGCGGGGAGGTCTGAAAACTGGTGGAGCACTTTCGGCAATGCGGCGATGAGGGCGCGCTCGCCGGCGTGCTCGGGCTGGATGTCGCGCTGGATGGATGCGATGGCGTGGGGCGAAGGGTGGCCGCGCAGAAGTCCCTCGAAGTCGCCGAGGCGGCGCAGGCGTGTTTGTGTGAGGACGGTGGTGGTGTCTGCGATGGTGTCGCTCGCACGGGCGAGGAGGTAGGCGAGGCCGATGGGGTGGCGCAGCTTGCGCGGGAGCACGCGGATGCTGATGTAAAAAGAACGCGAAACGGATTTCAGTAATTTGCCTGTGAGTTCGACGCTCATTTTGCGGCTTTGAGTTGGATCATTTTCGGGTCGGCGGTGACAAGGCTCGTCAGCCATGCAGCTTTCGGGCCGATTGGTGCGAGTGCTGCGTCGTCGCGCCATTTTTCCAGCAGGCGGAGACCGATGGCGTCGAGGGCGATGGGATCGCGCCCGGCGTAGAGTGCGGCTTGTATGACGGAATTTCCCGGCTGCGCGGAGGGGCCGCCGGCATAGACGACGGCGAGCGCGTCGAGGATGTGAAGGGCGCATTTTCCGCTGATGAGCGGGTCGGCATAAAGGTCGGCGATTGCGGCGGCACCGCCTTCCATCGAGCCGGTGAAACGGCGCCAGTTGTCCACGTTGCCGACGACGGCGCTGTGCAGCGTGCCCGCGACACCGCAGCCGGCCTCATCGCTGAGCGCGGCGATGTTGATGAACTTCGTCACGTCGCGGCTGAGGATGGTGCAGAGGTGGCTCTTGCTGCTGAGCGGGTCGGCGTTTTTATCGCGCACTTTTTCCGCAAAAAGCAGGTCGCCCCAAATCACTTTGCCAAGCACGGGAGCTTGCAGGACGGCGTCGCGATCCCAGCCTTTGGGTGGCTCGATGGCGCGGATTTCGCAGCCGATGCGCTCGGGCGTGAAACCGCACGCACGCAGCGCGGCGGCGCTTTTATCCCACACGAAAATATTTTTCACCCCGGCTTCCTTCAGCCCCGCGACGACGGCGGCGACGACTCCGCGCCGCGTGGCGAAAAGCGGGCCGCCTGCGGTGGTGACTTTGATGCCGACGCGGTCGCCCGGCTCCACGAGCGTGCGCCACGCGGCAGTGGTGTCGCTTTTTCCCGCGACGGTGCGGACGAGCGCATCCACCATCGTGCGAGTGATAGCGGGGTCTTCGTCGTAATCGTGCATCGCCGCGGGGTTTTGCGCGAAGACGACGAGCGAGGGGCCTGCGGGTTGCGGCGGTGCAGGCGCGACGATGGGCGGATTGAACTGCTCATTGGCAGCAAGCGTGCCGGCGAAGATGGCGATGGCTGCCAGGAAACGAATCACGCGCGGCGAATAGCGCGGGGGAAATGGCGTGTCAATCGGAGCGCGGCCCAATCACGTTTCGCTCGCCACACGCGTTCTGTGGTGTTTATTGCGCGCACATCGAAATCCCCGCCATGCGCAAACTCATCCATCTTTTCACCATCTTCGCCGCTGCCGTTGCCCCCGCTGCGGACGCGATCATTTTCAACCAGCAATACCTCCCCGGCAACAGCTACCACCAGACCATCACGATGGAGCAGGACATGAATATGGATCTCGGAGCGAATCGTGTGGAGCGGAAAACAAATACGGCGATGGGCTTTTCCGCAGTCGTCGCGCCGCAGGAGGAGGGCGTGAGAACCAAGCGCGTCACGGTGCAATACGACCGCACAGTCATGGGCATGAGCGACGGGCAGAATAAATTCAGCTATGACTCGCAATCCCCCGGCGCTGCGAACGCGGGCCCGCTGGCTGCGGTCGGTCGCATCATCGGTCACGAATTCAACGTGGTCTTTGACGAGGCGGAAAACGTGCTGGATGTCGAAAATATCGAGCAGTCGTTGCAAATCCTCGCGGGCACCGACCCCACCAGCGCGCCGCTCTACAAACAGATTTTCAACCGCGAGGCCATTAAGCGCATGATGCAGCAATCCCCGCTGCGGTCTCCACGCGGCATCGCCATGAAGCCGGGCGACTCGTGGCCATTTTCCAACGAACTGCTGATGCCGGGAATCGGCAAGCTGGTCATCCGGGGGGATTACACATTCAAGCAGATGGTGGAGCACAACGGCGTGCAGTGCGCCGAGATCGTGGCGAAGGCCGGAATGACCGTGGATACGGTGGTAAAAGAGATGGCCGGAGACTTGATGATGCCGCTGATGCAGCAGATGAATCTCAAAGTGCAGGAGGGCAAAATGGAAGGCACTTTTTTCTACGACACGGCGATCAATTTCCCTCGTGAAATCACGATGACGCAGAGCGTCACGATCAGCGCGAAAATCCCCAACGGCCCCGTTCAGGAAATCCGTCTGCCGATGAAACAAACCATCGGTATGACGCTCGACAGCTTCGGCCCTACGAAAAAGAAAGAGGCCGAGCCAAAGCCGGAGCCCGAGGAATAACCATCGCCACCATGAAACTACTCCTCACTCTCTCACTCTCATTCGCGGTTGCTCACATGGCGTTCGCGCAAGCCCCCGGAGTGTCCATCGAAAGCACGCAGCCGCTTTTCAAAAACGAGCCGCTCATCGAAAAGGCGAAAGTGCTCCGCGAAGCCGGCAAGCTGCTCACGACCGAGAAAATCGCTG
>JAYUIF010000132.1:0-11450 GCA_043766295.1 Spartobacteria bacterium | reverse complement strand
TCCTCGACGATGATCTGTGCGTATGCGAGCGCGAGTTCCGGGCGAGCCTCGACGAACTGCCCCCAAAGCACACGCGCACCACGCATCCGCGCTGTCTCTCGCACCGCATCCCGCAAAACTTCGCCCCGCTGCCGCCCCGCGCGCTGCACAGCATCCTGCCAGAAAACAATCGCCTGTGAGGGAAACTCCTTTGCCGCCCGCGCCTGCATGACGGGCATCCACCACGCCGAGGCCGCGAGCCTGCGCACGATGGCGAAATGTTGTTCCCACAGCGTTCTTTCCTTCGGTTGCTCTGCCAGCGCGTGCGCGCCCGCATATTGATGCAGCCACGGATTGAGCGGGAAGTGTTTCAATACGGCTTCATACTCGAAAAGTGAGGGCTTTGCTCCATTTGGCAGCGTCTCGCGATTTAAGAGCATCGTGGGCGCGAGTGGCGACCAAGCGGGCGGCGTTGTTAGTAACGGCAAAACCCAAAAGACGCCAAGCGCCAAAGGCATCAATGCGACCCAACGGCGCGCAGTCAAAGCCTCGGGAGCACGCAGCGGAAAGGCCACGCCGAGCAACGCCAGCGCAAAACCGGCCGTCGCCCATCGGTGCGCAGGCACGTCAAAAACCGCATGAACCAATAAAGCCACAACCCCGGCGAGCGCCCCTGCGGCGAGGTAGAAACTGCGCCGCTGTTCAAACACCGCACGCATATTCACCACGACAAACACAACCAGCGCGACCACAAGCAGCAGCATGGGCACCACGCCGAGTTCCGTCAGCCAGAGCAGCCAACTGCTCTCGGGATGCAACACGGTTTTCCCATCGAGATCCGCGATTTGATAGAGCGGAAAGAGCTGTGCAAAAGTCTCGATGCCGTGACCGAAAAGCGGCGCGTCCTTCCAAATGCGCAGTGTCTCATGCCAGATCAGCACGCGTGTTTCATTGGACACCATCCCGCCTTCCCGCGAACTGAAACGCTCAATGACCTTCCCTCCAAAAGTCAGCACAACAAACACGACAATCAGCAAACCGCAGAAGGTGAAAATCAGCGTCCGCCTATCCCGGCGTTTCCAAAGCACGAGCGCAATCAACACCACGATCCCCGCTGCAAACGCAACGAGTCCGCCACGCGACTGACTCGCCAGCAACGCCGCAAGCGACGTGAGCATCAGCCCTCCCGCAGCAAGCGCAGCCACGCGAAGCCCCTTCGCAATTGCCCACAACATACAGCCTCCACAACAAAGGCCGGCCATCGCGAGGAAGGACGCTGTGTGATTGCGATTTGGAAAAGGCCCCCACCCCAGCCAGCCTTCCGTGTATCGGATTCCGTAGATCGCCTTGGGCTGAATGGGGTCGAGCTTCATCGTAAAACACACCACCGCGAGAAAGGCACCCGCTGAGCCAAGCACCCACGCCATCCAGACGCGACGCGTGCGATCCACGGCGAGCGAGCGCACCCACGTCAACCACAACAAGGCCACCATCGCAGCGAACATCGCATCGAGCGCACGGCTGGGCTCGGGATTGTGAGTGACCGGCAACGCGAGGTGTAAATCCGCGAGTTCAGCGCGCCATTTCACCGCACCGAAAAGTGCGTGCGGTGCAAACTCCTTGATCGCGATCACCGCACAAATCACAGCAACGAACCATTTCACACGTAGGGAAACGGGAGCGAAACTCAGCGGTCGGATCCACAGCCCCACTGCCAGCACGACCAGCAGACCGATCTGCACCACGCGATCCACCGCTCCGAAAAGCAGCGGCCCGAGATACAGCATCGCACCAAACACGACCACCGGCGCGATGGTGCGCAACGGAATTTTCCTACGTGGCCGGCCCCGGTGCTCGCGTCGTTTTGTTTCCATCACCAGCGATCCCAGCGTTCCTGAGCTTTTACATAGACGGGCCGGAAGCACTCCGCGATGCGCTGCCATTCACCCTCCGTGCCGTCTTCGCGCGGCGCATAGACCGTCCACGGACGCGAACCGTTGTAACGGATATTTACGACCACTTGTTCCTCCACCTCTCCATTGTCGCAAAAGCCTACGCGCCTCAGCGTCTGATCAAAAATGCCCCAAAATTCCCCGCCTGACTCACAGCGATCCACTTCGATCATCAGCACCTTCGCCTGGAGCAACGCATACTGCACCGTCTGCCGCTGGCTCAGCACATATCTTACTTTCCGATGCGCATCCCGCCATGAACTCACGCGATGAAAATGCCGCACCACACCGATGATCATCAGAAAGAGAACCCCAGCACCGATGGCAATCGGCAGCGTGCCTCCTTTATCCCAAAATATCGCCAGCCCGATCAACGAAAGCGTCACGCACAAACCATAAAGGCCGAGTAAAATCCTGCGCTTGGAAAATCCAAACTCCTGCAAGCGATGGTGAATGTGCTCGCTGTCCGCATGGAAAAGCGGGAATCCCCGAATCGCCCTACGCACGAGAGCCAGCGCAGTATCGAGAATCGGCAGTCCCAGGCCGATGATTGTCACCATCAGCACGGCGGCGATGGATCCTTTGTGCGCGCTCGACATCGAAAGCGCCGCGATCACAAAACCGATCAAATACGCGCCGCCATCGCCAAGGTAGATTTTTGCAGGCGGAAAATTAAACAAAAGGAACCCGAGCAACGCCCCGGCCATCGTAAATGCAAACCACGTCACAGCGTAGTGATCCGTGTAGAAGCCGACGATTCCGAGCGTGAGCGACATGAAAAGTCCGAGCCCCCCAGCGAGACCATCGAAACCATCAATGAGGTTCACGATATTTGGGATCGCGATGAGCCAGAAAACCGTCACCGGAGCCGCCCATATTCCAAGTTCAATCTCCCCGTATCCCGGAATCGAGAAGCGCTCGATGCTCAGCCCCAGCCAGCAGACGAGGCTCGCGGCGGCCACTTGTCCGATCAGTTTTTTCCTCGCGCCGATGCGTGAAATGTCGTCCCAAAGTCCCAGCGCATACATCAGCGAAGCACCCACAAGAATTGGAAACCATTCCGCCGAGCGCGATGTCTGTTTTAACAAAATCAGTATCAGCCCCAGCGTCAGCGCCAGCATGATGGGCATTCCGCCCAAGCGCGGAATCGGTGTGGCCTGCTGCTTGCGCGATTCGTCGGGCACATCCAGTCCGACGCCACTATGCGCGAGTTGGATGACCCACGGCGTTGTTACCACCGTGAGCAAAAAGCCGAACACGAAAAAGAAAATGCCAACCATCATGGAAGCGAAAACATTTTGTCCGGCTGTCTGAGAGTGATCATTGCAAAACGCATTAACAACGCACTAGCACTCAGCGTCCGCAAAAGGGAGCGCGAAGTTTTATTCAACGGCCACCATCCTTCCCCACTTGGCCAGAGCATCGGCACGATGGGCGCGTGCGTCGAGCGGCACTCCGATTTCTCCACCGAGTCGGCGCGCGGCAATCCACTCCGCAACACCATCGGCATCGCCCGGCGAAAAAATTCCCGCGTGCGGAAATCGCCGCAACTCCGCTGCAATCGCACCATCCACCGGCCCCACAAAAAGGATCGCGCGCGGCAGCGACATCACCAGCGCCAGCTTGCTCGGCCAGAGCAGACCCTGCACGGACGGAAGCTGCGACACGACCAGCGCCTGACTGCGCAGTAACGTCGCGGACAATTCCCCCTCCGCCGCATATCCGCGCCACTCACAGCGCCGAAGTCCCAGCTCTGCCGCACGCGCTTTTGCCGCCGGCCACGAAGGCCCGCCGCCTTGAAAAACCAATCGCGCATCCACACCGCGTTGCTCGATCCATTGCTGCGCCCGCAGCAACGTCTCCCACTCGTGCGCGCGTCCCAAGTTGCCCGAGTAAATCCAAGTCCACTCCGCATCGGGTTGCACATCCGGCGCGGGCTGATCCAGCACAGCCTGCGGCACCCACGGACGAATGCACACCGGCTCTACATCGTATTTTCGCAAGCGATTCGCCATGTCCGCATCCAGCGCGACCACCTTCGCGCAACGGCGATATGCACGCCCCATCATCCAACTGGTAATTTTCGCCACAAGCGAACCACGCCGGACTTCTCCCAACTCCACCGCAATCTCGGGATACACATCCATCGCCCAATGAATATGCCGCGCGCGATGTTTCCGGGCGACACGGTCAGCAATCACCGCGAGAAACGGCGGCGAACTGCCGGACACAACCACATCCGCCCGCTCCCGATTTTTCCCAGCGCTCCACATTCGACCCAACGCAGCAAACTCGCGCTTCATCCGCCCGCCCGACTGCTGCCCGCCGCGATAATCCTGCGCCGCATCCACAAAATCCACGACATGCCCGGCGCGCTCGCACTCATCAGCAACTTCGCGAAACAAAACACCCGTCGGCGCCGGATCGGGCGGAAAATATTGATTAAGAAACAGAACGCGCATCGCGGTGAAATTCCTTCGCAGTGTTCAGCGCGCGCCTCCCAATTCTTTCGCCACCGTCGCCGGATTTCCACGCACCAATTTATTCGCTGCGACATTTTCCATCACCACACTCCCCGCCCCCACCACGCTCCCCTCGCCTATTTCCACACCCGGCCCGATGAACGCTTGCGCCGCCACCCACGCACCGGCGCGCACCGTGATCGGTTTCGTGATCAAATCGAAAGTTGCCTTCGTGTAATCATGCGATCCCGTGCACAAAAACGCTCGCTGCGAAATGCACACCGAATCCTCGATCACCACATTCGCGAGGCTCAAAATGTGAACCTCCTCGCCAATCCACACGTTATCGCCGACCCGCAATCGCCACGGAAAAGTGATGTTCACTTTCCCCCGAATGACGACCCCTCTGCCAACCCCCGCTCCGAATAACGTAAGCAGCGCACAACGAAACGCCGACGGCCACGGGAGCGACGTATCGAAAAAACACCAGCGCACCAAAACCCACAGTCCTTCTTTTAAAGACGAAGCTCCGCGATCAAACGCTGCCGCAGTGTAGGCGGCGAGGTCGCGCGGAGCTGGCAGTGGTTCGGGCATGATTGCGGCCAAGCTATACGCGTGCCCGGCCAGTCAGCGCAACGCGCAGGATGGAGCACGCAAAAACACCCGACGCCAATGCTCGCCGGGCAAGGGGCTTGCTAATACAAACCGCCAGAACATGTCGGCCCACACTTACCCGCTGTCGCCTTTGCAGCAGGGCATGATTTTTCATGCCGTCGCTGAGCCGCGCGGTGGCGTGGATATTGAGCAGTTGGTATTCACGCTCCCCGAGCCTGTGGATGCGGCGCGTCTCCGTGCTGCTTGGGAGCGTGTCGTCAGCAGGCACGAAATTTTGCGGACATCCTTTCGCTGGGATGCGGAGGAGCCGCTGCAAGTCGTGGAGGAAAAAGTCGCACTGCCCTTCGATGTCGAGGTGGCGGCGGGCATGGGCGACTCGCGCTTTGCCGAGTGGCTGCGCGAGGATCGGATGCGTGGTTTTCAAATAGACTCCGCGCCCCTGCTGCGATTCCGGCTCTTTCAACTCGGCGCGGAAAACTGGCGGCTTGTCTGGACTTTTCACCACGCGATTTTGGATGGTCGCTCCTTCGCCATTCTTATCGAAGAGGTGTTCCAGCACTACGACCACCCGACGATGCCCGACCCGCCGCGCACGCGACCATTCCACACATTCATCGAATGGCAGCGTGCACAAAATCCTGCGCGCTCCGAGATTTTCTGGCGCGAAAAACTGCGCGGCTTTCACGCAACGACTCCGCTTGTCGTCGAAGGCATCGAAGTCGCCGCGACCGATCACGGGCAGGGCGACGCTGAACTTTCGCTCACCAATGAAACCACCGCCGAGTTGGTAAATTTCGCGCGCAATATCGGCGTCACACTCAACACCCTCGTCCAAAGTGCGTGGGCCATTTTGCTCAGCCGCTACTCCGGCGAGGAAGATGTCTGCTTCGGCGCCACCCGCGCCTGCCGTCGCGGAACAATAGACGGCGCTGAGGTAATGGTCGGCCTGTTCATCAACACCGTGCCCATCCGCACCCTCGTGCGCGAGAACGCGCCGCTCTCCGCATGGCTGCAAGAACTGCGGCAACTCTGGCTCGACATCCGCCCACACGAACACACGCCGCTCACTCGCGCGCAAGCATGGAGCAATATGCCAGCGGGCAAGCCGCTCTTCCATTCGCTGGTGGTTTTTGAAAACTACGATCTGCGCACGCATTTCCATGCGCGTGGTGGTGCATGGGGCAAACGCGAGTTGCGATTGCACGAACAAACAAACTTCCCGATTTGCATCGCCGCCTACGCCGGTGCGTCGCTGCGCCTCGTCGCGGAATTTGATCGCGCACGCCTCAGCGAACCAACCGTGCGCCGGATGCTCGGCCACCTCCGCACGCTCCTCGAAGCAATGCCGGGCCACGCCAACAAGCCCATCTCCGAACTCCCGATGCTCCCGCGTGAAGAGCGGATGCATTTGCTGACTTTCGCAAACACCGCGCCCTCCGCTCATTCACACAGCGAGCAAAACGCGACGCTGCACGAACTTTTTTCGGCCCAAGCCGCACGAACGCCAAATGCCACTGCGCTTGTTCAAGACGACACACGCCTCACCTACGCCCAACTCGATGCACGCGCCAACGCAGTCGCCACTCACCTCGCCAGCCTCGGCATTGGATCTGAAAGCATCGTCGGCCTGTGCATGGAGCGCACGCCCGACCTCGTCGTCGGCCTCCTCGGAATCCTCAAGGCCAACGCCGCCTACCTCCCGATTGATCTTTCGTATCCACCCGAGCGCCTCGCTTTCATGATGGAAGACGCACGCGCCCCCGTGCTCCTCACGCAGCGCAAGCTCGTGGACAATCTGCCACAAAACACAGCGCACATCGTATGCATCGAAGACATCCCCGCACTCGCGAACGACCAGCGCCCGGCAGTAGGAAATGCCGGGCAACTCTGCTACGTCCTCTACACCAGCGGCAGCACAGGAAAACCAAAAGGCTGCTGCATCACCCATCGCAATATCGCGCGTCTGTTCACAGCATCGCAGCCGTGGTTCACCTTCGGCGAGCGCGATGTGTGGACGCTCTTTCACAGCACCGCGTTCGATTTCTCCGTGTGGGAAATCTGGGGCGCACTTCTCCACGGCGGCACGCTCATCGTGGTGCCGTTTGAAACCAGCCGCTCGCCCGATCTATTTCACGAACTCGTCGTTCGCGAACGCGTGACCGTGCTCAACCAAACACCCAGCGCTTTCCGGCAACTCATCGTCGCCGATTCCACATCACGGCGCTCGCAGGAACTCGCATTGCGCCTCGTCATCTTCGGCGGTGAAGCGTTGGAAATGCAGAGCCTCGCGCCGTGGTTCGCCCGCCACGGCGACACGAAACCGCAGCTCGTGAATATGTATGGCATCACCGAGACGACCGTCCACGTCACCTACCGCCCGCTCCGCGCCGACGACGTGCAGCGCGGCAGCGTCATCGGCGCGCCCATTCCCGACCTCCAACTCTACATCCTCGATTCCCATCTGCGCCCTGTCCCCATCGGCATCCCCGGCGAAATCTTCGTCGCTGGCGAAGGCCTCGCACGCGGCTACCTCCGTCGTCCCGAACTCACGGCTGAAAGATTCATCCACCATCCATTCAGCGCAGCGTCCGGGGAAAAAATCTACCGCACCGGCGACCTCGCACGCAGACTCCCGTGCGGCGACATCGAATATCTCGGACGAATGGATCAGCAGGTGAAAATTCGCGGCTTTCGCATCGAGCTTGGCGAAATCGATAGCGTCCTCGTCCAGCACCCGCACGTGCGCGAAGCCACCGTTCTCGCCCGCGACTATGAAGGCAACAAGCGTCTCATCGCGTGGTTCGTCCCCACGAATCTCACGCCCACCGCCGCCGATCTCCGCACGCATCTCGCCCCCTCACTGCCCGACTACATGCTCCCCTCCACGTTCGTCGCCGTGGAGAAAATGCCGCTCACCGCAAACGGCAAACTGGATCATCGCGCACTCCCCGAACCGAGCGACGAACGCCCCGACATCGCCACGCATTTCGTCATGCCGCGCAATCCCGCAGAACGAAAACTCGCCGACATCTGGCAGCGCATTTTGAAAATCGAGCGCGTAGGTATTCACGACAATTTCTTCGAGTTGGGCGGCGACAGCATCCTCAGCATTCTCGTTGTTTCAAAAGCACGCGCCGTCGGCATCGCGCTGTCACCAAGACTGCTCTTCAACCACCCCACCATCGCCTCGCTCACCGATCACCTCGGTGTCCCGGAAACCCCGCGTCTTCCCGATCTCCCCATCGTAGGCGAAGTCCCACTCACGCCGATTCAGCGATGGTTCTTCGCCCATGATTTCGCCGACGCGCACCATTGGAATCAGTCGTTCGCTTTCACGCTCACGCAGTCTGTCACACGCGAACAACTCATCGCAGCCATCGGCAAAGTGCTCGATGCACACCCCGTCTTTCGTCTCCGCTTTGCACACAAAGCAGACGGCTGGCACCAATACTTCGCAACGACCGACAGCGCGCCGGAAACGCTCCTCGCTACGCAGACAGAACTGCAAAGTTCCTTCCGCCTCGATGGCCCGCTCATCCGCTTCGCACTCGTCACGCACACGACGCTACTCATCGCCGTCCACCACCTCATCATGGACGGCGTATCGTGGCGCATCCTCCTCGAAGACTTGGACTCCGCATTGCGTGGAATTGCACTACCAGCACCGACCAGCGGCTTTCACACATGGGCGCACACGCTCCCGCTCGCTCTGCCTGCGGCGAAAAATGAGCGCGCACTTTGGAGCGACATCATCAGCGCTCAATCGTCTCCACTCCCTCTCGATTTTCCTAGCGGCGAAAACACCGAGGCAAGCGCGCACACCCTCACTGTCACGCTGGATTCCGCAGAGACGAACACCCTGCTTCATCGCATCCCGTCCACGACTGGCAATGTGCAGGACGCTCTTCTCGCATCGCTCGCCCAATCGCTCGCAGAATTTACTGGCTCACGCGAAAGCATCATCGAAATCGAAGGCCATGGACGCGAAGAAGCCGCACTCGCAGAACTCGCCAAACTCAGCGCGCAACCCGACCTCTCACACACCATCGGTTGGTTCACCACGATCTTCCCCATCCACCTCCGCGCACACGAAACATCAGCGGAAACCTTCACCGAAACATCGCGCCGACTCCGCACACATCGTAGCAGCCTCGCCTACTCGCTCCTCCGCGCCGCCGAGCCATCGCTCGCCATCACGCCGGGCGTCCTTTTCAACTACCTCGGCCAATTCGATCAAACAGTCGCCGAACTCGAATACTTCCACTTTTCCGATGCTGACGCTGGAGCTTGGCACGCGCCGACAGCACGTCGGACGCACCCGCTGGAAATCAACTGCATCATTCTCCACGACCAACTCGAAGCTCGCTTCACCTACAGCGCAAATCTCCATCGCAATGAAACTATCGAGCGACTGGCCGGAGCCTTCATCGCAACACTCCGCACGCTCATCACCGCGCAGGATCGTTTCAACTTAGTGAAGCTCGACAGCAACACACTTGCGCGCCTCACCGCAGTCTATCCCACGCTCGAAGACATCTACCCTTTGTCGCCGATGCAGCGCCTTTTTTACGCGCTCGAAACAGCACGCCCCGGCTCCGGCTCCGACCAATGGCACTGCCGCCTCCTCGGCCCGCTCGATGTTTTCCAACTGCAATCTGCGTGGGCAGCAGTCGCCGCGCGCCACCCCACACTTCGCACCGCCTACATCGCTGACACGTTGGAGCCGATGCAGATTTCCCTACGTGATGCGCCACTCGAATGGCACATCGCCGACCTGCGCTCGCTCACTCCGGACGAACAGACCATTCGTTTCAGCGACTACCTCGCCACCGACGTCGCGCACCCATTCGACCTCGCAAAAGCACCGCTCACACGCCTCGCACTTTTCCGCGTTTCGGAAAATGAACACCGCCTCGTGTGGACGCACCATCACCTCGAAATTGATGGCTGGTCCTGGCCGCTGATCTTCCGCGAACTTTCCGCGCTCTACACCAACGCGCCGCTCGCACCGGCCCGTCCATACCGCGATTTCATCGCATGGCTTGCCGCGCATCCTGCGCAGAACGACGAACCTTTTTGGCGCGAGCATCTGCGCAATTTCCACACACCGACGCCGCTTCCGTTTGCTCCGCGAACGCCGCACAGCGAAGGAGAAATCGTAGTCGCGCTCACCATCAGCGGTGACACCACGGAAAAACTCCAGCAGCTCGCGCGTAAACTCCGCACGACTGCAAACGTCATTTTGCAATCCGCATGGGCGTTGCTCCTCGCTCACCACAGCGGCACAGACGATGTGATTTTTGGCGCAGCATTTTCCGGTCGCCCCGCAGAACTCGATGGAGCCGAACGCATCATCGGACATTTCGTGAACAACCTCCCCATTCGTGCGCACATATCCCTCACCGAGTCGCTCGCCGTTTTTGTCCAGCGAATCCACGGCCATCTCGTGCAGCTCACGGAACATCAGTCCACACCACTGCCAGACATCCAGAGCAGTTCCGAGCTACCATGGAACGCGCGCCTTTTCTCAACGCTCCTCGTATTTCAAAACTACATCGTCGCTGAAACTGCGATGCGTCTCGGCGATGTCGCGATCACCGCGCTTCATGCGCCAGTCCGCACGAACTACCCGCTCACACTCGTCATCAATCCCGAGGCAAATCTCAGACTCACACTCATCGTCCAGCCGCGCATCGCCAGCGAAAATGCCGCAACCGAATTACTCGCACAGCTCGCAAAAATTCTCACTGCAATGGCGCAGGCTCCCGACTCCCGCCTGCACGCGCTCACACATCATCTGCCCTTCCCGTGTGCCACCGGCGAACCCACAGCCACACATGCGCACGCGCCCGATTTGGAACACAGCCCCACCAGCACGATGGAAGAAACAGTCGCTCAGATTTGGCACGCGGCATTTGGTCGCGCTGTTAGTGTGATGGACAATTTCTTCGACCTCGGCGGGCACTCACTGCTCATGCTTCGTGTTCACGCACGTCTTTGCGCTAAACTTGAACGCACCATTCCCATCGTGAAACTTTTTCAGCATCCAACCATCCGCACCATTTCCCGCTACCTCGAGGGCGGCGACGATGGTTGCGTGGCTATTTCAGCAGTTCAGGATCGCGCGGCGAAAGCGCGAGCCGCGTTAGTCCAACGTCAGCAACGCACGAAACGATGAGCGACGAACCACCACTTGAGGGCGTAGCCATCGTCGGTCTCGCTGGGCGTTTTCCGGGCGCAAATAATGTGGCCGGGTTTTGGCGCAACCTTCTCGCCGCCGATGAAACGATCAGCACGCTGAGCGACGAACAACTTCGCGCCAGCGGCCTCGATCCCGAAGCGCTTCGCATTGCTGGAAATTACGTTCCAAGGCGCGGGTTGATCGAAAAGCCCGCACACTTTGACGCTTCGTTTTTTGGCATTTCACCTCGTGAAGCCGAAG
>JAYUIF010000131.1:0-4880 GCA_043766295.1 Spartobacteria bacterium | reverse complement strand
GTTTGGTTCACCGCCGCGAGGTAAAATTCCACGTAGGCTGTAGTGCCGACGGCATTGATGTTCGCCGAGTTTGCCACCGAGCCATCGCCGATTCCGCTGAATGGCGGGCCGCCGACAACCTCCAGCCCAAATTGATTTCCCGATCCCGCTGCCGTGTGATTCGCCGCCGCCGTCTGACTGAATGGATTCGCCGGTGGAGGCCCGCCCGGCCCGACTGGAGCTGTGACAGTCCACGCATTGTTCGCGTTCGTGCCCGTCCACGGTGAAACCGCAGCAGCCGCCATCGTTTCATTGAACGCCGTGGTCGTAGTGCCCGCCCCGTTGTTATACGTGAGCTGCGCGCTCGTGATCGTGCGACCGCCGGACGGCGCGATGTTCGCAGTGACGATGACTGCATCCGTGCTGGTCGGCGTCGCGGGAGTTTTTGCGATGGATGTGATCGTCGGAGGCACGGCTGAGGCCACGGTGAGCACGAAGCTGCTGCTCGTTGTGAAAGTGCCGTCCGTTACGTTGAGTGTGATCGTCGAGGTGCCCGTCAGCCCCGTGGCTGGTGTGATCGTCGCCGTGCGACTGGCTCCACTGCCGCCGAGAACGACGTTCGCCGAGGGCACGAGTGTCGTGTTCGATGAACTGCTGGTGACGGTGAGGATGGATGACGACAACTCCGCATCGCCGATGGTGAATGCAATCGCGCCCGTCGCGGTGCTTGGTGCCGTGCTCTGCGCGGCGACGGTGCCGATGGTCGGGGCTGTGTTGTAGCCGCCGAGCTGGGTGACGAGCGAATTGTAGGCTGTCTGTCGCGGCGTCGTCATCGCGCCCACACCGCCTGCGAGGAGGTTCGTGCTTTCATACGGGTCAGCAATGAGATCGTAAAATTCATCCGCGCCGTTTTTGTTGCGGATGACTTTGTATTGCGAATCGCGCAGCGAACGCCCGCCGAGGTTCGGAAATGCAACGTCGAACTCCTCGTCATACAGCAGCGAGCGCGTGACGCTTTGATTTTGCAGCACCGACACAAGGCTCTGCGAATCAATCACCGTCCCCGACGGCACGGTGGATGAAACATTGATGCCCGCGAGTTCGAGCATCGTGGAGTAAATATCTACGACGTGCGTGAGCACCGCAGAGTTGCGTCCCGGCGCGACGACATCCGGCCCGCGCACGATGAGCGGCACGCGCACGCCGCCCTCGTAGAGCGTGTCCTTTCCGCGGCTCGCGGGATACGGCACCTGGAGCGTGAGCGCGGGCGTTCCATTGTCGCCGATGAAAATCACGTCCGTCTTGCTGAAGTCCACCGTCGCGAGCAGGCGGCCAATTTCCGTGTCCATCGCCTCGACCATCGCGTTGTAGTAATTGAGCGGGTTCGCAGCGATGTCCTGCGTGGTGCCGCTGAGCGCGGCGTAAGTCGGGCAGAGGCTTGTGGGCGGGAGATGCAGCGGTGTGTGCGGCGCGTTGAATGCCACCCACGCCATCCACGGTTTTCCGGCGGTGGTCTGCGTGTTGATGAAGGATACTGTGTCATTCACAATATCGGTGGTCGCGTAGGTCGTCGTCGCGGTGGAGGTGGTCGTCGTTCCGTTCGTCACCACTTTCGTCCAGTTGTAGTAGTCGTCAATTTGACCAAGGAGTGATCCTGCAAAATTCGGCCAGCCACCGACGGTGCTCGGCGCGGAGTTGCCGCCGCCGAGATGCCATTTTCCAAATTGCTTGAGTTGCACATCCAGCCCGCTGTTCGCAGCGAATGCATCCGGCAGCGTGAACTCGGACGACTGGAGCAGGTTGTTCGATGTGCCAGCGGCGACGTTGCCGGTGCCGGTGCGGAATCCGTAGCGACCGGTGAGCACTGCCGAGCGCGTCGGCGAGCAGACGGGATAGCCGTAAGCGTTGGTAAATTTCACACCGTTCGTCGCGAGCGACGCGATGTTCGGCGTCGGCGGCAGCGAGACTCCGCCGCTCGTATTGTAGAGCGAACTCGCGTCGAGGCCGTAGTCGTCCGCGATGATGAAGAGGATGTTTGGCGGCTTCACTGTGATGGTGAAAGTGGTGCTCGTCGTGGTGGTGCCGTCGCTCACGGTGACAGTGATTGTTGCCGTGCCCGTTTTTCCGCTGGCGGGTGTCACCATCACGGTGCGGCTCGCGCCGCTGCCACCGAGGGTGATGTTCGCATTCGGCACGAGCGTGGTGTTTGAAGATGTCGCGCTCACCGTGAGGCTCGCCGCTGCGGTTTCCGTGTCGCCGATGGTGAATGCGAGCGCGCTCGTTGCGTTGTTCTTCATCGTCGTCGCGGCGGAGATGCTGGTGATGGTCGGCGCATCGTTCGGCGTGAGCGAATAGCTCGTCGTCGTGCTCTGCGCGACCGTCGCGGCGGTCTGACCGCCCGCATCATACGTGGCGAGCGCAGTGCGATTGACGCGGCCGTATTCCGTGCCGCTCGTGCCAAGCGCGGTGTAGCTCGTGTTTTTCGAGATGCCCGTGGAGACGAGGCCCGTTGCCTTGTTGGTGAATGGCGAGAAATTTGAAACCGCCGACGCATCCACCGAATACGTCCCGCCCTCGACCGCGCTCCATGTGAGCGTGACCGTCGTGCCGCTCACTGCGGGCGTGCTGATCGTGAGCGCCTTGTTCGCGCCGCCGATGAAGTGCGTCGTCACCGATTCCGAAATCGTCGTCGCGCCGCCCGTCGGGTCTCCATAAAATTGGCGGCCCGTCGTGTAAGGATATTGCGGCGTTCCGTCGGTATTGATCGGCGTGAAGTAAGCCCACGTGCCCGCTGGAAATTCCGGCGTCACGCAAAAGCGGACGTTCTGTTCATTCAGATCGAAATCCACGCCGAGCGTCTGCCCCGCGAGGTCGCCGCGATAATCGAAGTCCTCGATGTAATGACCGAGCGCGTAGGTCGCGCTGATCGCAGGCCCATACTGTGCGGCAGTCAAAGTCGTGAGCCCCTGAATGCGCTGCGCCCACAGCGGCAGCACCTGCCGCACCGTGATATTCGTCGTCCCATTCGTCCCATTGCGCAGCGTGAAACCCGACACCATCCGCCGCACCCCGCTGGCCGCATTCATCGCCGTCGAGTAGCCGTAGGGCCCATACACCGGCAGCCCGTCCGCCGCCCACGCGAGGATCGGCGAATGAGTCGTCACCGCCGCCGCGCTCTCCGTGTAGCGATTCGTCGTGGCATTATAATCCACATGATCGCCGAGCTGAAACCGCAGACCGATCGGCTGCGCGTGGTAGTGGTAATTATTCCCCGCCTGATGCGCCAGCGCCGGGTCGAAAGTGACGCCCTCATTGTGATACCCGTCGCGATTCCAAATCCCGTCGCCCGTCAGCCCATTCGTCGGCGTCGCATCCGTCGCACTGGAGTTCTTGTAGGAAAAAGCATCGCGCGAATCGAACATCGAAACGCCATTCACCATCCGACCCGTCGCGCCGAGCCCCGTGCTCGTCTTGGAAGTCGGTATCGTCGGCGTGCGCGGGATGCGGTAGATGCTCGAAGTGTTCGAGGGAAAATTCGGAAAGTTTGTCGTCTTCGCCGCGTCGAGATACCACGGCCCCATGATGTGCGACGCCAGCCCGCTCGTGCGGATATAGACCCACGACGTGGAGTAATTGATCTCGTTCACATCTGCATACACGGGATTCGTCTGCGTGCCGGAGCCGCGCGTCCAAGTCGTCGAAGTCGTCCCCGCAGTTTCATTCGCGGTGCTCTGGTAGATGCGCGCATATTTTCCCGAGTTCGCCGTGAACCACGAAGTAAGCTGTGGATCGGCTTTGGCCACGGCGAGTCCGATGGTTAGAGAGAACAGGATTAAGCGTTTCATTACGAAATGTGGGTGTAAAGGGTTCAGAATTCCAAGGACGCTATCTCCTAAAGGTTAAGAGCTGATTGGGAGGAAGGCGTTTATTGTAAAGGGACGGTAAAAACGAAGCGCGCGCGAAGATGAAGTCCGTCTCAGCACCACGCGTGAAAACGGCCACGCCGTCATCCGCATCACAGACACCGGCCCCGGCATCGCAGCCGAACACCTGCCCCATCTTTTCGAGCGCTTCTACCGCGCCGACGCCTCACGCAATCGCACCACAGGAGGCGCGGGTCTGGGCCTGGCCATCTGCCGGGCCATCGCCAAGGCGCACTGCGGCACGCTGGAGGTTGTGAGTGAGCCGGAAAAAGGCAGCACTTTCACGCTGCGAATCCCTGCCGAGCAAAACTAAGCGCGACGGCGACGAGCTGCGAGTGCAGCAAGACCCAGCCCGCCAAGCAAAGCCACCGTCGGCTCAGGAACAATAGCAATGGACGTGTGAAAAGCCGTCGTGCCAGCCTGCCCTTGGACTGCAACGCTCTGCCACTCAAGACCAGCGGCATTTAGTTCGATATTGATAGTTGGCGGTGTTGGAGTCGGATCGGCGGGCGTTTTCCAGAGCCAAGCGTCATTTGAAACCACATTGAAGTAAGTGGAGTTGGCTAGCGAAGTGCCATTGAAGAATTTAACCGCGAGTGGAATAGTGATTCCGCTTGGCAGGTCGTTGAACGTGCCCGTGACAGTATTATCGAAATTCAAACCAAAACCAAAAATACCTGAGCCACCAGGAGCCGCGCCGCCCCCAATGTCGCCTATGGATGTCGTATTAAATGCAAGCCCACTCCCTGTATTGCCACCGGTGTTGAGGCTGCCGAGTCCACTCATCGGATGCCATGTGCCAGCAAAGTTATTCAAGGTCGTTGCAGCATCATAAA
Source organism: Spartobacteria bacterium (assembly GCA_043766295.1). Classification (GTDB taxonomy): domain Bacteria; phylum Verrucomicrobiota; class Verrucomicrobiia; order Chthoniobacterales; family Chthoniobacteraceae; genus SXWH01. Next base: position 142 of record JAYUIF010000131.1, on the reverse strand, counting down.
AGCCAAGTTGAATGACGGCCCCGTCTCCATCGGCAGCAGTGCCGGGATTCAGAAGCCCCGAAGTCAGTTCGCTAGTCAGTTGATTGAATAATTGTTTATCGATCGAATCCACGGTCACTCGAGTGACTTGGGCTGCGCCGTG
>JAYUIF010000130.1:0-4890 GCA_043766295.1 Spartobacteria bacterium | reverse complement strand
GCCCTTTTAAGGCGTTGGTTGCGAGTTCGAGTCTCGCCCGACCCACTACTCTTTCGCCTCTGGAAACCCCATGAATACAGGGTTTCAAGGCCATTGCTGGCTTTTAGATGTTCCGCACACGTCCGCGAGGTTTCGAATAAAAGCGCAGTCTGTATTCGCCAAGTTCCCCTTCCCCTCGCGCTAGGCCTTTGCCCAGATTTTTCAAACTTTGGCCTGCTCCTGAACTTTGATCCACTCGCTGTGAGAGTTTTCCGTATTTTTCGGAAGGCTCAATCTCCAGCCACTCTAAAATCGGAAGTGCCCGGAAATTTTCCTCCGTTTGCCAGGAGCACACTTTGATTGCACTCGGCGCGAATTTTCCGGCACGTTCCGGCCATGCCGCGCTTTTACATCCCGCACTATGCATGGAATCCAGACCGCCTCGCGCTCGACGCTGCCGAGGCGCATCACGCTGCGGACGTTTTGCGCATGAAGGCTGGCGACCACGCGACGGTCTTCAATGGCGAAGGTGCGGAGGCCGAGGTGGAGATTATGAAAGCGGGCAAGCAAGGCGTGGAATTGCGCCGCCTCTCGCTCGCTAAGACCGCGCCGCTCGCGTGCGCCATCACGCTCGCGCAGGCGATCCCGAAGGGAAAAAATATGGAACTCATCATCGAGAAAGCCACGGAGCTTGGCGCGGCAGTCATCGCGCCGCTGATGAGCGAGCGCACCATCGTGCGCGGCGACGAGAGCGACGCCATCCGCAAGCAGCAAAAATGGCAGCGCGTCGCCATCGAAGCCTGCAAGCAATGCGGACAAAACTGGCTGCCAAAAGTGCTCAAGCCTGCCGCGCCAAAAGCATTTTTCGAGAGCGGCCAAAAATTTGATCTCACCCTCGTTGCTTCGCTGCAAAGCGATGCGCGCCATTTGAAAACGATCCTCGCCGAGCACGGCGCAACGCCGCCCAAGAGCGTGCTGATTCTCGTCGGCCCCGAGGGAGATTTCACGCCCGCCGAGATGTCGCTCGCCAAGACCGCAGGCTGCCGCCCGATCACACTCGGCCCGATTATTCTCCGCACCGAGACAGCCGCGCTCTACTGCCTCAGCGTGCTAGGCCACGAGCTGTTCACGTAGGTGGATCAGCCGGAACGAATCAGTTGGAAACTGCGGGTGGTGTGTGCGGGGTAGCACACGCGCCCCAGCGTGTTGTTGTCGGCGCCCTCGCCGACAATGAACCGTGCGAGTTTGCGAACTCACGCCCGAAAGACTGGACGCCGCCCCCACCAAATGGTGCGCCCGCAAATGTCGCCCCGGCGAGGGCGCCGGGGACGCAGCCTGCGAGGGCGCAGGCGCTACCCCGCGCACACCGTTCGGATCTCGTCACACATTTCCAACTGCATCGTTCCGGCTCAATGCTCGCCGAGGTCGGCGAGGTGGCGCTCGGCGTCGAGGGCGGCGGCGCAACCCTGACCGCTCGCGGTGATGGCCTGGCGGTAGCGGTGGTCGCTCACATCGCCTGCGGCGAAAACGCCGGGGACGTTCGTGGCGGTGATGCCGTCTTGCTGGAGAAGGTAGCCGTTCGCATCGAGATGGAGCACGCCTTTGAATGGCGCGGTGTTTGGCGTGTGGCCGATGGCGACGAAGACGCATTTCACCTCCAGTTCGCTCTCGGCGCCGGTGACGAGATTCTTCAATTTCACGGCGCGCATTTCGCCCTCGGCGTCGGTGAGATATTCGGTGGGCGCGCTGTTCCAGATCGGCTCGACCTTGGGGTTGTCGAGCGTGCGTTGCGCCATCACTTTCGAGGCGCGCAGCGAGTCGCGGCGATGGATGAGATAGACTTTGCTGGCGAAGCGCGTGAGGAAATTTGCCTCCTCGCACGCAGAGTCGCCGCCGCCGACGACGCAGACCGGGACGTTGCGATAAAATGCACCGTCGCACGTCGCGCACGAAGTGAGACCGTGGCCGATGAGTTCGCGTTCGCGGGCGAGGCCGAGCCACTTTGCGCTCGCGCCGCTGGCGACGATGAGCGTGCGCGTGTCCACCCATTTACCTTCGACTTCGATGCTCACGTTCTTCTCGCCGAGACGCAGTCCGGTGCAGTCCGCGTATTGGAATCGCGCGCCGAATCGCTCGGCTTGCGCTTTCATATCCATGATGAGTTGCGGGCCCATGATGCCTTCGCGGAAGCCGGGAAAATTTTCCACCATCGTCGTCGTGGAAAGCTGTCCGCCCGGCTCGTGACCTTCGAGCACGAGAGGTGAAAGATTTGCGCGAGCCGCGTAGATTGCCGCTGTGAGTCCGGCGCAGCCGGTGCCAAGGATGATGACTTTTTCCATAAAGTAGGCGGTGAGAAAACAGAGTGCGGCGCGCGGCGCAAGCGCATTGGAGATTGCCGGGCGGATGCCGGACGTTGGATGTTTCCCGGCGATGGATATTCCCGCACCGAAAACTTTTGCCTCCGCACCGACGATTGCCCTCGGCGCACCGCTTGGGCGCGTGTTCCCGTCGCAGTTTGCCGACGTTGCGAGAGCGCCGATTTTTCTCCACGAGCTTGGTGGGGAAAAGGAACGTGCGACACGCGGGCCGCGCGAACTTTTTACCGAGACACGCGATGCGCTCGTTCGTGCGGGGCACTTGGGCGATTGGGGAGCGGGTGGGATCGTGCGGGAGACGGATGAGGCGGCGCAATTCGCCACGGCTGGCGCGACGTGGCTCACGATGGATCTCGCGCCGCTGCTCGATGTGCGTGCCGATGCGATGTCGCTCGACGCACTCGATGCAGCCATCGTCGCGCTCGAAGACGCGGGCTGTTTTTCGCAAGGATGGGCGGATGCATATTTGGATCGCACCTTCGCTCTCGCGCTGCGCCTCGATGACGAGACGCTCGCGCGAGCCGCTGTGAAATTTGGCCGCGCCCTCGCGCACGCGGAGCAAATCCAGCAAATGATCCGCGTCTGCTGGATGGGGAAAGGGACTGCGCCGGACATCGAAGTGAGCATCGCCGCCGCGCCCACGGCGACCACGCGCGCGGAGTTGCTTTTTCTCTCCCACGAGATCCGCCGCCGCGCACTCGGCGCGACCGCACTCGCGCCGAGCCTTGGCGCAGATTTGGAGATGGGCGACACGTTCACCGGCGACGCATCCATCCACGCCGACTTCGCGGCAATCACCAACGCGAGCGGCATCAAACTCAGCCTCCCGCAATCCGCCTCCACCACATCCGCGCATCTCGATGCGACCGAGGCCGCGCCCCTTGCGCTGCTGCGCGAAATCGCCACGCAACAACCCGCGCTCTTCCGCGAGTGGTTGAGGTGCGCGCAATTTCACTTCGCCACCGTCCGCCCCGCGTGGCGAATCTCCACCACCGAGGACGACATCCGCTTTCTCCCCGATGTCGCCGACGACGCACTCGCCGCTACTTTCCTCGACGAAAAAAAGGGCCGCCAACTGCTGCTCGTCACATTCCCCGTCGTCGCCGCGCAACTCGGCGGCAAGCTGCCCGCCTTCGCATAGCAGTCCCGCCCTTCGCTGACTTGGTGCTTGCGCCGTTGCGCAGTTTTCGCGGAGAAAGCGCGCCCTATGAAACCTCTCCGCACTGCCATCGCCCTCACCCTCGCCATCATTTCCACCTCCGCGTTTGCGGGCATCCTCGTGAAGACGGGCGAAAAAGTCGCCTTCCTCGGCGATTCGATTACCGAAGGCGGTTGGCACAATCCCAAGGGCTACGTCCATCTCGTTGTGGATGGCCTCGCCGCCAACGGTGTGACCGTGGAGCCAGTGCCAGCGGGCATCAGCGGCCATAAATCGAACGACATGCTCGGTCGCCTCGACCGCGATGTGATTTCCAAAAAGCCCAACTGGATGACGCTGAGCTGCGGCGTGAACGACGTGTGGCACGGCGCGAAGGGCGTGAACCTCGATGACTACAAAAAGAACATCACCGCCATTCTGGATAAAGCTGCAGCGGCAAATATCAAAGTTGTCGTCACCACCGCGACGGTGATCAAAGAAGACCTCAACAGCCCCGAGAACGTGAAGCTCTCCGACTACAACGCATTCCTCCGCACCCTCGCCGCCGAGCGCAAGGCTCCGCTCGCCGACCTCAATGCGATGTTTCAAGAGCGCATCAAAGCGGCAAACCAGCCCGGCAAAAACGTATTCACCGGCGACGGCGTCCACATGAATCCCGAGGGCGACAAAATCATGGCCAGCGGAATCCTCAAAGCATTCGGCCTCGACGTAGCGCAGATGAAAAAAGCTGAGGATGCCTGGGCCGCGAAGAAGTAGGCCGCAGAAATGGACGACGCTCTCCTCAGAGCGCGAGGATGCGGCGGGCGACTTCCTCGGCGTTGGCGCGGCTGTTGAATGCGCTGATGCGGAAATAGCCTTCGCCAGCAGCACCGAATCCGGCGCCGGGAGTGATGACAACATTCGCCTCGGTGAGCATTTTATCGAACATCTCCCACGAGCCGAAACCGCCGGGGCATTTCACCCAAATGTATGGCGCGTTCACGCCGCCCCACGTCGGCCAACCGGCTTTGTTCGCCGCATCGCGGAGGATGGCGGCGTTACCGAGATAATGCTCGATGAGCGCGCGCACCTGCGCCTTGCCTTCGTTCGTGTAGAGTGCTTCGGCGGCGCGCTGGACGATGTAGGCGACGCCGTTGAATTTCGTCGTCTGGCGACGGAGCCAAAGCAGATGCAGCGGTTTTTTTTCACCGCTCGCGGTTTTGGCGAGGACGGTTTTTGGCAAGACGACAAAGCCGCAGCGGACGCCGGTGAAGCCGCCGTTTTTGGAAAACGAACGCAGTTCGATGGCGCAGTCGCGGGCACCGGGGATTTCGTAAATGCTATGCGGGATGCCGGGCTGGGTGATGTAGGCTTCGTAGGCGGCGTCGAATAAAATGA
>JAYUIF010000129.1:0-4902 GCA_043766295.1 Spartobacteria bacterium | reverse complement strand
CCGACAAATCGTAAGGCTCCGGCAAGTCATCATTCATATGTAGTGTGGTTGAGTTGGACTCACTGGTAATTCACAACGCCGGACGGTGAAGCCAAATTTTTCTCAAATGTTTTCCGGTGTGCGTTGTCAGATGAACGCGCTTCCCCGGAGCGAAGTTTCACTTTAGACAAACCCGCTCGTTCGCTTCGCCATATCGCCCGCACATTCTATGACCAATACACAGGAACTCACCCAAAGCGTTCAGGTGAGACGTGAGGGTCAGACAGAATATCTCAAATTGAGCCACTCCCAACTCCACGCACTGCTTGCGCTGCGCGCCTTGCTCGGCTTTCCATCGCGGCTGTGAATCGTGAACCACTCATCGAACTTCGCGGCGTCTCGTGCGCTCGCACGGAGGCGGGAGTGTGTGCGCGCATCGCGGATGTGTCGCTCGGGATCGAGCCGGGCATGGTGACGCTGCTCGTTGGCGAGGTGGGATGCGGAAAAAATTTACTGCTCCGTCTGCTCGGCCTGCTCGAAACACCGGACAGCGGAGAAGTGATTTTTTCCGGGCAGCCGACGGCGCAGCTTACGGACGATGCGCGGGTGGGATTGCGGTCGCACTCATGCGGCTATCTTTTTGCCGCGCCGTTTTTATTGGCGCAGTTCAGCGCGCTGGAAAATATCGCGATGCCGATTTTCAAAATCTCGCAACTGAACCCGGAGCAGGTGCGCGAGCGCACGGAGGAAGTGCTCGCCTTCACCGGTCTCACGGAGTTTGCAGCATCGAAGGAGCTTTCGCCTTTTCTCCAAAAACGTGTGGCGCTGGCGCGAGGGCTGGCCAACGAACCGAAGGCGATCTTTGTGGAGAACCTGGATGAAATGGTTGCTGGTGATCTTGATTTTCGCGAATTGCTGCACGCCGCCTCCGAGCGATTTGGCGTGGCAGTCGTCGCCGCATCGCTCCCGACCTGCGATGTGCGGATGGGCGAGCGCCGAATCGAAGTCGCCGGAGGACGACTGGCCTGTGACGTGACGCCGTGACCGAAGCCGAAAACATCACGCGTTCGAGCCGCTCGAATCTCGCGCTTGCCTTCATCGCACTGCCGCGCGAGCGCCGTGGCGACATCACGACGTTCTACGCGTTCTGCCGGATCGTGGATGACATCGCGGATGAGCACGGCGAGCGACAGGCGAAGTGTGATGCGCTCGTGCGATGGCGCGATGCGGTGTCTGCACGCGTGGATGGCGAGCACGCGCTTGCTGCTGATGTCCGCGCGCTCATCGAAAAATACCGGCTGCCCGTCGCGCACTTTCACGAGATCATCGCGGGTGTGGTGATGGATCTCGATGGCGCGAGCTACGCGACTTGGGAGGAGCTGCGCCTTTACTGTCACCGCGTGGCGAGTGTCGTCGGACTTGTGAGCATTGAGATTTTTGGCGCACGCGATCCGGCGGCGAAGGAATACGCGCTGCAACTCGGCCTCGCGCTGCAAATCACAAACATCCTCCGCGACGTTGCGCAGGATTTTGCAAACGGCGGGCGCCTCTATCTGCCTGCTGAGGACATGGAGCGCTTTGGTGTCACTCGCGAAGATATCGCAGCCGGGCGGCACAACGCAGCGTTTCTTGCACTGATGGATTTCGAGGCGGATCGCGCTGCTGGTTTTTATCGCGCAGCGGAGGCTGCGCTTCCACGCAGTGACAGCCGTGCGCTCGTGGCTGCGGAAATCATGCGCGCTGTTTACGGACGCTTGCTTGCAAAAATGCGCGCTGACCGCTGGCGCGTTTTTGACCGCCGCTACGCACTCGCGAAGTTGACCAAGCTGTGGCTCGTCCTGCGCGGATTGCTGCGGGCGTAGGAGGCGCGGGCTACTCGCCTTTGCCGAGTGCCACGATGATTTCAAACTCCGCCGCCGTCAGCGGCATCACGGAAAGGCGCGATTGTTTGAGCAGTGAGATTTTTTCCAGCGCGGGCGTGGCCTTGATGGTTTCGAGCGTCACCGGCGTGGTGAAAGCGCGGACTGGCGCGAGGCCCACGCAGTCCCAGCCGGGTTCCTCGGTGGTCGGGTCGGGATGCGCAGTGCGCGTGACTTTGGCAACGCCGACTACCTCCTTCCCCACGACCGAGTGATAAAAGAGAACGAGGTCGCCCACCTTCATTGCGCGGAGATTATTCCGCGCTTGAAAATTCCGGACGCCCGTCCAGACGGTTCCTTTGTCTTTCACGAACTGCGCCCACGAATAGGCCGTGGGTTCCTGTTTTACCATCCAGTGCTGTTTTGGCATGGCGAGAGAGCGCGCAACGGAGCGAAGAAGCGCAAGCGAAAATTGATGGGCCGGCAGTTCGGGGTGAAATCACACACGCCAGCGCGTTCAGGAAAATTGTCTGTTGAACAATCCAACCATCGCGTTAGTTTCCATTTCACGTTGGAGTAAATTCCCTGCATGTCCCGACGTCCCAAATACAATGAGAACCCGCCTGCTTTTAGTCATTTCCACACTGCTCTTCGGAGCATCGTCCATCTTTGCCGTGCCCGTATCCTTTCAGGCCAACGATGACACGATCACCACCACGCTCGTGCGCGGCCCATACACGCTTGCCAACCTGACCGATAACGACACCTCGTCTGGCGGGCCGGTATTTATCCTTGCAGCGTCAAAACCCGAGCATGGAAATGCCGAAGTTCGCCCTGGTAATGTGGTTGTTTACACCACGTCGCATTCCTTCAGGGGGACGGACGCTTTTACCTACACCATTGGTTCTGATCTGAATGGAATAGGTGCTATTTCTCAAGCCAGCGTCACCATCCGCAACCCCTACTATCTTTATCGCGGCACCTACAACAGCGCGATTGCCGGTATCCATCAGATTCACTCGGAATCTGGCTATCTGACTCTGACAGTGGATCCATTGGGCAGCTTTTCCGCCAAAGTATTCTTTGCCGGTCAGGCGTATCCATTCAAAGCCGAGTTCGACGCCGAGGGGCGCTACACCGCCAATATTCAGCGCGCAGCACCACTGCCAAGCCTGCGTCTCGATATGCAGTTCCATCTCGAAGGTGAACCGGGCATAGATTGCAATCTCACCATCGGCGCACAACTCACCACTTTCGTCGCCCAATACAATACATGGTCCTCCTTAAATCGTCCGCCTCTTGAGGGGAAATACACCATCACACTGCCTGCTCCCGACACACGCTCGACCACGCCCCAAGGCAGCGGATACGGCGTGCTCGTGATCAGCAGAAGCGGAACAGCCACATTCAGAGGGCGCACGGGTGACAACCGCAGTTACTCTGCCTCCAGCATACTGGGAGTGGATAACACAGTTCCATTTTACTCCGCGCTTTACGATGGCACCGGGAGTATTTTCGGAGATGTCGTCTTTAATGAAGTCACCACCGGCAGCGTTCTCGTAAACGCCAGTTTGATTTGGACCAAGCAACGAAAGCCAAAGGACAAACTATTTCCCAAAGGATTCATCCGCACGGTCGCAGCGCACGGCTCGAACTACATCGAACCGACATCCAACACATGCGTGCTGGATGTAGGGGAAACAGAAAACTTCAATTCCAATTTCACAGTCACTACGGGCGTTTTACAAAAAACCAGAACCGAGCGCGCCCTGCTCGCTAACCGCCCTGATGTCGGAATCTACGCAGTGACATTTGACAACACCAAACACCTACAGGCTTCCCTCAAAGTCTCACCGAGTGATGGCGTGTTCAGAGGAACATTTTTCAATGCGATTACGCAAAAATATTACAAGATGAGCGGCGTTTTCGTGCAGGGTGAAAATGCCGCATACGGCTTGTGGAATTCATCCACAAAAGCCGGGTTCGTCTTGCTCCAGCCCGATTCCCTCTCTGCTAACTAAGAAGCTGTTGATTGAATCAACGCGCGATTTTCCCGCCCGCACATTGCGCTGATTTTCGCAGCAGTGGCAGGCGTGGTGTTTCAAAATCTGCGTGAACCTGCGACATCTGCGGTTAACTCAGCGCTTCCATAGAAAAACACGGATGCCCGGATGTTTTCACCCCGGATGGTTTGGACGTTGAAGGCATTCGACCACTCCCCATCCATAAACCGCACGCCGCCTACAAAACTAAGCCCTAAACAAGAAATTCGTTCCAGCCCAACACCTTTCTCTTACTGCTATTAGGGATGCCGCGTTACTTCACGGGGTCGCTCGTGCCAAGTGGGATGTTGGTTCGGCATCGGTCTAGTCGTTCGATTGTGAGTTTCATTCCTTGAAGCATTCCGTGCGTCCGCACTGCGTCTTGGGAATAATGCGAGCAACTGGGCGAGAAGCGGCAAGACCCCTCAATGCCCAAACGCGGCTTGATCCATTGGTATGCAGCGACTGCACCTGTGTAAATGCTGGGTGTGACTTGGTGCCCCGGTGCGCTAAAGACATCCATGAGAGCGAGCACCGCAAGTATGCCAAAGCCAATGAGCCAAGGATGCGGGCGTCTCAGGCGTTTTGGCAATGTGGGCATATTGCGCTTACTTTGAGGCGCTTGCCTTTGCAGTGGGCGCATTGAATCAGTTCGCCTTGAGGGCGGGAGAAAATGTAGATGACCAAGCCAATAACACTGGTGAACATCACGAGAAACATCCATAGAATGGAACTGTCCATTCCACGGCTCTTGGCGTCGCGGGCGACCCACACTAGAAGAGCAATATTGAGGGCAAATAGGATGAAGAAAACGATCACCATAGCGGCTATTCCACCGCCGCAGACTGCGCAAACCGCCGCAGCTTGCTCATCTTGCTTTTGCTGCGAGAGTTGAGAATAGCTTACGGCTGGGAATGCCAAAAATGCCAGCATTACGAGCAGGAGAGTGCGGATTGTTGTCATGTGTTGTGTTGTTGGTTTTTGTTGAGTTGGTTGAGAGAGACATGGCTAGCGGCCTAACG
>JAYUIF010000128.1:0-11596 GCA_043766295.1 Spartobacteria bacterium | reverse complement strand
CGCCACCCGCTACGCCAAAAACACCGCCTCTTACCTCGCCGCAGTCCATATCCGCTGCATCGCTCTCTGGGCGAATATCTCGTGACTACACTATCTAGGGAACCGCTGATTTAAGCCCGCGAAAAACGCGAAAGATCGCGAAAGTATTTACGCTCCCCAGCCGCAAATCTGTCCTTGTCTGTTTTTCGCGGATCTAACTTCGATTTATTCAGCGGTGCCCTAATTCAGCAGCCGATACCAATTATCCCGCCGCCGTGGTTCGTAGCCGGCTTCGCGGATGAGGCGTTCGATCATCTCGGAATTCAGCCGGAACGTGGTGCCTGCGCTGGAGACGACATTTTCCTCCATCATCACGCTGCCGAAGTCGTTTGCGCCGTAGCTCAGCGCGATCTGGCCGATGCGCGGGCCTTGCGTGACCCACGAGCTTTGGATGTTCGGGATGTTGTCGAGATAGATGCGGCTGAGCGCCTGCATCCGCAGATATTCGCCGCTGCCCACGGTCGGCGCGCGCAGCTTCGTGTGGCCGATGCTCGTGGCCTCGTCTTTGATGTCCTGAAAAGTCCAGCAGATGAACGCGGTGAAGCCGCCCGTTTTGTCCTGCTGAATGCGCAGACGCTCCAAGTGTTCGATCCGATCATCGAGTGTCTCGACGTGGCCGAACATCATCGTGCAACTCGAATTTAATCCCAGCTCGTGCGCGATGTGCATGACCTCCAGCCACGCATCGGATTTGCATTTCAGCGGAGCGATGCGGTCGCGCACCGAGTCCACGAGGATTTCTCCGCCGCCGCCGGGGATGCTGCCGAGTCCGGCATCCTTGAATTTCGTGATGACCTCGCGCAGCGGCATTTTAAATACGCTGGCGAAATGCTGAAACTCCGGCGGGCTGAAGCCGTGGATATTGATGTGCGGATACTTCGCGCGAATGTGCGCGAGCATGTCGAGATACCACTCGATGCCGAGTTTCGGATGGTGCCCGCCTTGCAGCAAAATCTGCACGCCGCCGATGGCCGTGAGTTCGTCGAGCTTCTGATCGAGCTGCTCGCGCGTGAGCACATAGTGGTCGTGGTCTTTCTCCGTGCGGTAGAACGCGCAAAACTTGCAATACACGTTGCACACGTTCGTGTAGTTGATGTTTCGATCCACGATGTAGGTGACGATGTCATTGCCGCGTCCGTCGAATTGCTCCGCCCTCGCGAGCTTGCGGCGTGCGTTCGCCAGCTCGCCGAGTTCGGGCAGCGGCAGATGGTAAAGTTCACGCGCCTCTTCGATGGTGATGCGCTCACCGGCGAGGACGCGGTCGGCGAGGGTGTCGTCGAGAATGGCTGTGGTGCTCATGCGTCGCGCACTATCGCCGACCAAAGTTCACGCGTCCAGCGCGAGCAGGATTGACGTATGAAATTCAGCGCCGGGATCAGTCGGCTGGTTTTTCGGGGCACTTCGGGTTTTAGATTGGGTGGAGATTGATCCTTCCGAGAAAGAAGAGGATGCGAATGCGGTAATTTTCAAAGGAGCGGAAACCGCGCGCGGCGGACTTGATCGCTTGGATGGATGAGTTGAAGGCTTCGGTGGCGGCGTTGGAATCGCAGCGTAGCGGAGATAGCCAGCCAAACTTTCCCTTTCCCCATAGCTGGCAAATGTGGTGCTGAAAGTAGCTCAGCAGGCCGTGGAGGTGCTTCTTGAGGGTTTCGGCCGCTTTTTTGATGGGTTCCAACCGGCTGAGCCGGGCTTGGTGATACCATTGGGCAAGGAAACGTTAGGCGCTTGCGATGACGGGCGATTCCCAGAATTTCAGAAACAGGATGCGGTGGTAGCAGGATTGCGCGATCTGGAGGTTGGAATGGGAGAGTGTTTGGAAGGCTTCGTTAACGAATAATCTTACTGTCCAAATTTCCTATCTGTCTGTCTCTTGGCACTCTCGTCCATCATGCGCCCTATTAGCATTTCCGGGATGCTTACCACTCTTCTTAAAGTTCTCATCCGCCCATAATGGTTGAAGATTAGAAAAATGAAAGCAGCGGAGTTGCTCTTCTTCTAGGATTAGGTCAAAGGAACAGCATGGAATAATATGGTCAACATGCCACTGTCCGTAATTCTCCCAGTTCATGCCAGGTTTGAATTTCCGTGCTAAATGCAGCCTGAGTTCTGCGATTGAGCACCCGACGAGTTGGAGAGTTTCCTTGCTCTTGCCAGCGCCTTTGAGCGCGGCGCTAATACGGCCCCGGAGGTTCGTAAGGAGTTTGAAGGCTGGGTCATTCTCCCTGCGCCCAGTCATATATTCTCGCTTTCCCTTCATAGAAACCGATCCAAGCCATCGCCGCGCTTCCCTAGTGTAGTCGGGGCTGGTTTCTAATCGTTGAATGATCGCATCTAGTCGGCCTGCGCTTGCTGCATCTGACTCAGACACTCGGAACGGCGGAGGCAGATCGGGCGGGCCAGTCGGAACATATTTCATTTGTCCTTTCTTGCTTTTTGGCCGAGGTTGCGAAATCTCCTTCGATTCACGATACAGACAATGACTAGACAGGGAATACTTTAGATGCTTGCCAGCGGTGATCCTTACGGCGCGTCCACACCCGCAAGCACATAATGTTGGCCGAGGTTGCGAAGTCTCCTTCGATTCACGATTCGGCTTATGATTTGGATGATGACTAGCTCGGAAATATTTCAGCCTCTTGCCACCGACGATTCTTGTGATGCGTCCACACCCGCAAGCACACAGCCCATTCTCGTCTGTAAAGAGAGGCAGTGTGAGTTGATGTTTCAATGCCGGTTTCATGGGCGAATATCAGATTTTTAAAAAAGTGAATTGGTCTTGCCCCGGTTTGGTGGACTATCGAGAGAGAGCATATGGGCATGGGTTGATTAGTTGATTTGGTTCTCGAAGTCCACATGGGATTGAAAGCCGAGAGCGATGTGGAGCCGCTCGCGGTTGTAGAAGACTTCGATCCACTCGATGATGGCGGCGCGTGCCTCGGCGGGCTTCTGCCGCTGGCCGGCGTCGCGCATGAGCCGGGCGATGCGGTGCCGTCTTGATCTTTCTTCGATTCTGTGGACAGCAAAAGCGGGGTAAGGGCACTACGCGGCAGTTGATGTGGCTGTTCAGTCCAGCGCGAGCAGTCCGCGCAGTGGGATGTCGAGCCAGTCGGGGCGGTTGTTGAGTTCGTAGATGACTTCGTAGAGCGCCTTTTCGAGCAGGAAAAGGCGGAGCAGTTCCGCATCATTGCCCGTTTCGATGAGATTTGGGTCGTTGATATGGCGCGCGCCCATCTTCTGAATCGACACGTTCCATGTTCCGCTTTATCGTGCATCCATGCCTGCCACACTTGATGCCATTTCTCACGATGCGCTTGTGCTTCCTGCCGACCAGCGCGTTGCTCTCGCCTACCGCCTTCTTGTCAGTGTCGAGCCTGACCCCGAGCCGGGCGCAGAAGCCGCTTGGGAGGCGGAGATTGCACGCCGTATCGCTCGCTTTGACGCCGGAGAGTCCCAGCCGATTCCTGCGGCGGAGGTGTTTGCCAGCCTGCGCGAGATTGCACCCGACCGATGAGCGCAGTGCTCGAATTTCTCCCGGAGGCCAAATGTGATGCAGATGAGGCGACCCGGTTTTACGAGCGGCGTGTTCCCGGCTTGGGAGCGCGGTTTCGCGCGGAGATTGAGAGCGTCTGTGCGGCAATCGTTCGGCAGCCGCTTTTGTGGCGCGAGCGGCGCGGAGGCTATCATCGCGTCAATATCCCTGGATTCCCTTACTATGTTGCATACATCATCCGCGACGAGCGCATTTTGGTTACAGCCGTTGGACATGCCAGCCGTCATCCCGACTACTGGAAGAGACGCGAGTTCTGAAACCGACCGAACACCTGCCTGTTGATCCTCGACACGTTGTCTGCGGTGATAATTCAGCAGGGAATGGATTTTGATCCGCCGACTGCGTCCAGCGCGAGCAGGCCGCGCAGCGGGATGTCGAGCCAGCCCGGGCGGTTGTTGAGTTCGTAGAGGACTTCGTAGAGCGCCTTTTCGAGCAGGAAAAGACGGAGCAATTCCGCATCGTTGGGCGTTTCGATGAGCGATTCCGCAATCGCCGCGCGCCATGCGGTCAAAAATACCTGCTGCGATCTGCGCGCCCAATGCTCGGCTTGTCCGACTGTCACGCTCGCGTCCGATTTTCGTCCGACGTGCGCGGCGTAGTGAAAGGATCGCAGCATCCCGGCGACATCGCGCAGCGGTGGATGTTTGGCGCGACGTTCATCGAGCGTGCGTGAGGGTTCGCCTTCAAAGTCTATGATCACGAAATCATCGCCCGTATCCAGCACCTGCCCGAGATGATAGTCGCCATGCGTGCGCATCTTCACGCCGCTTGCCGCGCTTGTGGGAGGCACGACGCGCACTTCGTTTTTGACGATTTTCTCAGCGAGTGTTCGCGTTTCGCCTTCGAGCAAAGCCAGTCGCTCGCTCAACACTGCGCGCACCTTTGTTGCGAGCGTCGTCACGCCATCCGCCACGCGCTGCGCGTCTGCATCGCCGAGCGGCTCCGGTGCAAATTCCGGCAGCGACGCATCGCTTGCCAGAGCGCGGTGCATTTCGCCCGTGCGCTCGCCGAGCAACTGCGCCCGCGCGAGCCAGTCGGTCAGCGCGTCGGGGTCTTGGATGCAGTGCGAAAATTCACGCAGCGCGAGCGCCCACGCATCGCCGTGATTTGACACCACCACCGTCGCCAGCGCGAGCGATGCGCCCGCCCACTCGATGGCTCCGCCAAACGCAGCGACGTGTTTGAATTTCGCACGCTCGCTGAGGAAGCGCGTGATCTCTGCGTCGGGATTTATACCCACGTTCAGCTTGCGGTAGAGCTTCACAAAAAGGCGGTCGCCGTAGATGAGCGACGTGTTGCTCTGCTCGGCTTTGAGCACGCGCGAAGCAGGCACTTCGCCATCGGGAAACATCGTTGCAAGCACGCTGCCCGCTTCGCCGCGCAGTTCGCCATCGCGTCCAGCGCGCTCCATCAATTGGAAAAGCGCGGCGCGAAAATCCGCATCGTGAGTGGCATCGAAAAGCACTCCGTTTTCCAACTGCGCCACGAACGCATCCGGCTCCGCATCCGTGCCGATTGCGAGCGGCACCGCGTAAGTTTCCACATCGCCGTCCGCATAGATCACCTCGACGGCCAGCACGCGCGCCGTGCCAATCACGACCTGCCGTGCGATGCGAAACCCGCGCACCGCTCGCGCCTTTCCGCCAAACCAGCGGCGGCCCGGCATCCACGAAGGCAGCAGTTCCGTTTCGAGGCGGCGCACCCCGGCGGGCGTGGTGAAAATCGGATCGTTCATGGATGGTGTCAGCGCCACTCGTGCTTCGGGTATTTCCGCGAAAGCTCTTGTTTGATTTTCGGGTAGCTCTCTTTCCAGAAATTCGCGAGCGAGGTGGTGATTTGGATCGGACGGTAGTTGGGCGCGAGGACTTGGATGACGAGCGGCACTTTTCCACCGCCGATGCGCAGATCGTGCGTCACGCCGTAGAGGTCCTGGATGCGTGCGCCGAGCGTGGGCTGTGCGTTTTCTGCGTAGGTGATTTTTGCGCGCTTGCCATTCGGCAGTTCCAAACGCTCGGGCGCTTGTTCCTCCACGAGCTTTTGCTGCATCGAGGAAAGCCACGATTTCACCACGGGCCACACGACGCGATCCTTGATGTCGCGATAGCCGCTCGCGCCGAGGCAAAGTTGCTCGACGAGCACATGGCGGTCGGCGGGCATGAGCTTTGGCAGTTCGTATTCGGGGCACCAATCGGCGAGTTGGTTGAGCCGGAGAATCCATTGCTCCACATCGTGATTCCAATTTTCAAACTTCAGCCGTCCGGCATCCACCTCCGCCGCGAGGATCGCCGCCGCCTGCTCGCTCGGGACGTTTTCCGTGCGCTCGGCGCGGATTTCCAGATCGCGAAATCGTGTCACTTTTCGAGCCATCACGCGCCGCTGCGTGGTGTCGTAAAAAACTTCCGTCTGTTGGCTGAATGCCTCGGGAAACATTTCATGGAGCCATTCTTCCTTCACCGCCGTCGCGAGCGTGAGCAGCGTCTGCACATCGTCGCGCGACTCGACCTCGCGCACTTCGCCGACGACGAGCAGCGTGGCATCCTGCACCATGCTTTCGCGCGCCAGCACGCCGCGCCGCCCGTGGACGAGTTGCACGCGGAGTGTCCCGCGATCCAGCCGCACGCCGACGTGATCCGGGAAGCCCGCGAGGATGCAGCGTGCGAGCGCCTCGCTCGATGTGTCGCGTGGTTCGCAATCGAGACCTTCGTCTTTCGCGATGCCGCGAAATTGCTGGGCGAGCGCGCTGGCTTCACGCGCAGCGATGCCGTTCACGCCGAGCGGGCGAAGGCGCTGGGGATTAAAGCTCGCCTGTTCCGCGTGTCGCAATGCGCGCAGGAGCACAAAGAAATCGCTCGTGGCATCGCCGCCAAATAAATCCTCGCGGTCGCTCTGCTGCTGCTTGCCCAGCGCGCGAGGGAGCAGCGATTTCCCCTGCGTGAGCGCGGCGACTTGGCAGATGGCGGGCACGCACCCACGTTCGTGCGCCGCGAGCAACATCCGCGCGTAGCGGGGGTGCGCGGGGAAAGCCATCATGCGTCGGCCAAGCTCGGTGATCGTGGTGGGAGTGGGAGTGGGACAGGCGTCTCGCCTGTCCGAATCGTGTGAGGCCCGAGAGATGGTCGTGCTGGCCGCAGTTGGGACAGGCGGGGACGCCTGTCCCACCACGACAGGCGGGACGCCTGTCCCACTCCCGCTGCGCGCGAGCGCGCCGAGATCGAGCAGCAGCGTCTCCGCGAGCGCGAGGGATTTTGGATCGGGCGCTTCGAGCCAGCGGAAAGCGGCGACATCCTCGACGCCGCTCGCTTTCAACGTGAGCACGACCTCCGCGAGATCGAGGCGGCGCACTTCCGGCGTTTCCTGCGCGGGGCGATTCGCGTGTTCGTCCTCCGTCCACAGCCGTAGGCAGACGCCCGGCGCAGTGCGGCCTGCGCGGCCTGCGCGCTGGTCAGCGCTTGCGCGGGAGATGCGCTCGATGAGCAGCGTGTTGATGCCGCGATTTGCATCGAAGCGCGCCACGCGGGCGAGGCCGGCGTCTATCACCACGCGCATGCCATCAATCGTCAGCGAAGTCTCCGCCACGTTGGTGCTCACGATCACTTTGCGTGCGTCGTAGCGCGCGATGGCCGCGTCCTGCTCGCTCGCGGGCAACTCACCGTGCAGCGGCAGGACGACAAATTTTCCGCCCAGCCGCGCACGCACCGCGCTGATCGTTCGCGAGATTTCGTAGGCACCGGACATGAAGATCAGCACATCGCCCTCGGTCGTTGGCGCGAGCCGTTCCAGTTCCTCGGCGGCGGCGTCCCACACGGGATATTCGTCGGCGCGCAGCGATTTCGGCAGGTATTCGATCTCCACCGGATACGTTCGTCCTGCGCTCGTCAGTGTGTCGCACGGCGCGAGATATTTTCCGAGTGTCGCCGTCTCCAGCGTTGCCGACATGACGACGAGCCGCAGGTCGGGCCGCGTGCGTTCCTGGAGGTCGAGCGCCTTCGCGAGTGTGATGTCGCCATACAAATGCCGCTCGTGAAATTCATCGAACACGATCACCGCCACGCCGCGCAGTTGCGGATCGCCGAGCATCTGCCGCAGCAGCACGCCCTCGGTCACGAAGCGGATGCGCGTCTTCGCCGAGCACACGCGATCGAGCCGGATTTGATAACCCACCTCGTCACCGAGTTTGCATTTCCGTTCAAAAGCCACGCGCTGCGCGAGCATCCGGGTCGCCAGTCTGCGCGGCTGAAGCACCACGATTTCGTCTACGTCCGCGAGTCCGTGATCGAGGATCATCTGCGGCACCTGCGTGGATTTTCCCGAGCCGGTGGGCGCTTGCAGGATGATGCGGTTGCTTTTTTTCAAAGCGGCGACCAACGCATTTTCGAGTTCGTAGATCGGCAGGTCAGTGTTCGGCACGCGCGGTGTGTAGCGATGGAGCGCGGCTTTGCAAAGCGCGGCGCGGTTGACGCCAACTTTTCCCGCTGGCAATGCAAGCGCGTGGGAAAGACCGCAGACGAATTTCAGCAAGTCACGCCGACGCTCTATTACTGGCAGGCCTACGAGCCTTCGGTGAAATGCGACCTCTCTTGCTGCGCGCTCATCACACCGGCGGGAATGGTGTTCATCGATCCCATCCCGCTCGCCGCGCCTTCGCTGAAAGAACTCACCGTGCTCGCGAAACCCGCCGCTGTGCTCCTCACCAACGGCAACCACGCCCGCGCCGCCGCCGATTATCGCACGCGCTTTGGTATCCCGATTTTTGCTCACGCCGACGCTGCTCAGGAACTCGGCATCGCACTCGATGGCACGCTCGCGGATGGCGACACCGCGCCCGGCGGTTTGCGCGTCGTTTCGCTATCAGGTGCCGCGGCGGGGGAGATTGCTTTTGTGGGC
The DNA here is from genome assembly GCA_043766295.1 of Spartobacteria bacterium. Lineage (GTDB taxonomy): Bacteria > Verrucomicrobiota > Verrucomicrobiia > Chthoniobacterales > Chthoniobacteraceae > SXWH01. The sequence goes on along the minus strand of JAYUIF010000128.1, from coordinate 3,123 downwards.
GATGGCGTCGTTTGCGTAGGCGATGCGCTCATTCACGTCGAGCCGAACGGCTTTGCGATGCTGCCCGCAAAATACTGCGCCGACGCGCGCGAACTGGCACGTTCGCTGAGAAAATTATTGTCATTCGATGCTGGCATCCTGACTTTCGCCCACGGCACGCCGCTCACCGCAAATACGCAGCAGCGGCTCACCGCTCTTCTCGCATGAAAATCATTACCGCATTCATCCTCTGCCTCACCATCGCCGTTCACGCCCAGGTGCCGGTCAAAGTCGCGCCCAAGCAGCCCGCGAATCCTCCCATCATCAGCGCCGAAGCCACCATCGAGCCCGCTGCCGAGGGAGATTCGCCGGAGAAAATCATGGCGCGCTTTTTCGCCTACCTCCAACGCAAGGAAGTGGAGCAGGCCTACGACCAACTCACGCGCGGCACCAAGATCGCCGAGCGCGCCGAGGATGTGAAGATGCTCAAATCGAAAACGAAGGACGCGATTGCCGTTTTCGGCGCGATGTCCGGGCATGAAATCGTTACGAAAAAAAGCGTGGGCGACCGGCTCATGAGCTACACCGTCATCTCGCTCGGCAAGGACTTCCCGCTTCGCTGGCGCTTCTATTTTTACAAGCCCGTGGATGTCTGGAAGCTGATTGATTTGCGCGTGGACGACCGTCTCGCCGCGATTTTCGACGAGCCCGAAGATCCCCGCGCACGCGAAGGCCAGCCGCAGTAGCGGGCAGTGCCGGAGTCCCGATGATTGCCGACGCGCTGCGCTTCATCCGCTTTTCGCACACCGTCTTTGCGCTGCCGTTTGCGCTCGGCGCAATGATCGTTGCGGCGCACGGTTTACCTTCGGCGAAATTGTGCGCGCTCATCGTGCTGGCGATGGTATTCGCGCGCACGGCGGCGATGCTTTTCAACCGGATCGCCGATTGGGAAATAGACAAACGCAACCCGCGCACCGCAGGGCGGCACAAGCTCCTGCCAAAGTCCGCAGCGATCGCGTTGCTCGTCGTGAGCACGGCGGCTTTCATCGTCACGGCATGGCGTATCAATTTGCTTTGTCTCCTCCTCGCGCCGGTCGCGCTCGGGATGATTTTTGTCTATTCGCTCACCAAGCGATTCACGCACTACAGCCACTTTTTTCTCGGCTTTGCGCTGGCGGTCGCGCCGGTCGGTGCGTGGCTCGCGGTGACGGGTGCATTTGCGTTGCCGCCGCTCGTGCTCGCGCTCGCCGTGGTGCTGTGGGTCGCGGGATTCGACATCATTTACGCCACGCAGGATCACGACTTCGACCGCGCCGAGGGGCTGCACTCGCTCGTGGTGAAAATGGGCATCCCACGCGCGCTCACGCTGGCGAAAGTTTTGCACACATCCGCGTTTGTTCTGCTCGCTGCATTCGGCTGGCTCGCCGCACTCCGCGTCCCATACGCCATCGCACTTGTGCCCATCGCAGCCGCGCTGGTTTACGAGCATCGCAGCGTGCGTCGGCTCGATGTCGCCGCCATCAACCGCGCCTTTTTTCTCAGCAACGCCTTCGTCGGAATAGTCTTCGTCGGGGGAGTCGCGTGCGCCGTTTTCCTACGCTGAATTACGAGCGCAATGTTTCCACACGCACCATCGCGTTGTAGTCCGGCACGCCGCCGCCGGCATCCACCACGCCGCGGCGGATGATGATGTTTCCCTCGGGCCACATCACTTGCAGGTTGCCGGGCGCGATCTCGGCGAGGAAGACGCGGCCTTCGTAGCGACCGAGATCGTTCACCAGCGCGATGGGCGCGCCGTTTTGCAGGCCGAGCTTTGCGGCGTCCGCCTGCGCCATGAAAACCGCGTCGCGATCCGCGCCCGTGAGCGGGTCGCGCTCGGCGTAGATGAGCGTGTTGAACTGCTTCCCGCGCCGCGTGCTCACATGGAAAAAGCCCTCGGCGTGCGACGGCGGCAGCTCCGGCGCGCGCAGGTGCGCCTTGTGATCGCTCGTCTCGAAAACGCCGCCCGCGCAAAGATGCGCGCCGCCGTATTGGAACGAGTCGCCGATCTTTTTCAAATGCTGCACGCCTTCGTAAAACGGCACCACGCGCGCGATTTCCTCGCGCATCGCCTGGCCCGTTTCGCAGCCGAAAAGATGCGCGCGCTCCGGGAACGTCGCCACCGCGAGGTCGCGTAGAATCTTCCACTCCGCGCGACACTCGCCGACTTGCCGTGGGAGTTCCGGCGAGAACATCACGCGGCGTTCCGTGCTCGTCTCGGTGCCGCCGTCGTCCTGCTCGTAGCGCGTCTTCGCGGGCAGCAGCAGCACTTCCTCGCGCGCCTCGATGAACATTTGATCCGTGAGGATGATGTCCTGATGCACACGCAGCGGCACATTCTCCATCGCGCGCGCCACGTAATCCGGCTCCGGCAGCGTGCGGAGGAAATTCCCGCCGAGGCAGAAGAACACATCCAGCTCGCCGCGCCCGCACGCGTCCACCATGTCCACCGCCGTCATGCCCGGCCACGCGGGCACGTCGAAGCCATACTCGCGCGAGAGCCACGCGGCGTTCTCCGCGTTCACCGCTTTCACGCCGGGGAACGCCGTGCAATACGCGCCCATCTCCGCGCCGCCTTGCACGGACGAGTGACCGCGAATCGGCATCACGCCCGTCTTGTCGCGCCCGACCCAGCCGCGTGTGAGCGCGAGATTCAGGATCATCTGCACGCCATCCGCGCCGTGCGGATGCTGCGTGATGCCCATGCTCCACACGAAGACGCCCGTCTTCGCCGCGTGCATCAACTTCGCAAATTCCTCCATGCTCGCACGCGGCAGGCCCGCGCCGCGTTCGAGATCCTCAAATCTTAAATCCGAAATCTTAAATCTTAAATCCTCCCACCCCGTGCATCGCTCGCGCAGAAAAGTTTCGTCCATCCAGCCATTCTCGCACGCCACTTTCAGCACGCCGTAGAGGAACGCGATGTCGCCGCCCTGCGCGACGGGGAACCAGTAATCCGCGATGTCCGTGCCGAAGAGCGCGCTGCTCGCCGTGCTCGGCACCCAATAGCGTTTCATGCCGGGTTCGAGCAGGGGATTTACGAGCACGACTTTCGTGCCGAGCAGCTTCGCTTCGTGGATGTATTTTGTGGAGACCGGCTGATCG
>JAYUIF010000127.1:0-4925 GCA_043766295.1 Spartobacteria bacterium | reverse complement strand
CTGTTTTGGCCGCCAGCCCACCGAGAACGAATTGAGCCGGATGGAGCAACACTGGGGTTCCACCGGAGCGGATCAGCCGAAGGTCTTCACCGACATCTTATGGGCGCTGCTCAACGCGAAGGAATTCATGTTCAACCACTGAGCTGCCGAGTGTGCGTGAAAGTAGTCAGCGACTTCAGTCGGCACGATAACGCAAACAAAAGTAGTATCCAAAACTTGCGAGCATCGCATCTACGCACGACGAGTTTTGCTTCGCAGATACACGGTGCCTTTGAGGCGCGATGCCGCCTGTGTTTGTCAGACTGTGCCGACTGAAGTCGCTGACTACTTTCTCGCCTCCTCCAATGAAACGGCGGTGATGTATGCTCGCACGTCGTGCTCTTGCGAGGGGGTGAGTTTTGTTTTGGGCACCATCTTGTCGAGGATGCTGGGCCAGCGCGCGGGTGCGTAATTACGAATCGGCTCCGCTGAGTGGCAGGCGGTGCATTGGCCCAGATAAATATGGCGGCCTGCCTCCAGCGACGTGTGGTCGCCTTTCAACATCGTGACTGGCGGCGCGAGCGTTTCCACATTTGCGCAACCGGCGAGCGCGCCCAGCAGCAGGAGCAGCGCGAGCCGCAGTGCAATACCGGGACTAGAATTCGATGCCGAAAATAAGGCGGCTTTGGACATTGGGTTCATCTTCAAGATCCGAGGCTTGGAAAAGCACCGTCGCCGTTGCAAACGCGCGCCCGAAACGCACGGACGCATTCGGCCCGACGTAAAGTGCGTGGTCGCTTGCAGCGCTCCAGTTTTCAAAAACCACCTCGTGCAGGAATTCCGCGCCTACGGTGAAGTGCGGCGAGACTTGGTAGCTGACGCCGAGCGTTTGCTGAAACTCGCCGACTTGCTCGCCGTAGCCCGCGCCTTCCCAAGTTGCTTCGAGTGAAATGTTGTAGGCGACGACCCACGGGCCGAAGTTTTTTTGCAACAGCAGTTTTCCTTCGAGCGCAAAAAGTTCATCGCCGAGTTTCGTTTCGAGGTAGAGCGCGCTGCCGAGGAAATCCGTCGTCGGGTTGCTGAGGTTGTAGATAAATTCCGCGCCGACATTGCTCCAGGCGGTCTCGGTTTTTCCGCCGCTGCGGGTCACTGACCAATCGGAAAGATAAAGCCCGAGTTGGAGGTGATCTGTGAGGCCGAACTCGAGTTCGTGGCGAAAATCAAATTGGTTCGCGTTCCCACCGCTGCCCCGGCTGGCTTTCCACGTCACCCAGTTTTCCAGTTCGATGGAGCCTTTGGGAGCCGTGGTCGCTTCGTAGGTGAAAGTGAAACGCCGTTCTCCAGCCGAGACGGGTGCAGGCGTGAGCGTGATGGCTGCGAGGGCGGCAGAAATAAGGAAATAACTGAGTTTCATTGGTTCGATTTGATGCTACTGAGACTTAATCTCAGTGTCTCGTTGTTAAAAAAGTTTGTTTTGCACGTCAAGTGGTTTTGAGGGTGGAATCGCATTTGAAGCGATGAAATCGCGTCCTCAAACCTTCGCGGTTCCAGTTGAATCGCTCCAGTTCAGCGCGCCTCACTCGCGACAAGTTCGAGGTATTCGCGGTAGGGAGATTTCGGGGTGTCTTCGATGCAGCGCTGCAAGCCAGCGCGGTCAATGAAGCCTTGGTTGAACGCGATTTCTTCGAGGCACGCGATTTTGAGGCCCTGCCGGTTTTCGATGGCGGCGATGTAGTTTCCGGCGTCGAGCAGGCTTTGCTGCGTGCCCGTATCCAGCCACGCCATGCCGCGACCAAGCACGCGGACGTGCAGCGTGCCGCGTCGCAGATACTCGCGGTTGACGTCGGTGATTTCGAGTTCGCCGCGTGCGCCGGGTTTGAGGTTGCGGGCGATTCCGACAACGTCGCGGTCATAGACGTAAAGCCCCGGCACTGCGAAGGGGCTCTTCGGTTTTGTCGGCTTTTCTTCGATGCTAATTGCGCGTCCATCCGGGCCAAACTCGACCACGCCATAACGCTCCGGGTCTTTCACCTGATAGCCGAAAACGCACGCGCCTCCCTGCGTGCCGACGAGTCGCAGCGCGTCGCGGAAGAAATCCAGTTTCCCGTAAAAAATATTGTCGCCAAGGATGAGGCACGAGGGATCGTTGCCTACGAAATCCGCGCCGATGACATACGCCTGCGCGAGTCCGGCGGGCTTGGGCTGCTCGGCGTATTCGATGCGCATCCCGAGGCGCGAGCCGTCGCCGAGAAGTTCGCGGAACATCGGCAGATCCTTCGGCGTGGAAATGATCAGCACTTCGCGCAGCCCGCCAAGCATGAGCGTGGCGAGCGGGTAAAAGATCATCGGTTTGTCATAGACCGGCAGCAGTTGCTTGCAGGCGATGCGCGAGAGCGGGTGCAGGCGGGTGCCTGATCCGCCGGCGAGGATGATGGCTTTTTTTGTCATGGCTGTTTTGGCTCCGGCCCGGTTTCGCGGGCGAATACTTTGATGCTGTCGAAAGTCGCGCAGAGTTTGTAGTGGGCTTCGATGTGCGTGCTCACGGCTGCGGCCCATGTGCTGAAGCGCGAGCCTTCGACTTTGTTGATGGCGCGGTCATCAATGACGATCACAGCGGGCTGCTTTTCTTTCATGCGCGCGATAGTCTCGGCGGCCCAGCGCGAATTCGTGGTGGCGTTGTCGTTGTAAATCGCGCGCTCGTAGGTGGGGCGATCCGTCATCACGTTGTAGCCGGGCTGGTAGGGGTAGCAGACGAGCCAGTCGCCGGGCTTCGAGTGTTCGACGACGGCGCGGCGCACGCCTTCGAGTTCCTTGTGCTCTTTTTGCGACACCCAGACGCGCACCCCGTTTGCCCCTTCGAAAAACGCCCGCTTGTCCGCCTTGATCTTCATGCGCGCGGCGATGGTGCCCGCCGAGTAATGCTCCAGCGCGAACCACGCGAAAAATCCAAGTTGCACGACCAGCACGCCTGCCACCACCCGCCGCCAGCGTGCGCGGATGAGGGCCGTAGCGCATACCGTGGCCACGATGTAGCCGGGCATGAATTCCGAAAGATGCGGACGGTCTGGGCGGAAAAAGAAAAATTGAGGGAATACCGCGAGCGAACCGGCAAGCGCGAGCAGCGCCAGTGAGGATGGATCGTCCAGCTTGAAATCACGCCGCCGCAAACCGCAAACCGCAAACCACGCGGCCCATCCGAGCAGCACGGCGTAGAGTAGCACGGGCGCGTAGGTGAGGAAAAAAAGCACGCTATTTTCCGCATCGCGGAAAGACAGAGCCTGCCGCAGATCCATACGCGGGAGCGTGCTGCGGTCCGTGATTTTTGGCGCGTCTCCTGAAATTTTTTGGGCCGCTGCGGGGCTGTTGGTCTTGCCAAGCACGGCGGCGGTTTTTCCGCCGAGGAAACGCACCCAGCCTATGTATTGCTGGACGAAACGCTCGCCATAGCCGCCCGCCCGCGCTGCGAAATACATCGGTGTGTGTGTGGCGAGGATCATCCCGCAAAGCAGCGCCAGTGCGGCGAGCGAGCCGCAGAGCCGCGTTCCTGCGGGCACGCGCGAATCGCACAATCGCAACACGAGCAACCCCAGCCACAGCAGTCCGAAAAGACAACCGAGGTCTATGCGGATGAGCAGCGTGAAACCCAGCACCAGTCCGCCGGCCAGCACCCGCCACCGCCATCCGGCGACCGGCGCGCGCGCAGCGTTCACCACACACAGCATATTGGCTACGCACAGCAGAGGGATGTAGTTTTTAAACTGCGAGCCGGGGAAAAGGACGAGCATCAGCCCGCTGCCGACAGCCAGCCATTCATTACGCGTGAGCCTTCGCACGAGCGCCCAGCCGCACAGGGCCGTGATCGTGGAGAGCGCGAAAAAATACGCCCGCATGAGCAGGAAATTCACACCTCCAATTTTGAACAGCGCCACGATGGGCAGGAACCATCCCACATTGTAGCCAAGCTCCACATCGCGGATGGGTGTCTCGCCCGCGAGCAACCGCATTGCCGTCAGCGCTCCTGTGCCGCCTTCGTCGTGGGGATTGAACCAATAGGACAGGTAGCTGCCGTAGTAGCACAGTGCAGCGAGCACGATCCCCAGCGGAGCCGCGAGCGAGCGCCAGCGGACTTGTGCGGTGGGTTGGAGCAGTGCGTCATTCAACCGTGCCCTGCTACATAGGCGCGACTGCACTGGCAAGTCCTTCGGCAGATGCGTGAATGGGAATCCGCGCTGTGGCGTGTCCATTTCGGCGGCTGTGCTTGCGGGCGTGTCGGGCGACGGCTTTCCTGCACGCTCACGCCCATGCAACAGCCCGAGACTCCGACCATCGCATATCCCTACCAAGTCATGTTTTTCGACACGGACTGCGCCGCCGTCGTCCACAATCTCGCCTACCTCCGCATCATCGAAACAGCGCGCACGATGCTCGCCGAGCAACTCGGTTTCGACATGCCGACGATGGCCGTGAAGGGCGTGTATCCCGTGCTGCTGCGCACCGAGGTGGACTATCGCCGCCCGGCAAAACTCAGCGATCATCTCCTCGTGCGCGGGCGGCTGGAGAGCATCGAGCGCGTGCGGTTCTGGATGGAGTTCGAGGTGGTAAATCAGGACGCATCCATCGTTTTCGTCACCTGCCGCCAAAGCCTCGCGCTGGTGCAAATGCCCGACGCGAAACCGCTGCGACTGCCGGAAGACTGGCAGACACGTTTCGCGCATTTGCGGAATTAACCGGAACGATGCAGATGGAACCACGAAGAGCGCGAAGGATACGAAGAGGTGGAGAATGTCTGCTGCGCCATCCTGTGAATCCATTGAATCCCGATAATCCTGTCTCCATTTTTTGACAGGATTTATACCAACTATCCCATTACATCGGTATAACAGTCGTGGAGGAAGCGTTTGCTCCAGCCAGCAGCCAGCCGCGACCAATCAGGGAGAACGCACGCT
>JAYUIF010000126.1:0-28334 GCA_043766295.1 Spartobacteria bacterium | reverse complement strand
AAAACAGGCAAGACCGACCCCAGTGCGTGGAAGGAAATCGTCTTAAAATTTCAGCAACCCTCCCTCGCGCGCGCCACATGGCAGATCGTGAACACCCTCGGCCCCTACGTGATTCTCTATTATCTCATGTATCTGAGCCTCTCCTATTCCTACTGGCTCACGCTGCCCCTCGCCATCCTCGCCGGTGGTTTTCAAGTCCGCGCCTTCATCATTTTCCACGACTGCGGCCACGGCTCGTTTTTCAAATCACGCCTCGCCAATGACATCTTCGGTTTCATCACCGGCGTCATCACTTTCACGCCCTACTACCACTGGCGCTGGCAACACTCCGTCCATCACTCCAGCTCCGGCGATCTCGACAGGCGCGGCGACGGCGATGTTTGGACGCTCACCGTGCAGGAATACCTCGAAGCCTCGCGCTGGAAACGCTTCGCCTACCAGCTTTCGCGGAACCCCTTCATCCTTTTCATCATCGCGCCCCTTTTTCTTTTCATCGTGATGCACCGCATCCCGACGGCCAAGGCCAGCAAGCGCGAGCGGCACTCCTGCTACTGGATGAACCTTGCCATCTTTGCGATGGTCGCCACGCTCAGTTGGGCCTTTGGATTTAAGCAATACCTCCTCATCCAACTCACCGTGATGACCGTCGCCGGTTCCGCAGGCGTCTGGCTCTTTTACGTGCAGCATCAATTTGAAGACACCTACTGGCAGCGCCGCGACGAGTGGGACTACACCGCCGCCGCATTGCAGGGCAGTTCGTTCTACAAGCTCCCGAAAATCCTCCAGTGGTTTTCCGGCAACATCGGCTTCCACCACATCCACCATCTCAGCCCGCGCATCCCGAACTACAACCTCGAGCGCTGCCACAAAGCCGAACCGCTCTTCCAAAGCGTCAAACCCGTCACACTTCGCAGCAGTCTGAAATCCTTCGGCTATCGGCTTTGGGACGAGCAAAATCAAAGGCTCGTCGGCTACCGCTACCTCCGCGAAGTCCGCCGCCAGCAAGCCGCGGCCGCCGGGCAAAGCTAACACCTCCGGGCATGAATCTCCGTCAGACTTTGTTCGTCAGTCTGTTCTTCATCGCGACAGGATTTGCGCAGCAGACGGCGAGCGATGTGGTCAACACGGTTCGTAATCGTTACAAAGCGGAAAGTGTCCAAATTGAAGCGGCGGAAGCCGCAGCAAAAACTCAATTCGCAGCGGCATACGCCAAGGAACTTGGTCGGGCGAAGGACGCGGCACAGGCGAATGGCGACCTTGATGGAGTTCTCCAGATCAACAACCTGATCACGGACGCGAACGCCGGCACAGTCAAGACCCCGCCAAACACGGCGAGTGCCATGTTGCGCGCCGCATACACAAACTATGATCGAAATGTGTCCGCAGCCCTGCGCCCGTTTTCCAGCAGAAGGCAGCAATTGGACACGAACATCGCACGCGACCTCGCCACGCTTGAGCAGCAATACACACGCAGTGGTCAAATCGAAGCAGCCAAGCTCGCCCGCGAAGCGCGAATTGTGGTGGCGAACACCATCGGCGTAGCGAAGGCAAATAACCCGTTCTATGGCGACTCGGTGGTTATTTCCAACATGACTGGTGCGGCCCTCAAGCTGGGGGACAGACTCATTTCGGAAAAGAGTTTCAAGCCTCCGGTGGAAGTCGAATGGCGGATACAGACCGATGGAGATGTCCGTTTTTCCTATGCGTGTAGTGAGCTTATTTTCAACTGGGGCAAACCTCCTCATGAACTTCGGATTGATGGCGGGCCAGCGGACGGTCAGCACAAGCCGAACGCAGGTGCGGCTCCGACCAACCGGATTATTAGTGTGAAACTGAATGTTCAGCCGACGGAAATGTTTGTCACAGTGGATGGACGTGAGCGCGCTCGATGGAAGGCGGATTTTTCCACCATCAATCAGCCCGTGGGCATAGCGGCAGTGGCTGAAAGCACGATCAAAGTTGAGCAGGTGATTGTGCGAAAATTGAGATGAGTGACTGAGGGTGGCTGCCTACGCTGCTGCCGTTTTTTCGGAACCTCCATAAAACTCATCCGCGCGGTTTTTCTCCTTCGTAAAAAACTCCGCTGCGTTACAAAAGACCCCATGAAGAACCTACTGGCTCTCTGCGCGCTGTTATTCCTTTCACCGCTGACTGCTCTTCGTGCTGCCGATGCGCCGCCCAACATCGTCTATGTGCTCTGCGACGATCTCGGCTATGGGGATGTGCATTTTCTCAATCCGCAGCGCGGGAAGATCGCCACGCCGAACGCGGATCGTCTTGCTGCGCAGGGGATGGTTTTTACGGATGCGCACAGCGGTTCGTCCGTTTGCACACCGACTCGTTACGGGTTGCTCACGGGGCGCTATGCTTGGCGCACGCATTTGCAGAGCGGGGTGATTTTTGGAGAAAGTCGTGCGCTCATCGCGCGTGAAAGGCTCACGGTTCCCGAACTCCTCCGCCAGCACGGCTACGCGACGGCGTGCATCGGCAAATGGCATCTCGGCATGACGCTGCCCGACGCAAAACACCTCAACGACGCCATCGCTGACGGCCCGACGACGCGCGGGTTCGATACGTATTTTGGCATCAGTGCTTCGCTCGATATGCCGCCTTTTGCCTTCATCGAAAACGATCACTACACCGAGACACCGACCGCCACGAAACAATGGGTGCGCAAAGGCCCCGCTGCGCCGGGCTTCGAGGCTGTGGACGTGCTGCCCACGCTCACGCGCAAAGCCAGCGAGACCATCGCGCTGCGTGCTGCGGAAAAGAAACCGTTCTTCCTCTACCTGCCGCTGAATTCCCCGCACGTGCCCATCGTGCCGACGAAGGAATGGCAGGGCAAAAGCGGACTCGGCGCGTATGGCGACTTCGTGATGGAAACCGATTGGGCGCTCGGCGAAGTGATGGCCGCGCTCGACAAAGCTGGGATCGCCGAAAACACGCTTCTCATTTTCACCAGCGACAACGGCTGCTCGCCCGCAGCGGGCACGGGGAAATTGGAAGCGCAGGGGCATTTCGCCAGCGCACAATTTCGCGGCTACAAGGCGGACATTTGGGACGGCGGGCACCATGTGCCGTTCATCGTCCGCTGGCCTGCGAAAGTGAAAGCTGGTTCGCAAAGCGCGCAGATCATTTGCCACACCGACTTCATGGCGACGTGCGCGGAAATCTTCGCCGCGAAACTTCCCGACAACGCCGCCGAGGACAGCGTGAGCATCCTCCCCGCGCTGCTGGGCAAAGACACCGCGCCACTGCACGAAGCCATCGTGCATCACAGCATCGAAGGTAAATTCGCGATCCGGCAGGGGAAGTGGAAACTGGAATTCTGCGCTGGCAGCGGCGGCTGGGGCAAACCCGGCGACGCTGACGCGAAAAAGAACGGACTGCCCGATGTGCAACTCTACGACCTCAGCGCGGACATCGGCGAAACAACAAACGTGCAGTCTGCCAACCCCGAAGTAGTCGCGCGCCTCACCAAGCTCGCCGAGGAATATATTACCAACGGCCGCAGCACCCCCGGAGCAAAGCAACCCAACGACGCGCCGATCCATCTTTTGAAAAACGGCAAAGCACCGAAGTGAGTGGTGAGTGGTTGGTGCGGCAAACCTCTTGAGCGATCTGCGGATCGCGTCTAAACGTGCGGCGTGCAAATTGTCCGCCCGCTTTCCTGCTTCGCTTTGCTTGCTCTCACGATGGCTGTGCGCGCGGGTGTGGGGACGGATGGGAGCGTCGGCGCAGCAGGTGCGATTTCCAAAGTGGGCAGCGACTTTGCAATCCCGAGCACGCTCGGCCAGCAGCGCGGGGGAAATCTTTTTCACAGCTTCACTAGTTTTAATCTCGCGCAGGGAGAGTCCGCGACTTTCAGCGGACCGGGGAATGTGACGGATATTCTGGCGCGTGTGACGGGCGGGGCTTCGACGATTGACGGGACGATCCGCTCGACGATTTCCGGCGCGAATCTTTACCTGATAAATCCGGCGGGCGTCGTCTTCGGGGCGAATGCGGCGATTGATGTGGGCGGGTCGTTCACGGCGACGACGGCGAGCTACGTGCGGCTGAGCGACGGCGGGCGCTTTGATGCGGCGGTGCCAGCAAACGATTCTCTCACGGCGGCACCGGTGAGTGCGTTTGGTTTCCTCGGCACATCGGCGGCGATCACGCTCGATCACAGTGAACTCACGGCGCAGACGGGGAAGGGGATGTCGCTCATCGGCGGGAGCGTCTCGCTGACCTCCGCAAAAATCACGGCACCCGAGGGGCGCGTGGATCTCGCGGCGGCGAAAGCGGGAGAATTTCATGCGGATATTTCGCAGCTCACGCGGGCGGAATCGCGAGTGACGAGTGGTGATTTAAATCTTTTGCGCACGACGGTGGATACGGGCGGCGCGCGTGGTGGCGCGGTGGTTATTCGCGGGGGAAAGCTCACGCTGGATCGCAGTTTGGTTTTCTCGAAGACGAGTGGCGCGGCGCAGGGCGGGGCAGTGGATGCGCGTGTTTCCGGGCAGATGCAGTTGACGCTCAATAGCCGCATTTTCACGGAGACGAGCGGCGCGGGCGCTGCGGGGGATGTGGTTCTTCGTGCGGGGAAATTACGACTGGGGACGGATTCGCTGGTCGGCAGTCAAGCGAGGTCGGATGCGCTTGCGGCGGCGCGTGCAGGGCGTGTTCAGATTAATGCAAACACGCTTTCAATCAGCGAGGAGAGCACGATCACGGCGTCCACATTTGGAGCGGGGCGGGGAAATATCGTGGATGTGAATGTGAAGACGATGAACATCCGGGGAACGTCCACGGATTTTCCGACGGGCATTTTTTCAAATACAAACGCGGCGAGCGGCGGCGGTGTGGGCGGTGGCGTGCGTGTCCACGCGGAAAAACTCACCATCACAAACGGCGGCAGGATTTCAGCGGATACGTTTGGCAATGGCCGGGGTGGAAATGTGGAGGTGTGGGTGGACGATATTTTTCTCGCGGCGCATGGATCGGCAAACAAGACGGGATTTTTTGCGGATACGAATTCGCTCGGCGCGGGCGGACATGGCGGCGAAGTGCGCGTCCACTCGGATCGTTTGCAAATCACGGACGGCGGGCTGATTTCCACGAAGACACTCGGTCTCGGCGCGTGCGGCGATGTGAAACTCGATGTGGGACTGCTGGAGATTTCGCGTGGATCGAGTGTGTTCTTCACGGGCATCGCTGCGGACTCGCCGGTGAATCGCGGCCCCGGCGGCAATGTGTATGTGGACGCGGGCACGGTGCATCTTTTCGATGGTGGTCAGATTTCCGCGAACACTTCGTCGAACGGACTCGGCGGGCACGGAGGCAATGTGTCTGTGCGTGCGGACGATATTTTACTGGAAGGCGGTCGTGTGTTTGAGTCGAAGATTTCTGCCGAGAGCGTGTCGCCGGGCGATGGTGGCGATGGTGGAAATGTGGATGTCACCGCCGGACGACTGCGCATCCTCGATGGCGCGCGGATTTCGGCGACCACTTTTGGCGGCGGCGCAGGTGGCGACGTATCGGTGAACGCGGCTGAAGCGTTCATCAGCCAGCGTGGCACCGGGCTTTTCACGGGCATCGCAGCGGGAACGGTCTCGCAGGCACCGGGCGCCGGTGCGGGAGGAAAAGTATTTGCGGAGTTTGGTTCACTCATGCTGGCCGGTGGAGGCTCGATTCTTGCGAATACATTTGGCACGGGCAACGGCGGCAGCGTGGAGGTGAAGGCGCGCTCGCTGACGATGGAGAGCTTTGGTTCCATCGAGGCATCGGCGACGGGCAAGGGCTTCGCGGGGAGCGTGGCGATCACGGTCGAGGAACCGCTGACGTTGAGCAGCGGGGCGGCGGTGCGGACGAGTTCGGATCTCAGCGAAGCGGGCACGGTCTCGATTATTTCCGCGACGGACATCGTGCTGGAGGATGCGAGCATCACCGTCCGCGCCACGAAGGGAAATGCAGGCTCCATCGTGTTGCAGATGCCGGGGCGCTTGACGCTGCTCCGCTCGGAAATTCTGGCCGAGGCGGGGCTGAATGGCGGCTCGGTATTTATTGATCCGCAGTATGTGATCCTCGATCACAGTCGCATCAGCGCGAACGCAATTCTCGGCGCAGGCGGCGCCATCACGATCATCGCGGACACGTTCCTTTCCTCCTCCAGCGCAGTTACCGCATCCTCGCAGGCGAGCGTGCAGGGCACCGTGGAAATCCAGTCCCCCGACGCGCAGCTCGCCAATGCGCTCACGCCGTTGTCCGCGTCATTCGTGGGAATCGAAACGCGGTTGCAGGAGCGTTGCGCGATGCGACTGGGCGGAGATTTCAGCACATTTCTTGTCGTCGGACGTGGCGGCATACCGCCAGCGCCGGAGGATCTCCTGCTCGCGCCAACGAAGCTGCAAAACGATCCGCCGCTGCGTTAGAATTTTCACAAAACCATTTTATGGCGGTGATATTGCTGAATACATTTTAATCCGTTCTCAAACACCCCATCCAAACCATGAAGTGCAACGTCATAAGTCCCACCCGCAAGCGGCAACACCCGTTTTTTCCAAAAGCACGCGCCAAGACTGCGGCTGGTTCGCGAGGCTACGTGCGCGGGATTGAGGTGCTGGAAAGCCGCATCGCTCCGGCGACTTTCCTCGTCCTGAATACGAACGACAACGGCGCAGGCTCGCTGCGACAAGCGATTCTCGATGCGAACGCGACGCCAAACTCCGGCGGGGCGGATTTGATTTCTTTTGCGAGCATCTCGACAGGCGCATTCGTCATCCAGCCGATCACGGAGCTGCCAGCGATCTCCGAGGCGGTGATCATTGATGGCTACACAGCACCGGGGACTTCGCAGAACACGGCGTCCATCGGCACGAATGCGGTGCTGCGTGTGGAGTTGAGCGGCGCGTTTCTTAATAGTGGTAACGGGCTGATCTTGGGCGTCGTGGGCGGAGATCCGGTGGCGACCGGCGGCAGCACGGTGCGCGGGCTGGTGATCAATGATTTTCTTCCCAGCGTCGGTGACACGGGCAACGGCATCCTCATCCAGTCGAACGACAATAAAGTGGAGGGAAGTTTTCTCGGCACGACGACCTCGGGCAATGCGGCGCTCGGCAATAGCAACTCGGGTGTCTCCGTGAGCCATTTTGGTGGCACCGACACTTACTCGGGCAATGTGATCGGCGGCCCTGCGCTCGCAGATCGTAATCTGATCTCCGGCAATGCGCTCGGCATCTCGCTCCATTCCGCAGCGATGAATACGCTCGTGACCGGCAATCTCATCGGCACCGACGCGAGCGGGATCAATGCGCTTGGTAATACCGCAGACGGCATTCTCGTTGACGGCGCGGTCAACGCTACCATCGGCGGCGCGGGAGCGGGCAATGTGATTTCCGGTAACAAAGGTGCGGGCATTTCTGTCACCAATGCAGCGGCGGGCATCCGCATCTCGGGTAACTCTATCTACCAAAACAAGGGCCTCGGCATTGATCTCGTGGGAGGCACGGAAAATTTCTTCGGCGTCACGGCCAACGACAACCTCGACAGCGACACAGGGCCGAATGGACTCACGAACTCGCCGACGATCACCAATTTCAACAACACGGGCGCGAACGTGATGCTCGACTTTTCGATCTCCGCGCAGCCGGCCACGAACTATCGCATCGAATTTTTTGCGCTCACGCCGGGGCAGGTGGATCTTTCGGGCTCCGGCGAAGGTGCTGTGTTCCTCGGCTCGCAGGATGTGACGACGAATGGAGCAGGACGGTTGGTCGGGAATTACGCGCAGATAATCGTGCTACCCGTGAATTCTTTTTTCACCGCAACGATCACCGACGTGAGCGCCGGGCAGACCTCGGAGTTTTCTCCCGCGATGGGAACCGTGAATACCTATACGTGGAGCGGCGCAACAT
The DNA here is from genome assembly GCA_043766295.1 of Spartobacteria bacterium. Taxonomy (GTDB): domain Bacteria; phylum Verrucomicrobiota; class Verrucomicrobiia; order Chthoniobacterales; family Chthoniobacteraceae; genus SXWH01. Next base: position 20,436 of record JAYUIF010000126.1, on the reverse strand, counting down.
CTACGGATTGGTTTAATCCGCTCAACTGGTCGCCGAATAGCGTGCCGGGCGCATTCGACACGGCGATCTACAACGGCGGTGCGAATCCCATTCAACTCAACGCCGATGCGAGCGTGCTCGTTTTTCAGCATGGCGCGGGCGCGATGCAAGGCACGGGGGAACTCTTCGTTCGTAATTCGCTATCGTGGGTCGGTGGTTCGCAGGATGGGCCGTCGCTCGTGCTCGTGGACAGCGCGACTGGATCGCTCAACGGCAGCGCGGGGCCGCTTGTGTGGTCGGCGGGAAATTTCACCGTCGCTGGCACGCTCACAATCGGCGGCTCGGGATTGGCCCTCAACGCGGGACAGCTTGGCGTCCATACAACAGGCGCAGTCGCGCTGAACGCGGGCATCTTCGATCAAGACGGCGTGAATACGCCGAGCAGCGTCTCGAACGCTGGGAAGATTGAAAAATTCGGTAGCGGTGCGTTCGGCCTCGATACGACGACGGTGGATAACAACGCTTCCATCGAGTCGCACGCAGGAGCACTCACGCTCACGGGCTACACCGGATTCAGCGGCAGTAAACTCGGACTCACGGGCGGAAATATCCAGACCGGCGGGACGCTCACGCTCAATACGGATGGGGAGATTTTCGGCACCGGCACCATCACCGGAAATCTGGTGAACAACGGCGGCTACGTGAATGTCGGCATCGGCGAAGTGACCGGCATTCTCAATCTCACCGGCGCTTACACGCAAAGCTCGTCCGGCACGCTCGTGGTGGATTTGCGCGGGACCACCGCCGGCACCAACTACGATCAATTTGCCGTCGGCGGGACAGCGTCCATCAGCGGCGTGCTCAACGTCACCATCCTCCCCGGCTACACGCCTGCGCTCGGTAATACGCTGAATGTGCTCACCTCGACCGCGCTCACCGGCACATTTTTCGCCGTCGTGGGTGAGGGTGCATTTGCAACGAACTACACGGCCACCAACGCACAGCTCGTGCGGAGTGGGCTGACCTATACGTGGGATGCGGGCGGCGGTGCCGACACGAACTGGTTTAATTCGCTGAACTGGTCGCCGGACGGACTCCCCGGCACGAGCGACGCGGCGATACTCAATAGCATTGCGACCATCACGATTGATACCGGAGACGCGACCGTGGGCGACTTCAGCCAAAGCAACGGCACGCTCACGGGATTGAAGGCACTGAATATCATCGGCAGCTTTTCGTGGACTGGCGGCACGCAATCCGGCACGGGCACTACGCATCCGGGAGCGGAGTCGAGCACGGTGCTCAATGGAGCCGCGAAGACGCTCGATACGCGGACGCTCTTCGTGCAGGGCAGCGGTGTGGCGAACGGCGCATCTGCGCTCGTGCTGAATAATTCCGCGCTGGTGAAACTCGGCGGCCTTTTTGAAATACTGAACACGACGCCGTTTCAATCCGGCGGCAGCGGCGGCACGGTCGAGGTCCGCCCCGAGAGCACGCTGCGTAAGAGCGGTGCTAGCAGCGCGACGATCCCTGCCGGACTCACCTTCACGGAAAACGGACTCCTCGAAGTGCTAGGAGGCACATTCACGATCCTCGCCGACGGCAGTGCGAGCGGTCCGATCTTCCGCGTCGCGCCCGGTAACACGCTCAATTTCAATTCATCAGTCGGCTTCACTCTCGCGAGCATTGTATCGTTTGAAGGCGGCGGCACCTTCGCGCTCATCGGCGGCACTTTGAATGGCAGCATCGCGAGCGTGACCGTCGCTGCAAACACCACCTTCGCAGTCAGCGGCGGCATTTTTTCCGCGTCCAGCATGGCTTTCACCAGCAACGGCCCGATGCAATGGAGCGGCGGCTCGCTCACCGGCTCCGCCACCGCAGTCATCAACGGCGCGTTCGACATTTCCGGCAGCGCGGCGAAGACGCTCTCGCAATGGGCGCTGAATATCACGTCAACCTCCGTCGGATCGTGGGCCGGCACCGGGAATATTTCCGTTCTGCAAAACGCAGTGATCAATCTCAGCGGCACGGTGGATATCCTCAGTGCTATTGATGTGCTCGATGGCGACAGCACTGGAACCATGAACGTTTTCACAGCAGGAACTTTCCGTAAGAACAGTGCCGGGACGAGTGAGGTTCAGATTCCGTTCACCAATGCGGGTTTTGTTACTTCGATCAACGGCGGCACACTTCAGTTTGGCAATTCTTACGTTCAGGGCGGCGGCTCGCTGTCCGTGACCAGCGGGTCTTTCATCGCCGCAATCAGTCCGCTGCAAATCAATGCCGGTCTCGTGAGCGGCAACGGCACGATCAGCGGAGCGGTTACCAATTCCGGCGGCCTCGTGTCGCCCGGTAATGGCCTCAACAACGCAGGCACGCTCGTCATCACCGGCAACTACATTCAAGGCGGCGGCGGCGAGTTGTTCATCGAGGCACAAAGCACGACAGCCGGCAGCGGATACGATCAACTCCAAGTCGGCGGCACTGCTGCGCTCGATGGCAAACTCACCTTCGTGACGTTCAATGGCTACAACGCAGTCGCGCCCGCGACCTTCGATGTGATCACTTCCACCAGCGCACTCAGCGGCACTTTTGCGACGACCAATCTCCCGCCAAACGGCACCGCGAGCTACGCCGCGAATAGCGCAAACGTCGCCTTCTCTCCCGCCGGCCTGATCGTGAACGGCACGGCGGGCGACGACACGCTCGTGCTCAGCGTGCAGGCCGCTGTGGCGGGCTACACGCTCAATGGCGGCGCGTTCACTGCGCTCGGCGTGGTGTCGGGTTTCGTCTTCAACGCCGGTGCCGGGAACGACACCCTCCTTATTGATTTCACCAATGGAAATCCGATCCCGGTGACGAACGGTGTTTCCTACAATGGCGAAGGGGAAAGCGGTGGCCTCGACGACAAGCTCATGATCACTGGCGGCGCGCAGGGGACGGTGAGTTACAACTTCGGCAACTCGACCACCGGCAACGTGGTGATGAGCAATTTCGGCACGGTGAATTTTGCCAGCATCACGCCCATCACGAATTCCGGTGGTGCGACCGATGTGATTTTCAACCTACCCAATGTCACAAACGCCGCGACGCTCGGCGACGACGGCACCGCTGCAAACACGCTCTCGCGTTTGAGTGGCGCGACATTGCCGCAGACTGATTTTGCGAACCCGACAACATCGCTCACGATCCATTCATTGAGCGGCGCCGACACGCTCACCATCAGTGCGCTGCCGGATTTCAGCGCCAGCCTCGACGTCAGCCCATTCAGCGGGATCACCCTTTCCGGCGCGGTTACGCTCGCGGCTGGGAATGATTTTTCCGTCGCAGCCAGCAGCGTGAATACCACGGCGACCGGTGCCATCGCGGTGTCCGGTGCCGGTGCCATCAGCATCTTTGCGGATGATGTGGATATCGCCGCTGGCTCGACGTTGAGCGCAACCGGGATTGTTTCGTTTGCCACGGCGACGGTGGGCCGCGCTGTGGATTTAGGAACGGACACCGCCGGCAAGCTCTCGCTCACAGACGCTGAACTGGATCGCGTCACCGCCAGCATCTTGCTGATCGGCGACACTAACATCGGGGCGATCAACGTGAGCGCGGCGATTTCGCAGGTGAACGGCAACGGGATCATACTCACGGCGGGGACGGGGCTGAACATCAATCTCACCGCGGACGTGACCACGGCTGGCGGAGATTTGACGCTCGCGAATGACGTGATTCTTGGAACCAGCGTATCGCTCGACACGACGAACGCCGGGGCCGTTCCTTCTGGCGCGTTCATCAGCGTGGTTGGCGCGATCCATCTCGGAGCGAATACGCTGACGTGGAATCCCGGCGCGGCGGATACCAGCATCAACGCCGACATCAGCGACACGGGCGCGCTCATCAAGCAGGGCACCGGCAAACTCACGCTCGACGGCGTGAAGACCTACAGCGGCGGCACGACGATCAGCAATGGCACGCTCCAAACCATCCGCACATCGAGTGCGGGAACGGGGCCCATCACGCTGGGCGATGCGAACACCGGAGCCAGCAACGTGGAATTCGTATTGGCCAACAACACCATCGTAGAACCCGCGCAGTCGAACGCGATTGTGGTGTCTGCCTTGGGAACGGGAACCGCGACGATCAGCGACGACTTTTTCTCCGCAGGGCAACTCGATTACACCGGCTCCATCACGCTGAATCGCGCGACGACTTTCCGTGAAGGAACCAACAACAGCACGCTCATCAGCGGGAAAATCTCGGGCAACGTCGGCACGCTCACGCTGACTGGGGCTGGCGGCGGCCCTCACGGTCTTTTCTTTGGTAATGCTGCGAATAGTTTCGTGGGGGATGTGCTGATCACCGGCGGTGCCAACGCGGTGATTTTCGGAGTCAGCGTCGCGGGAAGTATCCCGGACACATCTTCCGTGACAGTCAACGGCACCTTCCTGCTCGATGGTGTGAGCGAAACGATAGACGCCCTGAATGGAAGCGGCGCAGTGCAAAACATCACCGGCGCAAACACGCTCACCGTCGGCGGCAACGGCGGGACGGGAACTTTCTCCGGCGTGATTTCGGATGGCTCCGGGGTGTTGAAGCTCATCAAGAGCGGCACCGGCGCGCAGACAATCAGCGGCGCGAACACCTACACGGGCGTGACAAACGTGAACGGCGGCACGCTCATCGTGAGCGGCTCGCTCGCCAACGATGTGAATATCGCCAGCGGCGCGACACTCAGCGGCACCATCACGATTGGCGGCAGCGTCTTCAATTCCGGCACCGTGCAACCCGGCGGCAGCGGCGCAGTTGGCACGCTCACGATCAGCGGAAATTACACGCAGACCGCAAGCGGCACGCTCGCCGTTGAAGTCGGCGGCATCAACGGGTCGGACTTCGATCAGCTCCTCGTCAGCGGCGTGATCACCCTCGACGGCGCGCTCAACGCCACGCTCATCAATAGCTTCGTCCCCGCGCAGGGATCGAGCTTTCCCGTCGTCACCGCAAGCAGCGTCATCGGCGCGTTCGCCACGCAGGCCACCGCGCCGTTGCTCACCGCCGTCGGTTTAGGCAGCGTTAATCTTGTCGTCCCCGTGCCAGAGGTCGTTGTGTCGAAGGATCCTTTCACTTTCACCGATGCGGATGGCGACAAGGTGAAAGTCACGCTCACGGGCAAGGGCAGTGTGAATGTGGTCCTGCAAGGCGGTGCTGCGGATCATGCGGACATTTATTTCGTCGAACTCATCGGCACCGATCTCACGAGCAATCTCGGCGTCGCCATCGCGAACAAACCGGGGGTCGAACATAGCAACACCACGACCGTCGGCGGCATCTTCGCAACTGGCGCGCTCCAGCACGTCGGCAGCATCACGCTCGGCAGAGGCGTCACTCTCGGCGACGGCGTGGCAGATGCGCTGCCAGACCTCCGCGTGACCGGGAAAATGAACACGCTCACGCTTGATGACATCGCTGCGAATGCGTTCATCAAACTCGGCGAGGCGCTGCCTTACAATCTTCCCGGCAAGAAGACACCCGACACTTACAATAATCACCCCGCGCTCACGATTCGGAACGTTCTCGGGCCCGGCGTGGACATCCGGATGCTCGGTGCCGACGCCGATGCTTCGGGACATGGCAGCGTGCATGGCGTTGGCGGTGGCGGTTTCGGAAATGTGATCATCGGATCATGGGCGTTCAACGGCCACCTTCGCACGACGCAGAGCATCGGCAGCTTCCTCGTAAAGACCGGCGACTTTTACGGAGTGATCGAGGTGGATAAATTTCATGTCGGCGCGGCGACGACGGCGAACGTCGGCACCATGTCCATTGCGAATGGTTCGTGGGGCAGCAGCGGCTCGGAGGTCGAGGGCACCATCGGGGTGTTCAGCGCTGCATCATTCCTCGCCGGTGCGACCATCACAGCGGGCAGCATCGGCTCGGTGATCATCTCGGGCGCATTCGCGGGCACATTTATTTTGACCGACCCGGATGCAGCGGCAGTGCCCACGTTCACGGTGAACTCGGACTTCTCGGGCCGCGTCGTTTCCGCAAAATCCATCGGCAAGCTGAAGATCAAAGGCGACTTCACCGGCTCGCTCGAAGCGCCGTCCATTGGCTCGATCACGGCGTATGCATTCCTCGGCACAGACGGTGTCACCGACATCAAGACCACCGCCGGGAAACTAGGTCTTTTGACAGCGACCACCGGCATCGTTCGCGACTACACCATTGTTTCGGATGCGGCGTTTAGCGGGATCAAAGTGAAGCTCGCCAAGCTCGGCGCCAGCATGGTGGGCATTGATAATGTCCACATCACAGCGACCTCGATTGGGAGCCTCAACGTGGACCTTTCAGCGGCCAAGGGCAGCACCGGCGTGAACCTCACCGGCATCCGCAACAGCGAATTCATCACCACCGCCACTGGCATCGTAAAAGGCACGCAGGGCAGCATCGGTAAAGTGACCGTGAAGCTCAAAGGCAAAGCGGGCGGCGACGGCACCGGCATCGTGGATACGACCTTCGATGCGCGCGTGCTCGCCGGGGAATTTGGCATCGGCCTGCTCGCCTCGACTGCGAATCCAATCGGGAATGTCTCGGTAAGTGTCAGCGGCTTTGGCGGCGCGAGCGTGGGGCTTGATGGCGCGGCTTTCGAGAGCGACGTGCTCGGCACCACGACCGTCACCGTCACTCGCGGAACGGGAGCCTCGACCGCGCGCGGCGTGAATGGCGCGACCTTCACCGCAGACGGCGCGATTGGCGCGCTGAGCTTCAGCGGCGACGTCACGGAAAACATCGTCTCCAATTTGCAAGTGCGCGCCGGTGGGAAAATCGCCGGGCTGAACGTCGCCGCGAAAACCACCGCCTTTGGAAGTTTGGTGAATAGCGACATCCTCGCCGGGCAATCGCTCGTGGTCGCGGGAACTGACAAGCAGCAGAAGGCCGCGCTTGCCGCCGCCACGCTCGGCGCTGTCAGCATTGGCGGTTCGCTGACAAACTCGAAGCTCGTCGCTGGCGCAAACATCGCCGCCGTCACCGTCGGGGCGAACGCGACCGATGCGCTCATCCTCGCGGGCGCGAAACTCGGCGGCGACTTCACTCTCGGCGACGGCAATGAAACTTTCCAGCGCGCCGCAGCGATCACCTCCGTCACGGTTGGCGGTGCATTTACGCGCTCCTCCATCGTCGCCGGAATCGCGAGCACGAACGCAACCTTCGGCGACGCCGACGACGCCCTCGCCGCAGTCGCGGGCACGCTCGCGCAAAGCAGCAGCATCGGCGCGCTGAAATTTGGCGCAGGCTCCGGGACAAACGCCGCAGCCCCGGCCATCCCGCACGCATTCGCGATCCAAGCCGCCGCCATCAAGAGCCTCGCCAACGCAGGCTCCACTATTGTGAAAAACTTCGCCGCCGCGCTCTTCCTCGACGCAGGCGCCGCGAACGAGGATGCCAGCGACGTGCTCGTGCGCTTGAGGTCGTAATCGCCGTCGCGTGCCGCAAGTCGTCAAAACAGCGACACGGCGGGAAGGAGCATGGCCTCCGCGTCTGGCCCCCGCTGATGGAATCAGCACTTTCCTAGGGAGCCGCTGAATAAAATGGAACACAGGCGGCTCGCCGGTGATGGCAGGCAGTCCGTCCCGGCTGCCGTTCCGTGTGCCACAGCAGGCGGGACGCCCGCTGGCCAGCACAGCCGAGACGGCAGTGATCCCTCCGCGATGCACCGCTGCACTGTTCAGCGTCTTCTTAAGTTCAACGGATTACGCGTTGTATACAACGGATGGCGCGTTGCGTTCAACGGATGACGCGGTGTATACAACGGATGACGCGTTGTATTCAACGGATGGAGCGTTGTATGCAACGGATGGCGCGTTGTATTCAACGGATGACACGTTGCATTCAACGGACGGTGCGTTGTATACAACGGATGATGCGTTGAGTTCAACGGACGGAGCGTTGTATACAACGGATGACTCGTGAAAGTCACTAAAACACACGGCGACGCCCCTCCAACAGAGAAGAACGCCATTTTTTGTGCGAACCCAGCTACTCCGACAAGGATGAGGGCCTTTCCGTCATCCGGCATTCGGCATCCGTCATTCCCCCGTCCCTCATCCCATCTCCCGAAATAAACCCGACCAAGGCGAGCGGCGGTAGGACAAGCGTCTCGCCTGTCGCGGTCTCGGCGGGCGTCCCGCCTGCCGGTTCTGGCGTCCGGCCTGAACCACTCGAACGCACGAGCGCCGCGCCACTCGCGAGAGTCATGTCCCATGACGTTCGCCGTGTGCTGCGTAGAATACGCAGCACGGCGGGTAGAATACCCGCCCTACCCGATGCCCTTCCCTCGCCTCGTGGTTCGTGTGAGGCGCACCAAATCGTGATTCGCCAATCACGCGGCGGTGGCGCCGCAGATACTTGTTGCGACGAGGGCGTCGCAGCCACGGCTTCGCCGCCGCGCTCCGCGCAACCGCATCATTCCGGCTAAGGTCGCAATCGCCGTCGCGCGTGCTGCAAGTTTATTGCCGGGGCTTGTTGGTTGCCTTGGTGAGAAAGGGATTTTTTTCTGTATGCTTTCCGTGAAGGATAGGTAGCGTGCGAAAAGTTCAGCCGTGCAGTTGCTGAGAAAGAGTTGCCCCAGAGATTTTCATCAGCGATCAAAACACGAGCTGGAACAAGCACCGTAGAGCCGCAACCACCCACCACGCATCCCATGAAACGCAACATCACAAACTCCACCCACAAACGGAAATCTCCGAGCTTTTTGAAAGCGCGAGGGATCGAGGTGCTCGAAAGCCGCATCGCTCCGGCTTCGCTGGCGATTTTATCCGGTGGGGGCATCACGGTGCTGGGAGATCAGGGCGGTGCGGGTGAAGTGGAGACGCTGATCTTTAGCATCAGCGGCGGCAACCTCCACATCAGCGATCCCACGCACGGAATCACGGGAGCCGGGGGATTCAGCTCCGGGGGCGGGAACGACATTTTTGTCTCGTTGTCTTCGTTCACGGGGAATCTCGCTGTGGATACCGGCATTGGGGCGGACACGCTGACATTTAGCAGCGCGCTGAGTCTGCCGGGGCACGCGAGCCTCACGAGCGGGCTGATCGTTTTCAACAACAGCCTCGCACTCGCGGCGGACAAGAATATCGGCGTCAATGCGAGTGGGACGATTGATTTCCCCAATTCCAGCGCCCACCTCGCCGCGAGCGGCACCGGCACGATTTCGCTGACGACGGCGCGGGATATTAAATTGGCGAGCGGGTCGAGCGTGACGACGGTGGATGGTGATCTCACGCTTTCTGCGAATCAACAGACGACGGCCTCGACGGGAAGTTTTATCGGCGTGGATGTGAACGGCGGGCTCGTGCAGACGACGGGCTCGGGTGTGCTTTCTGTGACGGGCAAAGGTAGCAATGGCAGCGCGACGGGGCAGACGGGTGTGCTTGTGCAGGCGGGTGGCGGCATCATCGGCGGCACGACTGGCACGATGACTGTCGCTGGGACTGGCGGGCCATCTGCGGCCAACTTCACTACTGGCGTGACTGTCACCGATGCCGGCTCGGCCATCAGCACTGGCGGCGCGCATCTGGTGCTTGTGGGGAACAGCCTCGGGGTAGGATCTTCAGCGCAGGGCTATGGAGTGAATGTCCAGGGTGGCGGCGTGGTGAGTTCCGGGGCAGGCGGCTCGGTCACGGTGTTTGGAAATGGCGGCGGTGGTTCCGGGGCGAATCAGCATGGCGTGGTGGTGCAGCAGACGGGCTCTGCCATCACTTCCGGTGGTGGAAACGTGCAGATCACGGGCGCCGAAGGAAGCGGGGCTTCGAGCGTGGGGATTTTTAATTTAAGCTCGGGCGTCATCACCACGGCGACGAATGGCGGCACGATTACGCTAGTTGCCAATAGCATGAATATCACCGCCGGGATCAGCGCGCAGGGCACGAGCGTCGTCACATTTTTGCCCCGCACCAGCGGCGTCGCCATCAACGTAGGCACGGGGGCGGACCCCATCGGCGGGCCACTCGGTCTTTCTGGTTCCGAGATGGGTTTTGTCACGGCTGGCACCGTGCAAATCGGCAACGCGAACAGCGGGGCGATCACGGTCAGCTCGGCGATTACGTTCTCAAATCATCTTTCGCTCACCACCGGCGCGGGCGTGACTTTCAACAACGCGGTGACAATGGCGGCGAACAAGAACCTCACGGTGAGCGCGCTCGGCACGAGCGACGGGACGATCAATCTCGCCAACGCGAACGCCGATCTCGCCGCGAGCGGCACCGGCGCGATTTCGCTGACGACCGTGCGCGACATCACGCTCGCCACCGGATCGAGCCTCACCGTCGTGGGCGGTGGGTTAACGCTCTCTGCGAACCAGCAAACCACGGCGACCACCGGCAACTTCGTCGGCATCAACGTCGCGGGCGCGATCACGAGCACCGGCGTCGGCGGCGTTTTAGTGCAGGGCCGCGGGGGCGACTCCAGCTCGAACTACGGCATCAACGTCAACGCAGGCACGATCACCGGCGGCACTACGGGCAGCAGCGTCATGGTGCAGGGCACCGGCGGCACCGGCGCGGTCGCCAACCAGCGCGGCGTCACCGTCACCGGCGTGACCGGCGCGATCACCTCCAACAGTGGCAGCGTCATCGTCAACGGGCAGGGCGGCGGCGGCGGCGCGGGGACGTTCAGCTACGGCGTGGATGTCCGCCTCTCCAGTTCCATCACTGCGGGCGGTGGCGGCACCGTGACGATCAATGGCACGGGCGGCAGCGGCTCTGGTGCCATCCATCTCGGCGTCCACGTTCTCACCGGCGGACAGATCACCTCGGGCGGTGGAAATGTGAATGTGACCGGCACGGGCGGCGCGGGCGGCGGCGCGGGTGTTGATGTGAATGGCGGCACGATCACTGCGGGCAGCGGGGCTTTCCTCAATATCGTCGGCATCGGCACGGGCGGCGGCGCGGCTTCGCACGGCGTATTCCTCACCAACGCTGCGGGCAGCACGATCACTTCGGGCGGAGGAATAATCACCATCACCGGCACCGCCAGCGCGGGGGCAGGCGCGAGCGATCTCACCGCGCAATCGGGTGCAACGATCGGTGGCGGCAATATGCTCGTCATCAATGCCGACAGCATCAGCCTCGATACATCGGGGACGCCAGCGACGGTGAACGCCGGGACCAACAGCGCACTCATTCAACAGCGCACCAACGGCACGCTCATCGATCTCGGCGGCGCGGATTCCGTCGGCACGCTGGGGCTGACGGATGCGGAGTTGGATCAAGTGACCGCCGGCACGCTGCAAATCGGCAACGCGAACAGCGGGGCGATCACCGTGAGCGCGGCGATCACGCACGGGAACAACCTCTCGCTCACCACGGGCGCGGGCGTGACTTTCAACAGCGCGGTGACGATGGCGGCGAATAAGAACCTCACCGTCAGCGCGCTGGGCACGAGCGATGGGACGATCAATTTTGCCACCGCGAACGCCGACCTCTCCGCCAGCGGCACGGGCGTGATCTCGCTGACGACGGTGAAGAACATCGTGTTCGCGAGCGGCGCGAGCGTCACGACGGTGAATGGCAACCTGACGCTTTCCGCGAACGCGGCGGGGACGAACACCGGGACATTCGATGCGATCGACATCAACGCCGGGACCATTCAGGCCACGGGCAGCGGAAACGTGACCATTACCGGCACGGGCGGTTCGGGCGGCGGCGCGGACCCTGCCGGTGTCGTCGTGCGCGGTGGCGGCGCGATCATCGGCGGCACGAGCGGCACCGTGACGGTGACCGGCACCGGAGGCACCGGGACTTCCGATGACGGCGGCACCTTCAATCTTCTGGGCGTCTCCGTCGAAGGCACGAATTCGACGATCACCTCCTCGGGCGCGAACGTGCAGGTGACGGGGATCGGCGGCACCTCGAGCGGCTCAGGCGCGGGCGGTGTGTTGCTCATCAACAGCGCGATGATCTCTGCCGGTGGCAATGGCACGGTCACTGTCACCGGCACCGGTGGCAGCGGCACTTATTTCAACTATGGCATCGATGTCGTGCTCGGCAGCACGGTCACCTCGAACAACGGCGCGGTGCAGGTGACCGGCACCGGCGGCACCTCGGCTGGCGGATCCAACAACAACAACTGGGGCGTGATCGCGGCAATCGGTGGAAAGATCTCCGCCGGAGGGACCGATTCGGTCACCGTGACCGGCACCGGCGGCTCGGGCACCGGCGGAGGCAATCATGGCGTCGTCGTGCGAGTCGTCAGTGGCACCGCGGGGCAGATCACCTCCAGCGGCGGCGATGTCACCATCGCCGGCACGGCGGGCACCGGCGGCAGCGGCAATCTCGGCGTTGAAGTGCAAAGCGGCGGCGCTATCACGACGGCCACGAGCGGCGGCAACATCACGGTCATCGCCGACAAGATGAGCATCGCCGACGCGGTGAGCGCCACCAACTCGAGCATCGTCACATTGCGCCAAAAGACAAACACCGTCGCGATCGACCTCGGCTCCACGACAGACGCGGCGGCGAACACGCTCGAACTCTCCGACGCTGAACTTGACCTCGTGACCGCCGGCACGCTGCAAATCGGCAACGCGAACAGCGGGATGATCACCGTGAGCGCGGCGATTACCTATGCAGGCAGCCTCTCACTCACCAACGGCGGCGGCACAGGCATCACCGTCGCGAATCCCATCACGCTCGGCCTCGACAAAAACCTCACCGTCAGCAGCCTCGGCGGCACTCTTACCGTGGGTGCAAATCTCAGCGTCAGCGGGGTAGGCGTTGGAATGGGGGGCATCACTCTCAATGGGGTAAATATCACCGGTTCCGGAGCCATCGCCTTTGGTTTTGAGGGTCTCACTTTGAACAACACCGCCAATGCCGGCAACGCCAGCGCGCTCTCTGGCATCATCAGCGGCCTCGGCAATCTTACAAAAAACGGCGTGGGCACCATCGCGCTGAGCGGCAACAATACCTACACCGGCATCACCATCGTCATGGATGGCACCTTGCAAATCAGTAAGGACATAAACCTCGGCAATCTCGCGAACACCCTCAGTTGCAGAGGCGGCGATTTGGCTGTCACCAACGGCTTCATCACTACGCGACATTTCAACCGCACGGCGGATACCAATATAGACATCGCCGCTGGCATCTTGAGATTAAATGGAACCGTGGACGGTGCCGGACTCATCACTCAGAGCGGCGCGGGCACACTCATCATCGGCGGCGATTTCCTCGGCGAAAGAATGATCACGCCCACCAGCGGCCCCGTCATCGTCGGCACCTCGAAGGTCGCCCTCACCGGAAGTGGCAGCGCCGTAGTCACCGTCGTTTCGGACGGCATGGGCGGGAAGAAAATCGAATTGATCGAGCTTTCGAATACCACCACGACCACGGCCATCATCATCAAAGGCCCGACTACCATTGGCGGCACAATTGTCGTCGAGCGCATCACCAGCACGGACCCCGTGCCCGAGATCGCCTCCATCAGCCTCAACAAAGGCGTCATCCTCGGCGATGGCGTGAATGACGCCATCCCAGACATCGATATCGCCGGCAAGATTGGCAGGATTAACCTCCAAAGCGTCGCCGACCACGCCATCATCCGCCTCGGCACCGGCCTTAGCTATAACAACATCGCCGACGACACCTCGCCCGATACCTACAACAACAAACCCGACCTTTTCATCAGGGGCACCGTCGGCGAAGGCGTCGTCGTAGATGTCACCGGCGATGGGATGCCCAGCGGCACCGGCGGCGGCGGCTTGGGAAGAGTGGTCGTCAACTCCTGGCCCGGCAGCGGCACCATCAAAACCACGCAGAGCATCAAGAGCTTCAAACTCAAAACAGGCGACTGCAACGTCGTCTTCGAGGTGGATAAAAACCACATCGGCTCAATGACGACCGCATCCATCGGCTCCATGCTGATCGCCGCAGGATCATGGGGCAGTTCGGGCAGTGAGATTGAAGGTGAGATCGGCACTTTCAGCGCAGTTAGCTTCCTCGCCGCCGCCAACATCAGCGCAGGCAACATCGCCAAGCTCATCGTCAAATCAGGCCCTTACATGGGCACCACCACCCTCACCGACCCAAGCGCCGCCGGCCTCGGCACCGTCACGGTCAATGGCAACTTTACCGGCTCCGTCAACAGCGTTTCATCCATCATCAACGTCAAAGTCAAAGGCGACTTCACCGGCAGTCTGAGTGCGAAATCCATTGGCAGCATCACCGCCTACACCTTCGACGGCACCACGGTGTTGGACAACTTCGGCGACCCGCTGAAAAAGAACATCATCGCCTACAACGGCTCCCTCGGCCTTATCAAGAGCACCGCAGGCGGCATCAGGAACTACGAAATCGTCGCCGCCACCGTCTTCGCCGGGCTTTCCGCCACGAACGCCGCCCCAGCCGACAACATCATCGGCCTCGAAAACCTCGACGTCGAAGCCCAGAAAATCAACGGCCTCACTGTGGCCCTGAAAGCCGGCGTCAGCGTCATGGGCATCGTCAATTCCACCTTCGAGACCAGCAGCGCCAGCATCGGCGCCATCACATCTTCACACTCCATCAGCGGCAGCACCATCGCCGCCGCCACCAACATCGGAAAAATCACCATCGGTGGAGCAATCGATCCCACCGCCGGAGTGAGCACCTCTCTCATTCTCGGCGGCACCTACCTCGGTGGCGACGGCACTTTCAACGGCAACGAAGTATTCACGCGCGCCGCAACCATCGGCGCCATCGCCATCTCAGGAACGCTCAGCAGCACCACTATCGCCGCCGGGATCAATCCCGTGAACGGCATCTTCGGCGACAACGACGACATCGCCTCACTGGGCGTAGCCCCCGTCCTCGCCATCGGCGCCGTCAGTATCGGAGCCGGCAGCGGCACCCTCACCGGCACGCCGTTGCTCGCGCACAGCTACGGCATCGAGGCTGTGAAAATCAAGAGCATCAAAGTCGGTGCCGCCGCCGCCGTCACCACCCTCGCCACCAGTCACTACATCAAGTTCGGCGGAGCCGAGGCAATCGCGGATATTCTCGTCAAACAGATCTGAGTCGAAACCGGAGTGAACACGGGCAACGCACAATTATCCGCCGGACGATTTCAAATTGACGCCAACTCTGCACGGTGTGACTAAAGCCGCGATGTCATTGCGATCCGCCCTAGCAAAAATCAGTTGGGTTGCTGCCTTTTTGGCGATGCTTGCGCCGACTTGGGCCGACGCCGACATCGCACGCGCCGCAGCACAGCGCGGAGATTTTTCCACAGCAGCAGCCGAGTGGGGCAAGGTGGCTGACGCGGCGAAAGGGGATGCGCGAATCGAGGCGCTTTTATCGCGGCTACAAGCGCTGGGCGAACTCGGGCAGCATAAGATTGCGCTGGAGACATTGGCGGAGTTGGAGGAGGAGGCGAAGTCCAGCGGGGCCGAGTTGCGGCTCGCGGAAGTGGAGGCTGCGCAGGGAGCGTCGGTGATGTTTTCGCGGCAGGCCGCTGACTCGGAACCACTGCTCCGCAAGGCGCTGGCTACTGCGAAAAAACTCAAGGCGCATGGTCTCGTGGCGCAGGTGCAAAATGACCTCGGCATTTTGCTTTTGGGCACGGGCGATAAAGCGGGGGCGGTCGTCGCGCTGGTGGAGTCTGCCGCGCTTGCGGCGAAATACGGATCGCCGGAACTGGCAGCGCGTGCGAAGCGAAATCTCGCCGATGCGCGGATCAGCGCCGGGGATTTTCCTGCGGCACGAAAAGAAATGGACGCTGCGGTGCGTGCGGCGAGGGCGTTGCCGGAGGGGCATGATCGGGCGTTTCTGCTGATCGGGCTTGCGAAGATTTTTGAACGGTATTTCCACGAGGAGCCTGCGCACGATAACGCGATGCGCCGCCGGGCGTTTGAGCTGGATGCGGAAGCGGTGAAGCTGGCCTCGGCGATTGGTGATGACCGCGCACTTTCGTGGGCGCTCGGCAATCAAGGATCGCTCTATGAGTTTGAAAAAAAACTGCCCGAGGCGCTGGCGCTGACACGGCGCGCACTCGATCTGGCGCAGCGCACGCGGACGACGGATGCGCTGTATCGCTGGCAGTGGCAGTCGGGGCGGATTCTTGCGAGTCAGGGCGAGCGCGACACAGCGATTGAGGCTTACCGGCGCGCGGTGGCGACGCTGGAGGCGATTCGCAATGATGTGGCGATTCGTCACGGAAATCGCAACGCGGGATCGTCCTACCGGCAGGTCGTTGGCGCGGTGTATTACGAGCTTGCGGATTTGCTGCTCCAGCGTGCGGACGGGATCAAGGACACCGGGGAGTTTCAGACGGTTCTTCGTGAGGCGCGCGCGACTGCAGAGGCGCTGAAGTCTGCGGAGTTGGAGGATTATTTTCAGGACGATTGCGTGAACCTTCTCCGCTCCAAACAGCGCAACGTGGAGAACCTTTCCGAGAAGGCTGCGGTGCTCTACATCCTGCCGCTGCCCTCGCGCACGGAACTGCTGCTGAGTCTGCCGGGCACGAAGGAAAAACCGGGCCGCATCGAGCGCTATAAAGTGAGTGTCGGCGACTTGGAATTGACGGACATCGTGCGCCACTTCCGCTTGAATCTCGAAGTCCGGACGACGAACGAATTCATGGAACAGGCGCAGCAACTCTACAAGCTGCTGATCGAGCCGGTGGTGCCGCTGCTGAAGTCGCACGGAATCGAAACGCTGGTCTTTGTGCCCGACGGCGCGCTGCGGACGGTCCCGATGGCGGCGCTGCATGACGGCGAAAAATTTCTCGTCGAGAAATACTCCATCGCCGTGTCGCCGGGGCTGGATTTGATGGAGTCCGGGCCAGCGGGCCTTCGCGCGCCGCGCATGATGATCAATGGACTCACCGATGCCGTGCAGAGTTTCCAAGCACTGCCAGCCGTGCAAAAAGAAGTCGAGCGGCTTGGGAAACTCTATCCGCAAAATGAAACGCTCATGAATGGCGATTTCATGAAAGTGCGCGTGACGGAAAAATTCACCGGCGAGCCGTTCACCATCGTCCACATCGCGTCGCACGGGCACATTGATAGCGATGTCCGCAAGAGCTTCGTGCTCACTCATGCGGACAAGTTGACGCTGGATGATCTCGAAAAACTCATTCGTCCCGGCCAGCTCGCCGACAAGCCGCTGGAACTTCTCACGCTCAGCGCCTGCCAGACTGCGGCAGGCGATGATCGCGCCGCACTCGGCCTCGGCGGTGTGGCGGTAAAGGCGGGCGCGCGGAGTGCATTTGCGACGCTGTGGTGCGTGAATGATGAGGCGTCTGCGGAGCTTGTGGCGGATTTTTACACGGGGTTGACCGGGCGTGTAGCGATGACGAAAGCGCAGGCGTTGCAGGCGGCGCAACGGCATCTGCTTGCGAATCCGCGTTACGCACATCCGTGTTTCTGGGCGCCGTATCTCATCATCGGAAACTGGCTATGATTTCGATCAGCAAGACGCTCCATCGTCCACCCGTCGCCTGCGCCGTTATCAGTCTGCTCGTGCTTATGGCCATGCTGGCAGTGCGTGCAGTCGGGTGGCTGCAAGTGCCGGAGTTGCTGGTCTATGATCACCTCGTGAAATCGCGGACGCAGCTTGAGAAAAGCGATGACCGGATCGTGCTCATAGGCATGAGCGAAAAGGATCTCATTGATTACGGCTATCCGCTGGCTGACCGGGAACTGGCGAAGGTATTTCGGATGATTGATGCGCAGAAGCCGGCGGTGATTGCGGTGGACTTGTATCGCGATTTGCCGGAGCCACGGAATCGTGAAGGCTACGCCGAATTGGAGTCTGCATTTCGGGAACTCAAAAGCATCATCGCGATTGAACGCATTGGTTATTTCAAAGGCCCGCCCGCGCTCGCGAATGATCCCGACCGCATCGTCGCAAATAATCTTCCGAGGGATTTCGATGGTGTTTTCCGGCGCGGTTTGATCGCAGCGGAGAAGGGGCTCGCCGAACCGTTTCCTAGTCTCAGCCTCGCGGCGACGCTCCGTTTTTTGGAGACGAAAAATGTGGAGGTGTCGTTTGTGGACGGGCCGGGTGGAAAACAAGTCATCAAGCTCGGCAACACGATCATCCCGAGGCTCACGGGGCGCGCGGGTGGTTACTCAGGCGACGAACCGCCCGACTACGAGTATCTGTGCGATTTTGAAGCGCCGCGCCATTTCCGCATCATGGAAGCTGCGGCAAAGAGCACGCCGCACGACTACAGTTACGGGCAGGTTTTGCGCGGCGAGATTCCAGCCGGAGCCCTTGCTGGGAAAATCATATTCATGGCGACGGTGATGGAGAGCATCAAGGACAGCAACCCGACGCCAGTGGACAATAATCTGCGCGGCGTGGAGCAGCATGTGATGCTCACGCATCAACTCCTGCGCACTGCGCTGGATGGCGTGGCTCCGATGACGTGGTGGTCGGATTGGAGCGAGGTGCTGTGGATCGCGCTGGCTGCCGGGCTTGGCGGGATTGTGGGGCTGCTGTTGCACTCGCCGTGGAAGATTGTTCCGGCTCTCGGGCTGTTGCTCGCGGCGTTCTATTTTACGGGGACATACGCTTTTTCCCATCGCGTCTGGATTCCCATCGCTGCGCCGATGATATGCTGCACGCTGGCGGCGGCGCTGGTGACTTCGCTCGTCGCGTATCTGGAAAATATGGAGCGGGGGATGATGAAGACGATTTTTTCAAAACACATGTCCGGCCCGGTCGCGGACGCGCTGATGAATGAAAGAGATCAGTTCCTCGACGGTGGACGGCTGAAGCCGCAGCGCGTCGTGGCGACGGTGCTTTTTACGGACTTGAAGGGCTTCTCGACCACGTCGGAAAAGATGGATCCCGCGACGTTGATGAACTGGATGAATGACTACTTTCAGGGCATCGCTTCGCATGTGGATGCGTGCGGCGGCATCATCAATAAATTCATCGGTGACGCGATCATGGGTGTCTTCGGTGTGCCGATCGCGCGGACGACGGAGGCCGAGATGGATACGGATGCGCAGAACGCCGTCGAGTGTGCGCTGGCGATGCGTGCGTCTTTGCTCAAGCTGAACGCGGAGTGGCTCGCGACGGGGCGCCCGACGACGGCGATGCGCATCGGCATCCACACCGGCGCGGTCGTCTCGGGCAGCGTGGGCAGCGAGGCGCGGCTGGAATTTACCGTGCTCGGCGACAACGTGAATACGGCCGCGCGACTGGAGGGCGCAGGCAAGGATTTTGTTCACGATGCGGAGGGGGCGGAATGCACGATCCTCATCAGTGATGCCACTTGCAAGCGGCTCCACGATGCTTACGTTACACGCCTGCTGGGGCCGCTCAGTTTGAAAGGCAAAGCCGACCAAGTTGTCGTCCACAGCATCATATCAAAAAAGGAACCCACAGCCTCATGAAAACCATCGCACTCATCGCCCTCGTCACCACCGCCGCCTTCGCACAGGACGCGCCCGCGCCCGCACCTGCGGATGCCAAACCGAAACGTTCGCTTTTGAAATACACTGTTCCGGCCTCTGCTGCCACCGGTGCCCGCACCGATGGGGATGGAGGCTCGCGCGCAAAAGGAGAAATTTTGCCAAAGCATTCCGTGCTCACTCCGAGTCACATTGCATTCACCACGCAAGCGCAGCCGTCGCTCTTTTGGTTTCAGGACGGCCCCGCACAGAAAGATTCAGCAGCGCGTGTCGAGATCACGCTCATCAATCCGAAAATCCCAAAGCCGCTGCTCAAAGTCAGCGCTGCACTCGCAGGGCAAAAGGATGGCGGCTCAGGCATTCACCGCATCCAGCTCGCCCGTCAGAAAGTCACACTCGAACCCGGCATCGAATATAAATGGAGCGTCGCGCTCGTGGTCGATCCGAAAAGCCGGGCGCAAGACAGCATCGCCAGCGGAGTCATCAAGCGAATCGAACCCGCTGCCGAACTCGCTACTGAGCTGGCGAAATCGGATGCCGACAAAGCCGCAGCCTACGCCGCCAATGGCGTGTGGTATGACGCGCTCGCCGCGCTCTCCGATCAGATCGACGCCGCACCGAAAGACGCCACGCTGCGAGCCGCACGCGCCGATTTACTCGAGCAAGTCGGGCTAAAGTCTGTCGCCGAATTTGAGCGGAAAAAGTAACGCGCCCATCGCGTTTTTTTAAAAAGCATCGAGCGACACCGTGAGATGCCACCCTGCATCTTGCAGGCTGTTTTGCCCGCCGGAGCCCGCGAGTTGCACGAAGGGATGCCCCCAATACACCGTTGCGTGTATGTGCTTGGACGGCTGAAGCAGCAGGCCCAAGCCGGCGCTCACGATCGTCTCGTTGTGATCGTCCGCCTTGTTCACATTCCAACCCGTTCCCCAATCCACGAAAGGCGCGAGCGACACAGCGGGCGTCCCGTCTTTGCGGAGCACGAGCGGGAAGCGCATCTCCACCGAGGCAAAGATCCCGTTGTCGCGCAGGAGTTGATTTTCCCGGTAGCCGCGCACGCTGTTCAG
>JAYUIF010000125.1:0-4969 GCA_043766295.1 Spartobacteria bacterium | reverse complement strand
GAGCGTGGCGCTTGGCGCGTCCACTTTATCCAAGGCCCTGTTCATTGGCGGCGTGGGTGGCAAGGCAGGCTCGTTCATCCCAAACACTCAGGATCCTGATCTCAACCAACATAAAAATCAATTTGGCGGACAGATTGGGCGGGGTGGCGACGGTGGCAGCATCTCCGGAATTACACAGACCAATGCGATAGCCACTCACATTGATCTCATCGCGGGAGATGGCGGCGACACGATTCACTACGGCACTCCGCTGGATAAGTCGAAAACCACCTACGTCGGCAAAGGCGGCTCTATCCGGAACGTTACCCTTGCTGGCGAGGCCGGTAACATGGACGCAGCCATTGGCATCAAGAGTTACAACGACATATTTGCGGGTGAAACCGTCGCGGATTTTGTTCGTAAAAAATTAGTGGATCCTGTCGGGGGACTGCAGGAGCTCACGGATTTAGTTGGCAATGTCGGTGTCGTAGTCGGTGCTGCAGGCCGCAACAAAGCGGTTATTCTGGATCCTTTCGGCGCGCCGATCACTTATCGCACCCTATCCGCGCGCTATGGCGTCAATGGCTCGCTTGAAAACTTCACCGCCCGCAATCTCATGTCTGCCGTCGCTGGCAACGTGAATCGGATTGCTTCCATCCAATTCGTCAAAAACCTCAATATCGCACAAAATATCGGCGTGGATAAATTAGGGGGCGACTACTTGGATCAAGATGGCCAGCCAACGGTCAGCCACGAGCCAGTTCTAGACGGCATCAACATTGATGGTGGCATCGTCGCCAAGAAATATCTGGATGCACTCGGCGCGACTATACCGCCACCAGAGCGGGGCTTCATCCGCTAATTCGCTAGCCGTAGCGCAGCGCCTCGATGGGCTCCACGCGACTTGCCCGCCATGCCGGGTAGATGCCGCTGACGACGCCGATGATCACGGCGAAGCTGAAGCTCGCGAAGGCGGCCTGTGTGCTCACGATGGCGATGCTGTCGCCGTCGGTGGCGAACTCGATGAGCCTCATCAGTAATAAGGACGCGGCCAGCCCGAACAGCCCGCCGAGCACGGCGATGGCGGATCCCTCGACGATGATCTGAGTAAAAATGTGACCGGCCTTCGCGCCGACTGCACGCCTCACTCCGATCTCGCGGATGCGCTCGGTGATGCTGGCGAGCATGATGTTTGTGATACCGATACCGCCGACGACAAGTGCGATGCTCGCGATGAGAACGCCGACGAAACGGGTTTGCTTCGTCTGTTGCTCGATGGTGTCGCTCCATTCCTGCCGTGTATCGAAAGTGAAATCCTCAATCCCCCGATGAGTGCCGAGGAGGATGCGGCGCACTTCGTCGAGCGCGGGTTGCATATTTTGCGGGTCGGCGATTTGGAGGGCGAGTTCGTCAATTTTGTAATTCGGCCCGGGGTCGTCCTTGAGTAAGCCGCTCGGCTTAGGCGCGCTGGCTGCGCTACTGGTGGATGAACTTGCGGCGGATGATCTGTCGGAGGATGCGCTGCCGGAACTGCTCGAACCGCCCGCGCTTTTGAAATCGTAAAACATCGTGGTGAAGGGAACGAGAACGGTGAGGTTCTTTTTGTCGTAGGGATTCCAGTATTTCCCAAATCTCATCTTGGGCGGTGGACGCCCTTCGAGGCGCGCACGTCTGGCTTCATCGCTCTCGTAGTGCTCAAGCACGCCGATGACTTTGAAGGGGCGACTATTTACCATGATGATTTCGCCGATGGGCATATGATCGGGGCGATCGGGCCAGAGCACCGCGATGATTTTTGTGCCGATGACGCAGACGTGCGCGGCCTCATCGAGATCGAGCTGGCAAATGTTGCGCCCCGCCTGGAGATGATGGTTTTGAATGGTGAGATGCTCCGGCCAGACACCGCGAAAAATATAGCGGTAGTCGTGGCCGGCACGGCTGAACAATGCCGACTGATCATACACGGGTTCGACGGCGGAGATGAGCTTTGACTGCTTTCGAATCGCCTCCGCATCCGCGAGTGTTTGTCCGGGAGAAAGATCTGCGCTACCCACTTGTTCCGCAGGCACCTCCTGTGGCGCGACGATCACGCGCTCGATGCCGCCGAGCATGTTCAGGATTTCGCGGTTCTTTTTTGCAAGGCCCTCGATGAGTGCAAACGTGGTGAGCAGACTGGCGACGCCGAGAATGATGCCGAACATCGTGAGGATGCTCCGGAATTTATGCGAAAAAATCTCGCGCAATCCGATGGTAAGGCTGTTCCAGAAATTCATGGCGCAACTGCGGCGTGCGTGCCGCTGGCGAATTGATCGGGGTTGCTCACGATTTTCCCATCGCGCATGACGATGCGGCGCGTGGCGTTCGCCGCGATTTCGTTGTCGTGGGTGACTAGGACGATGGTGCGGCCC
Source organism: Spartobacteria bacterium (assembly GCA_043766295.1). Taxonomy (GTDB): domain Bacteria; phylum Verrucomicrobiota; class Verrucomicrobiia; order Chthoniobacterales; family Chthoniobacteraceae; genus SXWH01. Next base: position 2,582 of record JAYUIF010000125.1, on the reverse strand, counting down.
TGCTCGCTGAGCTCGCGGAAAAGGGCCAGAATATTTTTGCCCGTGGCAGAATCCAGATTTCCGGTGGGTTCATCGGCGAAGACGATTTTCGGATTATTCACGAGGGCGCGCGCGATTGCCACGCGCTGCATCTGGCCGCCGGAAAGCTGGAGCGGCGTGCTTTTCACACGGTTGCCGAGGCCGACGCGCTCGATGGCTTCGAGTGCATTTTGACGGCGCTCTTTTTTGCTCACACCAGCGTAGATCATCGGCAGTTCCACGTTTTCGAGCACGTTCATTTTCGCGAGCAGATTGAACGCCTGAAATACGAATCCAATTTTTCTGTTTCGCATCTCGGCCAGCATCCCGTCGCTCGCTCGCGAGACATCGGTGCCGTCAATAATCACGCGGCCAGTCGTCGGGATGTCGAGACAGCCGAGGAGGTGCATGAGCGTGCTCTTCCCGCTGCCGCTCGGGCCGACGATGGCGCAAAATTCGCCCTGCTCGATGGTGAGGTCCACGCCGTCGAGTGCGTGGATTTCCTGCTCTCCGATGCGGTAGAGTTTGGTTACCTCGGTGAGTTCAATCAGCGGCATGATCCAAAGTGACGTGTGTGCATGGACGCGTGGCGATGCGCTGGAATCCGCGTGCTACGAACGCTTCCTCGGCACGCGCTCCGGTTCGTTGAGCAGGATTTTTTCGCCCTCAGCCACGCCTTGTAAAATTTGCGCGTGTTCTGTGTTCGAGACGCCGACTTTCACCACGCGCTTCTCAGTCTTGTCGCCAGCGAGGACATAGACGACGCGCGAATTGCCTTCGCCGCGAAATACCGCGCCGACCGGCACCGCGACGACATCTTCCACGTGGGCGATGGGGATATTCATTTGCACCGTCATGCCGGGGCGCAGGCGCGCGCTGGGCTTGTCTATGATGGCCTGCACGGTGAAGCCCTTGACGTTGTTTTTCAGCGTTGCGACCGGGGCGATGAAAAATATCTCCGCGTCCATTTCCTCGTCCTTGATGGATTCGGCGCTGAGTTTCACATCCTGTTTGAGCGCGAGTTTGCCTACGTCGGCTTGGTTCACATGGGTTTCGACGAGCAACCTCGATAGGTTGGCGATGGTCATCAAGGTGGTGCCGTTATTCACGCTCGCTGCGGGGATGACGACCTGTCCCTCGACGACCGGCACCGTCAGCACCGTGCCGTCGCCGGGTGCGATGACTTTGGTTTTAGAGAGCTTGTCCTCGACGATCTGTTTCTTCCGCTCCGCGCGATCGAATGCGTTTTCTGCGATGAGAAATTCCGACTCCAGATTATCAAACGCCTCCTTGCTCAGAAGTTTTTGCGCGAACAGATCCTTGGCCCGCTCGTAGTTCTTCCGCGTCTTATCCACGGAAAGTTTCATCCCCTCGATTTCAGTCACCGCGCTGTCCCGCTCGGTGAGGATGTCGCGGTCGTCAATCTGCACCAGAATATCCCCCGATTTCACGCGCACACCGGGGATCACATTGAGTTTCAAAATGCGCCCGCCCACCTCGGGTTTCACGTCGAGTTGCGAAGCAGGCTGCACATCGCCGCTGACTAAAACCGAGTATTCAATGTCGTGTTTTTCCACGAGCGCAGTCGTGGTGCTCGTTGCCGGTGCGGCTGTTTGTCTGGTGCCAAAGTCGAGCCAACGTTGGTTGTGAGCATACCACCCCCCACCGCCGAGAACGGCGATGAAAAGCAGGAGCAAAAGTTTCTTCATGTAAAAAATAAGTGATCTGTCGGCGATACGCCGCCCAGCAAGCTACAGCAGCGTTCACAGCATACAAGAAAACCCAACGCACGCCCAATTTTTAGAAGGAATACGCGTTTGCATTCGCTCGGGCTGAGCCGGTTGGCCAGCTACTTCAAATCCTCTGCAATCGTCGCGAACTGCTCCAACGCTGCCTCCAGATCGGCGGTGATGTCGGCGGCGATGATTTCAGGCGCGGGGAGATTTGCCGATTCTTCGAGCGCGTCATCCTTCAGCCAGAAGATGTCGAGGTTCACCTTGTCGCGTTTGGTCAGTTCCTCGTAAGTGAATGATTTGAACCGCTCGCTCTCCTTGCGGTCGTGGCGGTTCTTCGCGTGGTAGCATTTCACGAAGTCATCGAGGTCGCTCCGCTTGAGCGTGTTTTCCTTGAGCGTGAAATGCAGGTTCGTGCGCAGGTCGTAAATCCAGAGCTTCTGCGTCCACGGCTTTTCCTGCGCGGGCTTCCGGTCGAAGAACAGGACGTTCGCCTTCACTCCTTGCGCGTAGAAGATGCCGGTGGGCAGGCGTAGCAACGTATGCACGTCCGCCTGCTTGAGCAGTTCGCGCCGGATTGTTTCGCCCGCGCCGCCTTCGAAGAGCACGTTGTCCGGCAGCACCACCGCCGCGCGACCGTGCTGCTTGAGGATGGTGAAGATGTGCTGGAGGAAATTGAGCTGCTTGTTGCTCGTGCTCGCCCAGAAATCGTCGCGGTTGATGATGAGGCTCTCCTTGGACGACTCGCCCGCCTCGTTCACGATGGTCACGCTGCTCTTCTTGCCGAAGGGCGGATTCGCCAGGACGATCTCGTATTCGCCGTGCTTCCCG
>JAYUIF010000124.1:0-1999 GCA_043766295.1 Spartobacteria bacterium | reverse complement strand
CTCCGCCGCCTCTTCGATCGTGAACCCCACGAAGTAACGCAGCTTCACCAGTTCCGCCTTCCGCGCGTCGTGCTCGGCGAGGCGGTCGAGCGCGTCGTTCAGCGCGAGCATTTCGTCATCTTTCTCCATCGGCGCGGCGATCTCGATCTCCTGCACGTCCACATGCTCCTGCCCGCCGCCGTGGCGCACCGCCAGCCGCCGCCGCGCGCGGTCGATGAGGATGCGCCGCATCGCCTCGGCGGCTGCGCCGAAAAAATGCGCGCGGTTTTCAAAGCGCTGGCCGTCGTCGCCGAGTCGCAAAAACGCCTCTGGCAATTTCAGGCTATTCGGCTACGCCTGCGGCGTCGCATGGATGACCTGACCACCGCTTACTACGAAGAACGATTCATCAATCTTTTCCGTGGGACTAACGGCGATTCTTTTCAGGCGTTATTCTCGAAGGTTATGGCGCTGGCGCACCCCGCGGACTTCATTGCGTGCAGGCCGTGGGGCAATATTGGCGACCGCAAAAATGACGGCTACCTCAAGTCCGAGCGCGCGCTGTTTCAGGTCTATGCGCCGAACGAGATGGAACAGGCAAAGACGATGCAGAAAATCGACGAGGACTTCGCGGGCGCGCTTCCGCACTGGAAAGAGCATTTCGATAGGTGGGTCTTCGTTCACAACTCGACGAAGGGGTTGCCTCCCGATGTGCTCAAGCTGCTGCTGGAACTGGAGAAGACGAATCCAGGCGTGACGGTGACGCACTGGGGTTTGGAGGAATTGATGCTGCGTTTCCGGCGTATCCCCGAAGTTGGGCTGCAATCTCTGCTCGGCCATGCGCCATCCAGCGCCGGGAAGCTTGCTCTTGGTTTTGAAGATTTGCGGCTCGTGCTCGAAAACGTCGCGCAATTCGGCAGCGCGGCGAGCGAGCCAGCGGTGCCGGTTTCCCCAGGAAAAATCGCGGCCAACGCGCTCTCAGCGCACGTCACGACGCTATTGCGAGCGGGAATGGAGAAGGCGCAACTCGTGGGCGAGTTCTTCGATAAATGGCACGACCCTCAATACGGTGACCACATCGCGGCTGTCTTCCGTGCAAAGTATCTCGCGCTCCGCTCACAACAGGTGCGGCTCACGGGCGATGAGATGTTCGACGCGCTGCACGATTGGGCGTCGGGCACCGCCGTCCGCACTTCCGCGCAGCGCGTAGCCGTCCTCGCGGTGCTCGCGTTTCTTTTCGAGCAGTGCGAAATCTTCGAGCCAGCGCGACCATGATTCTGCCGACGAAACGACTGCACCAAGACCGCGCGCTCCTCTCCGTGGGCGCGGAGGTGCTGCGTCGTCTCGATGAGCCGAAGACGGTCTCGCGGCTGTGGGAAGAGGTGCAGGCGAATTATCGCGGGCGCAAGACAGCGACGCTTACCTACGACTGGTTTGTCCTCGCGCTTGACCTGCTTTTCAGCGTGAACGCCATCACTCTGGCCAATGGGCGGATCGCCAAACACGCGCCATGATTCACCGCGTTTTCAGCGATCTGCCGACGTTCAAAAACCCTACCTTTCAGGCGGGGCTGAATGTGCTGCTCGCCCAGAAAAGTCCCGGTGCAACCGAGCGCCAGACGCGCAATCGCGCGGGCAAGACGAGTTTCGTGGATGTCGTCCACTTCCTCCTTGGTGCAAAAAACGACCCGAAATCCGTTTTTCGCACCGACGAGTTGAAAGCCTACAATTTCGGCATCGAGTTCGATCTCAACGGCCAGGTTGTCACGGCCGAGCGTACCGGTTCTTCGCCCGCAAAAGTGCGGCTGCGCGCGCCTGATACAGCAGGGTGGCCTGTCGCTCCTCCCGTTGGGCGGTCCACTTTCTCAAATTCGAATTGGCAGGAAGTTCTCGGCAGGCTGTTTTTTGGATTGGAAGAATCGTCGGAGGACGAGAATCCCGCCGCGCCGACGTTTCGCTCGCTGTTTGCCTACTTCGCACGGCGGCAGGCTGCGGGTGCGTTCACCACGCCGGAGAAACAA
>JAYUIF010000123.1:0-11716 GCA_043766295.1 Spartobacteria bacterium | reverse complement strand
GATTGGGAATCCGGCAAAATCTACCTCGATATGAATCCATCCATCCCGCCCTCATCCTGACTCTCGCTCAATTTACAGAAAAATTCTTGCGCCGCCGTTATAGGTCTGTTTCCCACGAACCCATACAAATTCACGCCGCCCTCTTCTCCAATCGGATCCCTTGACAGCCAGCGCCCCATGTTGGGATCATAAGGCCGCGCCAGATACATGACGGCGTGGGCTTGGGCGGTGAAAATTATTACAGCAATCGCAAAGAGGGTTTTGCGCAATGTTTTCATGCCTGCACTATCCGCAATTCTGCCCAGCCTGTCAACGGCCAAATCGCTCACCAACTCGGCAACAGCAAGGCCTCTCCCATCCACTCGAGTGCCGTTTGTTTGTGGTAGCTCCATAGCGCATCAATGATGGTATTAGAGTCTTCCAAATTCAGTTCTAAAATACGCTCGATGTAGCCGGGCGGAAGCGAGCCCCGATTCAGTGGCGGAGGCAAAGCTGCTACAGGAAGGCGGACGCTCTTTCCCGACTTCAAATTGATGACCAAGACTTGCTGACGGTATTTCAGCAAGGCAGGATCACCAGACGCCAACTGCCTTCGGTATTCGGCCAGTTCGTTCTTAAAATCGGTTCCGGCTTTTTCGCAGGCAGGCAAATTCGTGTTGGCACTCATGAAATAATGAATCTGAGCTTTTCGATTCATCAAGTAGGCGAAGCGCGAACCTTGCGTGAAGCCCCAAGGGACAGACAGATTATTCGTTATTGAGAGTATGTTTCCCCTGAATTTGCGCTCGCCAAATCCGCCGCTACGAGAGACATTCCCAACCCGCGAGCGATGATCCATTTCCACCCACGAAAGACGCAGGAGAACGAGGGACGTGCGTATTTTCTCCAAAATGATGGGTGGAATCCCATCGCGGAATACACCGGGGCCGTCCACACGACTGGCACCGGTGGCTAAAAGGTCGGTTTGGGATGCGCTTTCAGTGAGTTTCCCTCTGTCGGCCAGCCTTGTTTTCGCGTCGTTTACATCTATCGGTTATTGATGACGCGGATGCGCTGGCGACCGCCGCCGTGGGTGTTTGGCGCGGCGGCAGGGGAGGGAATGCCGGGGGGAGATGAGCGGAAGCCGCCGTTGGGGGCGGGGGTCGCAGATGGGCGGGGCGGCTGGTTTGCGGGTTGGAAAGAGGGCTGTGGCGGGCGCTGGGCTGCGTTGCCGAGGCCGGGAGCAGCATTGTTATTGCCGCCGAAGTTTCCGTGCGTTGGGCGACCGGGAGCGGGATTGGGTGCGCCCTGCGCGACGCCGCCGTGGAGGGCGAGTTCGTTGAAGCTCACTTTTCCTTCTTCGCTGCCTTTGCGAATGATGACGTAGGTTTCGCCCATCCTGTCGCTCCAGTGGACTTCTTTGACGGACATTTCGCCGTTCGGCTCCTGCCCCCAGAAGCGCATGGAATTGCTCTCACCGACTTTCTGGATGATGACGTAGTCTTTGCCATCGGCCTGCCCGAGGCCTTTGAGTTCGAGATTTTTGAAAGCGTCTTCCTTGGGTGCTGCGGGGGCTTCCACTTTGGTTTCCAGCGCGAAAGGCGAGTTGCTGAAAGTTTCGTTGTAGCGATCCTTGGTGTAGGCGACGGGGATGATGTTTTCCGCTGCGACCAAGGCGCTGGTGGTGGCGATCAGGAAAATGAGCGAAGTCTTCATGGGCGGTGCAATGGTGATGCGGGTTTGGACAATGTGCAACGGGTGGCGTTCATCTGCTATTTTGGCGCGAACCATTTGGCGACTGTCATGGTGGCGCGGAGTTGGGTTTTATCGGTGGGGTCCACTTTCATTTCGAGGGATTCGATGACGAGGAATTGGCCGGGTGTCTGGAGTTCGTAGAGGAAATTTCCAATCTGCGTCCACGCGGCCTTGCACTCGATGCGGACGCCGAGGGAGGTGTAGTAAGGCTGCGAGTTCGGCACGCCGGGGGCGGGGGATTCGATGGTGACGGTGTGTTTTTTGCCGAGATCGAGCAGGGCTTCGCGGATTTGCTTATTGGCAATGTCGGCGTCGCCGAGTGCGGGCAGGTTTGCATCGAGCCACACTTCGCGCTGTGCCCACTTCGTGCGTTCGCTTTCCTGCTGCTGGAAGCCGGCCATCTGCACTTTGGCTTTTGCCAGCGAGGCGAGGAGGAGGGCGTGGTTGCCGAGGAAGATTTTGAAAAGGAAAATATTCAGCAGCAGGAAGAGCGCGGCACCGACGCCGGATGCGAGGACTTTTTCGCGTTGGGACATTTTTGCGATCATCGTGGTTTGCCGGTGATGGTGAAGCTGACGCGGTCTTCCTTGAGCGGGGTGTAGGGCGGCGTGGGCGTGGGCATGTCCCAGTGGTCGGTCAGCTCGGTGTCTTTTTTCAAGTGCTGCGTGAATTCAAAATGGCTGTCCGTGGTGCCTTCGCCTTTCACGATCCACTCGTGCGGATTGAAGGTGAAGGAGGTGAATTTCAAATCCAGATTTGGCTGCGCTTCCTTGGCTTTGCCTAGGTCGCGGATGAGCAGGTGCATCACTTCGATGATGTAGCGGTCGGACTCGATGGCGGGCGTGAGCGCGTCCCAGCGGGTGATTTGTTTGGCGATGCCTGCATAGCGCGGAGCGGTGGCGGCGACTTCGGCCTGGGCTTTTTGCACCTGATGTTTTGTCCACGCGAGATAGATGAATGCGACGGCGGCGATGAGCAAATAGACGACGGCCGCAGTGAGCAGATTTTGCTTCAGCTTTTCTCCACGGTGGCGGCTGCGGGCGGCCTGCTTCCACGCAGCGGGGAGCAAATCGAGGCCCGAGTGCGCGGGGACGGGGAGTAAATTTTGGCCGGGCTGTGCGATGGCGCCATAGTCGAGGGGTTCGACTTGTTTTTGAAAATGCGCGGCGAGCGGCTGGCTCATTGCCTGACAATCTTCGGCGACGCGGATGGTGGTGAAATCGGACGGCACGCCATCGAGTTCCGCGCTGATGAGGAGGCCGTGGAGTTCGCCCATGACGGTCTCGGCGTCGAGCGCGGCGATGGGTTGCGCCCACGCGAGTTTGCCGCCTGCGACGATGGCGACGACGGTTTGCTCCTGCTCCGCCCAAAGAACGAGCGTGGTTTCATCGGCAGGGCAAGCGGCGGCGATGCGCAAAGCATGGAGGCTGATGTGCGCAGGGACGCGCCCGTTTTCGCGCAGCGGTGCGCAAAGTTGCTCCAGCTCCGAGTGCGCGGCGGTGACGCTGAGAATGGTGCTTTCGTTTTCCTGCTGACTGAGGATTTCAAATCCGTGGCTGACTTCTTCGACGGGGAAGGGGAGCGTTTTTTCGAGCTGAAGCTGGAGCATATCCGCAAGCTCGGTGCGGTCGGTGGCGGGAAGTTTGTGGCGTTCGAGAAGGACGGACTGGCACGGGAGCGCGAGCTCGAGATGCGCCGTGGCGGGGATTGCCGCGATGGCCTCGCTGAGCGTGGGCACGGTGCGATCTTCGCCTCCACTGATGTGGAGCCGCCAGCCGTGTGCCTCCGGTGTGAGGAGGGCGTGAGTCGTGCCGTTTTGCTTCATTCTTTCCACTTTTTGATCTGTGGGGTCTGGCTTCCCTTAGCGGCGACGACCTCGACTTGTCGAACGACTTTTCCCGACCAGCCCGTGACGGTGATGCGCCAATTCGGATCGCGCAGGCCGATCAGACCGCCCAGCGCGCCCCACTGCGCTTTGTTTATTCCGAGGAAAGCCTGCACGGTTTCGAGTTTGTCGATCTTCGGATCATCGAGCGTGCCATCAATGCCGTCGGGGCCTTTGCGCCATTTTAAAAAACGATCAATGCCGCCGTCATTGATGCCGGGCAGCAGGCGCAGGATGTTTTTTTCCGCGCTCGTGAGATCGATCTGTCCTTGCGAATCCACGGTGAGATCGTCCTGCCAGCCCGCTTGCGAAGTGAGTCCCTCGGTGCCGGCGACCTCGGCGATTTCCTCGACGCTGAGAAATTGCCCACGGTTCGGCGGGTGGTAGCCGATGCTGTCTTCCTGGCCGTTGATGCGCTTGAGATTGTCGCCATCGAGCCAGTCGAGCAAACAGTCCACCATGCGCTCACGGTCGTTGAATTCGATGCCGCGCGATTCGAGCCAGCGTTTGAAAAGATCGAGCCGGTTGGGGTCTTGTCCGCCCAGCAGCATGTTGACGTTCAGCTTGCCGCCTTCGCTGATCATTTGCACGCGGTAGCCGGGATCGCTCTCCGCCATCGCTTGCAAAACCGGCGTCTCTTTTCCCACCAGCGGATGCAGTGCGAGGGAAACCCCGCTGTGCGCCATCGCGCGGGCCTCGGTGTCATTCTGCTGCTCGCCCGCGACGGCCAGTGTCTGCCGGATGAACGACGCCCACACGAGCACGCCAGCCGTGAGGACGAAGAGCGCCAAAAGAACGAGCAGCAGCGCGGAGCCGCGAATGTGTGAAGGGCGTGGAATCATTGCTGCGTCATGGCTGCGGGGATGCTGAGGACGGCTTCGTAGGGCGACTCTTCGCCTTCGCGGAGGATGCTGAGGATGATGAAACTCGGGCGCGCATTTTGATCGCGCCAGTTGTCGAGCACCTGCCCGATGCGGGCGTCCCAATAGCGGATGGTGAGGCCCGTGACGTTTTGTAAAAGCGGCACCCACGTCGCGTCTTTGTCGCTGCCGCCGACGATGAGGCCGCTCTCGGTATCGAGCAACGCGGGCCGGCGCCACAGTCCGATTTCGTATTTGTTTTGGTTGTCCTTGAGCGGCTGCATTCGGAGTTTCACGCGATACTCGCCGCTCGCTGCGGTGGTCATCAGGCCGGGGCCGCCGCGCGAACGCCATTCGATGGAATCGAGATTCGTGCCGCCGAGCTTCAGCCCTTCGCCGAGCAGCGAGGATTGGCTGCGCGGGACGATGTTGCAAAGCTCCTCCTGCACGAGCGAGGCGAGGCGCTCGACGGCGAGTTGCTCCTCGGTGTCTTGCACGGAAGATTGGATCGCGCGGAGATCCGACTGCACAAATTTGGAAATGCTGAGCGCAAGCGAGGCGAGGATGATGACGGCGAGAATGACCTCCAGCAAAGTGAAGCCGGAGCGACGGGAAAATGACGAATGACGCAGGCGCGCGGGAGTCGTGCGGCTCGCGTCGTTCGTCATTGGAAAGTCATGCGTCATTTTGGATGAGGCGGATCAACGCGGCGTCGGAGTCGTGATGCGTGGAGTTGGAATGCCTTCCGTTCTGTTCGTGGGCGCGAGCGGGCGCGACGCATTATCTGGCGCACCGTTTCTTTGTCGCGGATAGATCATGAACGACATCTCTCGCGTGATCGCATCGCCGCCGGATTTCCAATTCAGCGAGAGCGTCACATTATAAAGCCCGAAAATTTCCTGATCCTTTTCGTTGCGGAGTTTGAGTGGCTCGCGGGCCATGTTCATCGTCATCCCCGCCCACGCGCCTTTGAGTTCCTCGCTGGATTTGTCCGTGTTCAGCGGCAGCGCGCCGGTCTCGATTTGCACCCAATAATTTGCGAGCGCGCGCTGGGCGAGCCCTTCCTCGCGGCGGTATTTTTCGCTCTTCATGCAGTTCTCCATGCAGCGCCCGAGCGCGAGCACGCCGATGGCAAAAATGGCGACTGCGAGCATGGATTCGATCAGCACAAACGCGCGCCGGTTGCGCGGGAGACTCGTTGTTTTGAAAGCGAGCGTCGTCATTGCACTTGCTGGTCGGTGATTTCGCCGTGGCCGGTCAGCGGGTTGTATTGCGCCGCCCATGTGCCGTCGGGGCCGGTGTAATTGACGATGGCCGGCTCGCACGTTCCGCTGCGCCAGAACGTCCATTTGCTTGGCGTGTCTTTCGGCGGAAGGAGCGAGGCCGGTCGCAGCAGCGTGTAGCCTTCGTCTTTGCTGAAGCTGATTTGTTCGGGAGCCGCGTCGTCCTCGCTGTCGCTGTGCTCTTCGGGCAAAGGATCATCCGGGCCGATGGTGACGCCGTTTTCGTCAATCCGAAGCGCCCAAGTGCGCTGCTGGGTGACGGCGTGGAGTTGCGCCTTGCGCGTGAGGTTGTCGAATTTTTCAAACGTATCGTGCAGCCGCCGCTCGGCCATCATCCCGCGCACGCTCGGGACGACCACGAGCATCACCACGAGGATGATGGAGACCGCGAGCATCAGCTCGAGCAGTGTAAAGGCGGCGCGGTTGCGGGACATTGAGAACAATGAAGTTGTGCGCGCTTTTTAGAAAAGACGAGCATCGTCTCAGACACCCACGGTTGCGAAATGTTCAGCTTGGATTCTGTTCGCAGGGCCAAGTGTCCGCGCTCGACTTTCGCCGTGGCTCTAGGCAACTCGTCTGGAAATGAGTCGCATCGCGTTATTGTCGGAAGCTGTCGCCTGCCAAGTGGCGGCGGGCGAGGTCGTGGAGCGCCCGGCGAGCGTGGTGAAGGAGCTGGTGGAAAATTCGCTGGATGCCGACGCGACGCGCATCGAGGTGCTCATCCGGCGCGGTGGTAATAGTTCCATCCGCGTCGTGGACAATGGCTGCGGGATGGATCGCGATGACGCGCTGCTGTGTCTCGAACGTCACGCGACGAGCAAGATCAAAACGGGCGCGGATTTGATGGCGATCCACACGCTCGGTTTCCGTGGAGAAGCGTTGCCGAGTATTGCGAGCGTGTCGCGTTTCCGCCTCGCCACGCGCGAGCACGGCGCGCTGGCGGGCACCGAGGTGCTGGTGAATGGCGGGCGCATGGAGACTGTGCGCGATTGCGGCGAGCCCGAGGGCACGCAGATCGAAGTGCGGTCGCTTTTTTACAATCTGCCCGCGCGGCGGAAATTCCTGCGCACGGAAAATACCGAGGCCAGCCACGTGGAGCACACGCTGCATCTCCAGGCAGTCGGGCATCCGCTGGTGGGGTTCACTTTTCTCAACGACGAGCGGCTCGTGATGCAGCTCCCGCCGGGGCAGAGCTTGCGCGAACGTATCCGTGGACTTTGCGGCGCGGCGCTCGTGGCGGAATTGCTGGAGGTGCCGGACTGCGAATTTAGCGGGGTGAAATTGCGCGGCTTCATCGGCAAGGCGGGCGTGAGCCGCAGCACGCGCCAGCAGCAAATCGTTTTTCTAAACGGACGCCCCATCGAAAACACGACGCTCAATTTCGCGCTGCGCGAAGGCTACCACACTGCGCTAATGAAAGGGCAGCATCCGCTGACGTTCCTTTTCATCGAGATGGATCCCGCCGCCGTGGATGTGAACGTCCATCCCGCCAAACGCGAAGTGCGTTTCCGCGATCCGGCGCACATCCGCGAAGTCGTCGTCGAAGTCACGCGCCGCGCGCTGGAGAGCGACCGCGCATCGTGGGCAAAAACTTTCGCCGCACCCCAGCGCAACGACGAGCCCGTAGTGACGCCCGACGAAACTTTGCCGCTCATCCCAATGGCCGAACAAATCGCGCTGCGAAGCGACTGGGCCGACAGCTCATTTCATCGCCCGGCACCGCCGAGCATTTCGACCGAGGTCGAAAATGCACCATCTCCCGCCACGCCGCCGCACTCGCCGCCCAGCGTCGAGCATCGCGCTCCATCGCCCACTAAGGATTTCAAACTCCTCGCCGTGCTCGGCAAACTTTACATCCTCATGGAAAGCGCGGCGGGTCTCGTGCTCGTGGATCAACACGCCGCGCATGAGCGGATTCTTTTCGAGGAAATGAAACGCCGCATGGAAGGGCAGGGCGTCCCCACGCAGCGATTGCTGCTCCCCATCACGCTCGAAGTCGGGCCGAAAGACGCCGACTGGCTCGTGCAAAATCTCGACGCGCTTTCCCGCTCGGGCATCGGGCTGGAGCCGTTTGGCGCGGGCACATTCAAGATTGATGCGCTGCCGCAATTCCTCCGCGCCGACGATCCGCCGCAACTCCTGCGCGACATCATTGACGAACTCCGCGAGACCTCCGCGCAAACCTCCAAGCTCCGACTCGGCGAAGACATGATCGCCAAAACCGTCTGCCGCCACGCAGTGAAAGCCAACGACGTCCTCCGCGAGCCCGAGTGCCTCCGCTTGATCCAAGACCTCCTCGCCTGCGATCTCCCCTACTGCTGCCCCCACGGTCGTCCGACGATGATCCAGATGAGCTACTCGGAGTTAGAGAAAAAATTCGGTCGTAAAGTCTAAAAATATTTCACGAAATTCGACACGCGGATCATTCCAACCACGGATGGATAGAGCGTCGAAAAAAACATCCGTGTTATCCGTGACATCCGTGGTCAAACATCAGTCCGCATCTACGGAATCTTAGTCGCGCTTCGCCGTGAGCGCGGTCTCGATTTCGCCCAGCGGAAGGCAGTTCACCACATCGCCGCGCTCCAGCCAGCCCTTGCGCGCCGTGCCCACGCCGAAGCGCAGGAACTGCAATTGCGATGTATGATGCGCGTCGGGATTGATGGCGCACTTCACTCCTTTCTCCTTCGCAAGCGGCCACCAGCGCCAGTCCATATCGAGTCGGCGCGGGTTCGCATTCAGCTCGATGATCGTTCCCGTCGCCGTCGCCGCTTCGATGACCGCCGGCACGTCCACCGCATACGCATCGCGCTGGAGCAAAAGCCGCCCGGTGAGATGCCCAAGCATCGTCACATATTTATTTTCCATCGCGCGGATGATGCGCTTCGTCATCTCCGCTTCCGACATCGAGAACGCATTATGAACGCTCACCACGACGTAATCGAGTTGCGCGAGAATCTCGTCTGAAAAATCCAGCGAGCCGTCCTTGTGAACATCCACTTCGCTCCCCGCGAACAAACGAAACGACGACTCTTTGTTCATCGCGCGAATCTCCGCCACCTGCGCGAGCAGCCGTGTTTCATCCAGCCCATGCGCCTGCACCGACGACTTCGAGTGATCGGCGATGCCGAGGTATTGCAGGCCGAGTTCCTCCGCTGCATCCGCCATTTCGCGTAGGGAACTGCGCCCGTCACTCGCCGTCGTGTGGTTGTGAAAAGTCCCGCGCAAATTCGCCACCTCGATCAACCGTGGCAGCGTGTGCTTTTCCGCCGCCGCGAATTCCCCGCGATCCTCGCGCAGCTCCGGCTCGATGAAATCCAGTCCCAGCGCCCGATACAAATCCGCCTCCTCGCGGATGGCCGGGACTTCAGCACTCCCGCCGTCCACTGCGCCGAGCCGGTATTCATTGAGCGTCCAGCCACGCGACAGCGCGCGCTGGCGCATCACGATATTGTGCTCCTTCGATCCGGTGAAGTAGTTCAGCGCAAACGCAAACTCCGTGTCTTTCACCACGCGCAGATCCGCTTGGATGCCGCTCTTCCATCGCACCGAGGACTTCGTTGCCCCGTGGGCGATCACGCTTTCCACCATCGCGTGTTTCACAAAAAAGTCGCTCACCGCTTCGGGCGCGTTGGTCGAGACGAGGAAGTCCAAATCTCCGCAAGTCTCGCGGCACCGCCGATAGCTCCCGCACGTCGCCACGCGCGTCACGTCCGGCAGAGAACGCAAGTCGTCGAGCATCTGCTCCGCATCCTCGGCGATCTCGCCCATGCGGAATCTTCCTGCGTGTTTCTTCCGATCCTCAATCGCCTTCAAAATGTTCGCCGCCGTCTTCTCGCCAAAGCCGCGCAGTCCCGCCACACGCCCGTCTTTGCATCCCGCCTCCAGCTCCGCCACCGACGTGATTTCCAGCTTCTCCCACACCGCAGAAATTTTCTTCGGCCCCATCCCCATCACGCCGAACATCTCGAAAATCCCCGGCGGAAACTCGGCCTTGAGGATGTTGTAGTAGGACAAATTTCCCGTCACCACGAGTTCCGTCACCTTCTCCGCAATCGCCTTTCCGATCCCCGGCACCTCCGCCAATTTCCCTTCGCCCACAGTCTGCGCGAGATTCCCCGCAAACGTCTCCATCGCCCGCGCTGCATTTTGATACGCACGGATTTTGAAAACATTCTCGCCCTTCAATTCGAGCATCGTCGCGATTTGCGTCAAAATTTCCGCCACAGTGTCTTTGTTCATTTCAGCCATGAAGCGCAGCCTAAGCTGGAACGATGCAGATGGAATCACGAAGAGCACGAAGGGATTTCCTGTTTCTGCATCGAACTGGGAAAATGCCGCTGATTTTTTAACTACAGAGAACACAGAGAGCACGGAGAGGGGTGGGTGATTGCAATGACGCGGAGAGCAAACCCAAAGGTGCTGGGCGGCCTTGCAAATGTTTTTTCTGTCACCGTGCTCTCTGTGCGCTCTGTAGTTAAAATCAACTGCATCGTTCCGGTTAAGAATTTCTGACTTCTGATTCTGCGCACCCACTCGCACACTCCGTTCATGCTTCGCCTCCTACTTGCCCTCTTCCTTCTCACCATCGCCTGTTTCGCCGAGGATTCCTCCACCGTCCTCATCAAGACTGCGGGCGATGCGGTGGAGATTCGCCTCCCGCTTACCGCCGTCACCAGCAAGGTGCGCGTGAAAAAGCGCACGGACGATGGCTACGGCGAACCCATTGCACCGAAGCAGACCGTGCTCGACAAGACCTGCTATCTCGAATGGCAAATCGGCTACGACACGCCCGACAAGAACGCGCCCACTATCGCTGACGGCGTCGTCTTTCAGCGAAAGGGCGAAACCAAATACGGCTACGAACTCGCCGAGATTCTTCAGCAGGCACTGGAACTCCACCTCATCACACCGGATGCGATCCGAGAGTTGAGAAAAAGCATCGCCGCCCAACGCGATTCCACGTTGGAGGAAAAGCAAAGCGTCGCCCTTCGCAATGCTCCTGCGCTCGATGCGCCGCTGCCCGCCGGCTTCGAAAAGCTCGTCGAGGAAACTCCGATGTATCGCCAGCAAACACCGCACGGCAGCATCGAGCTTCAACTCAAACAAAAGCAGCGCGCCGTTGGCACGCAGGTGATGCTCTACGTCTGCATCCCGATGGATAAAGTCCTTCGCTCCGACGGCACGGCGCGTCCGCCCGGCAAAGCGAAGACGCGTGAGACCGTGCTCTATCGCATCACCGCAGAGCGCATCACTTTCCTCACCGACATCGTCCGCGCCTTCGGTCTCGCATCGCGTCAGCACAATGAAGACCTCACGCGCATCCTCGGTCTGCTCATCGGCGAGTGAGGGCGTTCACCAGTCTTTCCCTCGCAGCTTCTTCACCGCGCCGCGTTTTTTTTTCGAGTCGAGGATGCGCTGTTTAAGACCCCACGGGCGCTTGCGCGTCTGCCTGCGCAACTTCTCGCGTTCGTGTTTGCGCGCTGCGCGCTCGGCGGCGCGCGCATTTTCGATGGCGTCGAAAAGCCGCTCCCATGCGAGCTGGCGGTTCTGCGCCTGACTGCGTGTGTCCTGCGCCGTCACGTTTCGTCCGCTGGGTGCGTGTTGCACCGTCACGGCGGTCGAGACCTTGTTCACGTTCTGTCCGCCTGGGCCACCGCTGCGGTGGAATGTTTCCTCGAAATCCTCCATGCGCAGCCCGAGCGCACGTAGGCGCGCGGCGCGCATGGTTTGAAAATCGGCGGGTGACTGCATGGCTCATCACAGCACACGCCGGTGCGTGCTGACAACGCCGCGCTTCACCACTTCTCGACCTGCGATGGGAAGAGGCACTGTTCGCAATCGCTCGCGTCGCGCTGGCAGAAGTCCTCGTAAATTTGCAGAAGTCCCTGCTGCGCCGCCGCGCTCTTGAGCAGCGATGTGGCCATGGCGTTTCCTCCGAAAAGCCGCAGCGC
>JAYUIF010000122.1:0-11727 GCA_043766295.1 Spartobacteria bacterium | reverse complement strand
GGCACTGCGGATTTCTCATCGGTGGATGCGGGGATCGAGGGGGAGATGGACCAGTATGCCGGGCCGAATGGCAGCGATGGATGTTGGCGGATCATATCCACCATCCAAGGAGCAACGGCGGCGTTGATTTCATTTTGGAGGCTCGCTGTGAAAGGGATCAGCTTGCGTCCGGCTGTGGTCCCACTTGTCGGAACAAGACGCGTGTCCGGCTCGCACGTCAGGACGCCATGTTCGCCTCGCATGATGCGCGCGATCCACGGCTCGATGATTTCGTAATCCACAATGGGGACGCGCTCGCGAAATTGTGCGTAGCTGCGTATTTCGCCGAAGCCGTGCGCCCGGCCATACGCGCTCTCTGCATTTTTCCTGAGCAGGTTTCCGAGGATGCGCTGCTGAGTCTTCGCCGGGCACGACAATGCTCTTCGAAAACGCAGCCATGCCGGCAGGTTTGCGGTGAGCCATGCGCAGTTCGCGAGCGTGGCGCTAAGCTTCACGTGTGCATTCGCCTTCCGGCTGCGGTGAGGTTGTGTTCGCTGATTTCGGTGATGCAGACAAGTTCATCGCCGAAGTGATGGCCGGGATTGCGGGAGAGGAAGAAAGCCACATGGTCATCCGAATCGCGTCCCGTCGGCACGGCGGCTAGTTGCTCGCGAAGTTTTTGTGGACGAGGAAAACGCACGATGCCCGATGCTGCGTCGTGCATTTTTCCGTAACGAACATTTGCGAGATGATTGAGGAGTCGTAGTTCGTAGGGCGGCGTTGGCCGTTCGTAATTCGGATAAAATTCCCGCCAGAAGACCGGCAGGAATCGGTAGGTGCGAAAACCTGATGTGAGCAAAAGCCAGTAGCACGGACGGAAAGGAAAGGCTGCGCGCAGATGGTTCACTGCGGCGATCCATGTGCGGGCCAGCGCGGAGGAACCCCACGCCTCCGGGGCAACGATGGTATCGCCGGAGTAGATCGCGGTGAGCGCGCGTCCATCAATTACCGCTTCACATACGAGCAGCGTGGAGAATCCCATCAAGCGCCCGTCACGTCGAATCTCCACGACCCAATTTTTCTCTGCGAGATCGAGATCGAATTGCTCGCGTGTCACGTCATCAAAATGGTGCGCCAGCAGCGCAAACATTTCATCGCACTGTGCGGCGGAAAGTGCGGCGCGCGGCAGCAGGCCGTGGATTGGATGTGGTGCTGTCGCTCTCATAACAAGGCCACATCGGGGAGAAATGCCGTGCCCGCTTCTTCGAGCTTGAGCGGAACGCGATCCGGCCAGTCCACACGATAAAGGCGACTGCGCCATGTGCGTGTCGAGAAGCGCCGTCGCAGTGCAGGCAGGCGGGCGTCCGTGGAAGGCAGTGCGAGAGTCAGAAATTCAACACCGTGCCGAGCGGCGAAAGGAAAAAATGCCTCGATAAAATCAGGCAGAATGGTTTCCGCGCAGCTCATCACGGAGAGCGGCGACAGGAATGCGTGTGCGAGTGCGGAATCCACAGGCGGCAGGCGTGGCGTGGCGATGATGTGGCTAAGGAAATTCACCACTGGCCGCACGACTCTGAGTGCTCGCGAGTAACCGCGAATCACCGTCTGGCGGAACTGGCGTTGGTCCCACAGAGCACCGCACGCAATGATCTCGCCGCCGTCGCGAGCGAGAAGAAAGCGATGCAGTGGCAGGCCGTGATTTTCGAGGGCGAGCAGCCGTTCGGCAGTCCAAACTGTGGCGAGTTGATGTCGCTGTGAATTCAGCACACGGAGCATGTCGGGAATGTGCTGAGGGGTTGCAATTTCGACGTGGAGTTTTGCGGAGCGTTGGCGGCGTGGTATGGCGATGAGCAGAGTGTCCAATTCCGCGAGGAAGCCATACTGCGGCAAGCCGTGCGCTCCGTTTTCAAACAGACGGCGTGCGCGCTCGTTGTCTTCAGCGATGCTCGTAAAATAAAGATCCGCCCGGTTCTCGCGCTGTAATGCGTGGAGAAACTTGTAGCCTTCACGAAGGATTCCAAAACGACCGCGCGCAGTGGCATCAAGGCGGAGTTCGCTCAGATAGCCGACGTTTCGCGCAGCGCCATTCAGCCAGCACTCACGTTGCGTGCAGCGTCCCACGCTCACGAGTTGTGAATTCGCGAAAGCCACAATGGTCTGGTCATTGCCGCCCGCGAGATTCGAGCCATCAAAGTAGTCAGGCTCCCGTTCGAGGCTGAGGCTGATCGCGCCGCGCATCGGATTACTCCGCAGCAGCCGACGGATCGCCGCTTCGTCTGTCTCGGTGGCGACGGCGAAGCGCGTGCTCAATTCGCGATCAGCAACGATCCCTTCCATGATTCGTCTCCGAGTGGATAATAGTCGCGCAGACTCACATCGCCACGGTGCATGGCGTTGATGAGGTAAAAATTCCGCCACATGAAACCGTTCGCTCGGTTCACCGCGTCGAAGCCGCGACGCACAATACTTTTCCATGAATAAAAACGACGGCGCGCACCAAGGCAGCCGCGTTGCAATTCCTCCGCACTCATGCCGCGCGGGACGAATGGGATGCGATTGTAAGTGTATCGGTCATCAAGCCACCACGCATCGTAAAGCAGACGGCCCTCGCTCGCGAGGCGGTAGTAGAGTGGCGTGCCGGGGAATGGGGTGAGATGGTTGAATGCGGCGATATACATCGCGTGCTCCTCGGCAAAGTCCACCGTCTCGGCGAAGCTCGCCAGAGTGTCGCCATCGTAGCCAAAGACGAATGTGCCATACACGCGGATGCGATGTTTCCGCAGATTCGCCAGAGCCTTGCTGAAGCCGCCGCGCGCCGTATTGAACGTCTTGTTCATCGCCGCAAGGTTTTGTGAATTCAGACTCTCGAAACCGATGAGCACGCCCTGACATCCGCTGCGCACCAGCAAATCGAGAAACTCTTCGTCGTGTGCTGCATTGATGCTCGATTGCCCGACCCATCGGATGCCGAGCGGAATGAGTGCGCGGAAAAACTCCTTCGCCTGCGCGAGGTTCGAAGTGATGTTGTCGTCCACGAAAAAAAAGAGCTTCTTGCCCTTCTTGATCGCTGTCAGCTCGGCGATGATTTCGTCCGTGGGTCGGCGTGTCTGTGTTTGTGAAAAGACCGTCTGCACCGCGCAGAAGTCGCATTTGAAATGACACCCGCGCCCAGCCTCAACAAGGCCGATTGGCAGGTAGCGTTTGCCTTGGAAAATGGAACGGTCAGGCCGCAATCCAGTGAGCGGCGGGCGGCTTTGCGAGCGGTAAAACTTTTCCAGCTTCCCGTGCCGCGCATCGTCGAGCACGCGCGGCCAAAGCTCCTCGGCCTCGCCCGTCACGACGGCTTCCGCGTAGCGCGCGACTTCGTCCGGACAGAGGCTCGGGTGAAAGCCGCCCATCACCACGGGCACGCCGCGCCGACGGTATTCGCTGGCGATTTGGTAGGCGCGTTTCGCCGTGTAGGTCTCGACGCTCATCGCGACGAGATCGGTCGCCTCGTCGAAGGGGATTTTCTCCATGCGGTCGTCGTAGAATTTCACCTCCACATCGCGCGGGGTGAGACCCGCGAGCGTCGCGGCGGGCAGCGACTCCATCTGCCACGTCCGCACGTAGCCGCGATCCCCGCGGCGACGCCCGATGCACGGATGGATGATCGTCAGCTTCATCGGCTCAGACGGACGATTTTAGCGATGCGATCATCGAGAGGCGAGGGATTCAACGTGAGCATAATCGAGAATCTTCTGATCGGATGTAATGACGACCAAGTTGTGAATTCTAGCCGTGGCAACGATGAGGCGATCCGCAGGGTCTTTGTGAAATGGCTCGGGAAGGCGCGAGCATTCGACGGCAATTTGTGGCGTGATGGGGAGAACGCGGCTGCGGTTTTCTGAAAGCGCGATTCCGAACCACTGCTCAATGGGAGGCGTTAAGATCAGATCACCGACTTGGACCTTGCGAGCGACCTCCAGCAATGTGATGTCGGCAAGGAAGAAGAGCTGTTGACGATTGATGAGCGAACGAATGTTCGCACGGAGGTTCTGTGGATTTACAAACGAATCCAGCCACGCGCATGTATCGAGAAGGTAGCCATCGCTCATTCTTTTTTGTCCTTAAGCTCACTCCAATCTTCCGGGTCAAACGCAGGCGCATGAGGATCGTAGCTTGGAGCAAAACGCACGGTCCCAGCGCCACTGCCCATCCAGTCGGCAAGAGTCCCGGTTTTTTCGCGTGAAGCAGGATTGATCGTGGCGATGACTTTTCCATCGCGAGTCAATTCCACGACGGTATCCCCTTTCTCGATCACGCTGAGTTCATCCACGCAATGCGCGGCGAAGTCGCTGATGGTTAGTTGTCGTATGCTCATGGCGCGAAGTTAGTCGTGGTGGGCAATAGCGTCAATGCACCCCTACCGCTTCCCGCACAGGCGCGGATGGTGCGCGGCCGATGATCCAGTCGCAGTTGTAAAAGCGGCTGAGATTGTGCGCGTAGAAACGGTAGCCGAGATTCGTGCCGATTTTCACCGGCCACGGCGCGGGCGAGCGCCGGATGCGACGCCAAATCGAACGCCAACTGTAAGCGTGCTTCCACGCCGTCTCGATGCCGGATTGCAGTTCCTCGACGCTCATGTGGCGCGGCTGAAAGACGACGTGCTGCGCGTCGTAGAGTTCCCAGTTTTTCGTGAGGATGCGGCCCTCGGATTCAAGGCGTTTGTAGAGCGGCGTGTTCGGAAACGGCGTGACGACGGCGAAGCGCGGGAGATCGATCCCGGCCTCGACTGCAAACTCGGCAGTTTTCAAAAACACGTCCGGCTTGTCGTCATCGAGGCCGAAGACAAAGCAGCCTTGCAGCGCGATGCCGTGCGCGTGCAGACGCTCGACGAGGCGCGCGTAGTCGGCGGGCGAATTGAAACCCTTGTGGCTCGCGCGGAGGTTTGCCGGCGAGATGGATTCGAGGCCCATGAGCAGACCCTTGCATCCGCTGCGCCCGCAGAGTTCCAGCAGTTCGGCGTCGTCCGCGAGCAGCGTGGTGGCGAGGCCATACCACTGCAAGCGGAGCGGGATGAGCGCGGCGAAAAGTTCCAGCGCGTAGCCGCGATGCGCGATGAGATTCAGATCCACGAAGATCAATTTCCGCGCTCCGTGCTGGCGGATGTCGGCGACGACTTCGGCGACGGGTTTGTGAAACGGTTTCTTCCCCCACGCCGTCGGCACCACGCAGAAATCGCACGAATGAACACAGCCGCGCGTCGCCTCGAAAACATTGCTCGTGAGAAAGTGTCGCGACGGCAGCAGGTCGCGGCGGGGGAATGGACGCCCGCCGATTTCGAGGCCGGGTGCCTGCCGGTATTCGCGCGCCATTTTCCCGGCGGAAAAATCGCGGAGCAACTGCGGCCACGAGTCCTCCGCGTAGCCGACGACGATGGCATCCGCGTGCGGCACTGCGTCCTCCGGGATGAGCGTGACGTGCGGCCCGCCGAGCACGACAGCGATGCCGCGTGCTCGGAAATGATCTGCCAATTCGTAAGCGCGCCGCGCAGTGCCGGTGATGACGGTGAGGCCGATGATGTCCGCTTCCAAATCGAGGGGAACATCCGCAATGCCCTCGTCTATCAACTGCAACTCTGCCGGAATATCCGCAGGCACCAGAGCCGCAAGCGTCGTGAGCGTGAGCGGTTGGTATCGAAGTGACTTTTTCCAAATACCGCCACGATGCCGGTAAAGAGGTCCCTTTGGAGAAATGAGTGCGATCTTAATCACGGGGCGTATGCTACGACTGACATTGCCATGTGGCATAATCGAAAAATCCACTGCACCCATCGAAATTTTCAACTATCTACGGAAACAGTTCCGAGGCTATGGCTCGTAACTACGAAATATGAAAGCGACCACAAGTAGCCCGGAGATCCCAAACCGCCTGAATCTCGCCATCATAGTGGTTCAGTTGCTCGCGATAGCCGCGTGCATCGGCGCTTTGTCGCGCATCAACAGTGGTTGGTCGCTGGCATTGCTCGCAGTGGTCTTCGGAATCGTGATGAATTCAGTTTACTCGATCATCCACGAGGCGGAGCACGCGATGCTATTTTCCAATCGCCGATGGAATGACATCGCGGGAAGTTTGTTGGCGCTGTTTTTCCCCGCGCCATTCCATCTCATAAGGCAAAGCCATCTGGGTCATCATCTGCGCAATCGGTCCGATGATGAGGCCTTCGACTTTTATTTTGAGGAGGATCACAAGCTTTGGAGATTCCTCGCATTTTACGGAATTCTCACCGGCTTATTTTACGTCGTGGTTGTGCTCAGCAACGTGGTCTTTCTGTTGCTGCCATTTCGGGAGGACAAAAAATACTGGCAGGTGGATCAAGCTTCGACCGCTTTCATGGAGTCGCTGAATCCGCGCTACAGTATTCTCATCCGGCTGGAATGTGCCGCAGCTATCGCGCTGCACGCAGGCATTGTCTGGCTGCTGCATATTCCCATGGCGCATTATCTCGCGATGTATGCAGGCTACGGGATGTTGTGGTCGGCGATGCAGTATGTGCATCACTACGGCACCGAACGGCACGTCACGCGGGGTGCGCGGAACTTGTGGATTTGGAAGCCGATCGATCTGCTGTGGCTGAACCACAACTGGCATCTCACACATCACACACACCCGTCGGTGCCGTGGGTGCATCTGCCGCAGATCGGTGTGGAGGGAAATGCGAAGCGTGGCTTTCTGCTCACGGCATATTTGAAAATGTGGCGCGGGCCGCAGCGTGCGCCGGACCGCGTGAAAAATCAGCACGCCGGAAAGGTGATTCCCTAGCGTGATTACGCGAATGAAAGCTGAGTGGCGGCTGAAACTGGCGCTGCTCTTGGTTGCGAACGCGGTCTTTTGGAGCGCCTACCAGACGCTCGGACGGCACGCCTTTTTCCCACTGCACGAAGTGCCGCAAACGTGGCTGGATCGTGCCGTGCCGTTCCAGCCCGTGGCGTGGAGTTGGGTGTATCTCTCGCAATACATCTTTACTCTCGCGCTGCCGCTGCTGCTCACGTCGCGCGAGGCGCTCCGCCGCTACGTGGTTTCGCTGGCGGTGATGAGCGCGGGGGCGTTTTCAGCGTTCCTTTTTTTCCCGACGCCGGGGCCGCGGCCCGCCGAAGTCGGCGGCGATCTTGCGATGCGCTGGATCGCGACTGCCGACGGCTATTTGAACGCGCTGCCGTCGCTGCACGCGGCATTCATCGTGTGCATGGCTGCGCTGGCGTGTCGGATGTTTGGCGCGAGATCGCTGGCGGTGGCGGTGGTTTGGGGCGGCGCAATCCTTTTCTCCACGCTGGCGACGAAGCAGCACTATGCGCTCGATTTGCTCGCGGGCGGTGTGCTCGGCTGGCTGGCGGATGCCGTCGCGTGGCGCGGCGCGAGCGCGGCGGCGATGATGGCGGTGAGCGATGGTGTGATGTCCCAGCGCGGCGCGAGGTAGTGGTCCGCAGCCCAAATCGGGCAGACGATTCCGGGAAATCGCAGCGCGTCGGAAAGCAGGATGCCGCCGCCGTCGTTTGGGCCGAGTGGCGAGAGACGCCCGTAGGCGCGCGGCGCCCACTCGTGCGCGAGATGCCGCCGCAACGGAAACGCGCAGACGTGGACGACGCGGAGATGCGGCGGGATCGCGACGACTGCGTGCGCGTGGCGCAGGTCGCCGAGCGTCGAGCGCGGATGCCCTCGCCACCACAGCAGCGCGCGGACGGCGAGGTGGCGGAGCCGTTGCCGACGCAACCAGTCAATGAGCGGCGTGCCGTGGAATAGCCCGCTGAAGCTGAGCCACGCAGGAACATTGGCAAAAGCGGTCGCGGCTTCCGGCAGCGTGAGCGCGTATTTCAAGTCGGTGGTTCCTTTGCTGAGACTCACGAGCGCGACGGGCTGCGTTTGCGCGGCGAGCCAGTCGAGGATGATGCGCGCATTTTCCGCCGTCCTGCCGAAGGCTGCGGTGGGGAGCACGTCCGCCTCCAGTCCCATCGAGCGCACGATGGCGGCGAAGCGCGCGCCGTCGGCTCCGGTGCTTTTGTATTCGCGGTGAAATGCGCCGGGGACGATGGCGATGCGGTTCACGACTGGCTTTACGCCGTGTGTCGTCGAGGCGAGAAAGCGCACGTTTTCCTCGTGGCGAGCGATGCGCGTGTAGAGCGCGGCGGTTGCGAAATCGAGGCCGTGCTCACGGGCGAGCGCAGCGTAATCGCCCACTTCGCCGCTCCACGCTGCGGCGCGTGCGAGCAAGTCGCAGTCTTCGTTTGCCGGATTCACGCGCGCTTTTTCCGCCCGAGCAGAAAGCCGCCTAGCAACCCGACGACGAGCGCGCCGCCGCCGGCCCACAGTGCGATTTTGCGGATGGCGAGCGAGAGCACGGGGTTGTCGAAAGCGTTCACCGAAACGTGAAATGACGTCACCACCCACTTGTCGCCGCTCTTCATCGTCGTCGCGGTGAAGGTGCTGTAAAATGGTAAATCCGAACCGTCCATGAGCGTGAAGTGGTCGTTCAGATTTCCCCACGACACCGCCCAATCGTTGTGCATTTGCCGACCGAGGATTTTCGGGTCGCACTTCACTTCGCGCACGATGCGTTTTTCGCCGGACATCATCCGTGTGTAATAAGCGCGCACTTCCGCCGGGCCGTGGTTCACCTCGGCGTTCTGCCAGGTCACCGTCACATCGGGCGTGAGATGCGAGAGCGTGCCCTCGATGTCCTGTTTGTTGAACGCCTCGACGAGCGCGACGCGCAATTGGTCGAGGCCCGCAGCAGCGTCGGGCTGTTGCGCGAAAAGTGCGGCGGGGATGAAAGCGAGCGCGATGAGTGTTTTCATAAAGTCAGTGGTGAATCTTTTGCAGCCAATCGAGGTAATCTACGAGTGTTTTGTCGGATGGAATCATCCGCTCCGGGCGGTAGGCGGTGCCGGTGAGTTTCCCCAGATCGTCCTGGAAAAACGCGCCGACAATCCGGCGGCGCAAGGCGGCGTTCGCACGGTCGAGCAATAACCTACTGACCACGCTGCGCGAACGCTCCACCCACACGATCACACGGATCCGGCTCGCGCCATTTTCGAGCGGTTGCACCGCCACGATCCCGCGCGTCCGCACGGCGGGAAATTCCGCAGTCACAAACGCCAGCGAGCCGCACCACGCGGTGATCGTCATGCGCGATTCGCCTCCGCCGAAAGCCCGCGTCAAGCGATCCGCCCAGCCGTGGCCCTCGACTTTGAGTTGCAGTGAAATGCGCCGCGCGAACGGCGAGGGATCATCCACCACCGGCTCCGCGAGCAGCGTGCGTTCGTGCGTCATTTCAAAATGCTGGCGGTCGAATCCATTCGCGATGACGAGATACCACGGCACGTCTTCATGGAGGTCGAAAGCGTGCGCCGCGCGAAGCTCCTCCGCGTTCACGCCGTCGAAGAACGGCATCGGAAAGCGCGCCTCCGCGCCGTTGAAAAAGAAGACGTGCCCGCCCACTTCCGCGACGGGATACGCCCGCTGGTGCGCAAACTCCGGCACCGCATCGCCGCACGGGATGTGTGTGCATTTCCCATCGACGGCGTATTCCCAGCCGTGCAGCGGGCAGACGATGCGCCCGTTTTTCACGCAGCCGCGCGAGAGATCCGCGCCCATGTGACTGCACCGCGCGGCGAGCACGATGGGCATTTTATTTTCGCCGAGGAAGGCGACGAAGGATTGCCCGCCGGGGAGATCGAAACGGCGCGGGCGGGCGGCGATTCCGGCGCTGCTGCCGAGGTAATACCACGATGCCGGAGCAGCGGCGAATCCCCGCCGTCCTGCGTCGTCGTCAGAATGTTCGCAGGAATCTTTCAAGGCCGTGATGCAACCAACAGCGTCAGATTTCAGCAAGAAAAGTCCTCACCCCACAATCATTCCTGAGCTTCCCGGCTTAGGCTTGTGGGGCGGGTTCGGGAAGCGGGGTGATTTCGCTGGTGCCGTCGTTTTTTAGGAGGAGGAGGCGGTCGTGAAATTCCTTGAGTGTGGAGCGGTGGCCTACGCTCACAAATGCGATGCCGGAGGCGCGGAGTTTTTCGTAGAGGAAGCGTTCGTTTTCCTCGTCGAGCGCGCTGGTGGCTTCGTCGAGAAAGGCGATGGTCGGCTTTTTTAAAAAGAGCCGGGCGAAGGCGACGCGCTGTTGTTCGCCGAGGGAAAGGACGTTCGTCCAATCCACGACTTTGCCGAGGTCGCCGCCGACGCGGGCGAAGATGTCGTGGAGGTTCACTTCTTCGACGACGGCGGTGATGGCGTCGTCGTTGGCGTCCTCTTCGTTGAGCGGATACATGAGTTGGGCGCGCAGGTTGCCGGGGATCATGTAGGGTTTTTGCGGGAGAAAAATGAGGTGCTTGTGCGCGGGGCGATCGATCGCGCCGCTGCCGGGAGCCCACAGGCCGGCGATGGTGCGGAGGAGGGAGCTTTTGCCCGAGCCGCTCTCGCCCATGACGAGCAGACTGCCGCGCCGGGGGAGTTGGAGGCTGAGGTGTTGCGTGAGAGTTTTGTCGCCGTGCGGCGTCTGCACGGTGAGGTCGTCGAGCTTGAGCTGGAGCGCCTCCTCGTGGATTTCGCTCTTCGATTCCTCGGCCTCGCGCGCGTCCTCGGCGTCGAACTCATCGAGATTGTCCCACAGGTCGCCGAGGCGGCGGATGCCGGCGGTGAAGGAACTGAGCCCCTCGATCTGCGCGATGATAATCGAGACGGCGGCGAGCACCGATGCGAACGCGCCCTCGGCCTGTGTGACGACGCCGAATTCCACCGTGCCGCGCATGAACATGGGGCCGACGATGAGGGCGGGGATGATCGCCGCGAGGTAGTTGTAGCCGTTGGTGAAGAAGCCGAGATTCCGCGTCCAGCCGATGATCCAAAATGAATTTTGCAGCGCGTCGTTGAGACGATCGATGAGGTCGCGGTGCTCGCGCTTTTCCCCGCGAAAAAAAGCAATGGACTCCGCATTTTCGCGCACGCGGACGAGGCCGTAGCGGAAGGTCGCCTCCTTTTGATACTGGTTGAAATAGAGGCCGACGAGCCGCCGCCCGAAGAGCATCGAGACGACGGTGCCGACTGCCGCGTAGATGAAAAGGACGGCGACGAGTTTGCCCGACACGGCCCACAGCACGCCGAGGAATGCGACGAGCGTCACGAGGGAGTTGACGATGATGAGGAAGAAATTCAGCACGCCCGTGGTGAAGAGTTTCACATCCTCGGTGATGCGCTGGTCGGGGTTGTCCACGGTCTCCGAGGTGCGGATGCGGTAGTAGGCGCGGTTGAAAAAATACCGCTTGATGAGGATCTGCGTGAGCCAGCGCCGCCACGCGAGCGAGAGCCGCTCCTGCGAGTAGCGGTAGAACACACCGACGGGCACGGAGACGAAGCAGACGGCGATGACTTTCCAAATACTGCGCACCCACGCGGCGTGATCGCGTTGCGCGAGCGCAGTCACAAAATCGCGCATGGCGAAGCTCGAAAAAACCGTGACAACGCCGACGGCCAGACAGAGCCCGAGCAAAGCCGCGAGCCACAGACGCGCCTGCCGCTTCGCACCGCCATTGAAGAATGCTTTGGCGAGAACGAAGAATTTTTTCAGCAGCGCCAGGTGCGTCTTTTTTGGAGCGGGCATGACGGGGATTTAGAGGATGGCGCTGTCCCGCTGACCACTCAAATCGTCGCTGCGACAGGAATCACATCAGCCACTCTTGCTTTCAGATTTCCTCATTGAAAAAAAGAGTGGCGGAG
>JAYUIF010000121.1:0-4987 GCA_043766295.1 Spartobacteria bacterium | reverse complement strand
GGATGCAATATCCGATCACTTCCACGAGCAGTGGACTCAACGCCAAGGGGATTGTCCGTTTCACTTCCGCCAATGGGCGCATCTACGCAATCTCGATGCTGGCAGGTGGCGGCAAGGAACCGAGCCTTGATTCGGAAATGCAGCAGGCCGCCGCGAGTTTCCGCATTCTCCAAGCGACAACAAAGCCTGCGCCTGTTGTGGCCGTGGTGAAAATTGAAAAGCCTCCCGTGATAAAGACGCTGCCAGCAGCGCCGCCAGTCGTGGAAACAAGCACAGCCCCCGTAGGAGAAACCGATGGGATGGACTACAAGCGCATAGCCATGTTCGCGGCGGGCGGCGTTTTTGTGCTCTTAATGTTTTTCCGAATCGTCAGCACGGGCTCCAAGCCGAAGTTGAAAAAGCAGTAGCGGCTACGGATTGAATTGAATCCAGTCGAGGTTCATCAGCGCTGTCTTGCCGGGATTCACAAACACAGCGAACACCACGCCGCGCGTAGTGGGCGCTTTGAGCGGCGCGGTCAGTTCCGTCCATTTGTCCCAGCCTCCCGTTGGAGCCACGTCCACCGTCGCGAGTAATTCTCCATCGGGCTTGCCAGCGTGCAACTCGATCTTCCCGCCCGCTCCCCCGCTCGCTGCGCGGAAAGTCACACTCGCACTGTCGGCGAGACTGAACGGCCCGAATTGAATCGAGTGCCCGTGGTCAATCATCGTGACCGTGCCGCCGTTCGCCTTCGGCCCCGCGAGCACTCCGCGCTCCGCCTCGATCCGTCGCGATTGAAGTGCGACGGTCGTCTTGCTGCTCAACTCGCCAGCGGGCGCGTGACCGAGATCGGTGTAAGTCGCTTCG
Organism: Spartobacteria bacterium; assembly: GCA_043766295.1. Taxonomy (GTDB): domain Bacteria; phylum Verrucomicrobiota; class Verrucomicrobiia; order Chthoniobacterales; family Chthoniobacteraceae; genus SXWH01. Next base: position 4,141 of record JAYUIF010000121.1, on the reverse strand, counting down.
ATCACGTAGCGGCCCGGCTTGTCGCTCTTCGGCGCGATCACTTCTCCTTCGATACCACGCAGCAGCACCGGCCCGCCCTTGCCTTTTTCGAGACTGAGCAACCAGCGGAGCATGATGGCCACTTCGTCCTCCGAATGCTGCGGATGCGGCAGCATGGGAATCTGTCCCCACACTCCGTTGCCTCCGTCGCGGATTTTTTTCGTCAGCAAATCCATCGCACCTTGCTGGCCGCGATACTTCGCCGCGATGTCCACAAGCGAAGGCCCCACGACCGTCTGCTCGGCAGCGTGGCAGTTGAAACAATCGCTCTGCTTCATCCGCGTCAGACCCGGATCGAGCGTCTCCTCTTTTCCATCGCTACGCAGAAAAGCCGCGCTCACCAGCGTGCGTGCGCCAAACTCCGCAGGCTTCGCAGACGACTCGCCATCTTCGCGATCACTCACGGCCACGCGATATTTCACCGGCTGTCCGGGCGTGAAAAAATCCCCCTCCAGCGGTTGCGTAAATTTCATCTTCGGCTCCGCGTTGCCCACGATGAGACGCGTGCTCGCCGTCGTGCTCGCGCCGTGCGAATCCGTCACCCGCACCTCCACGAGGAAATTTCCCCGCTCTTGGATCGTCGCGTTGATCTTCGCAGTGCTACCGAGCGGCTTGTCGCCCGGCTTCAGCGTCCATTGGAAAGTCAGCGCATCGCCATCGCGATCGCTCGATTCCTCGGCGGAAAAAGTCCCGCTCACAGACGACTCGCCCACTTTCACGTTCGTCGCAGTGATGCGCGCGACTGGCGGGAGATTGCCTCGCACGTAGGAGATTTTCAAAAGCTGCGAGTCCGCATTCGCGCCCCACGTCTCGCCGTAATCCAACACATACAGGCACCCGTCTTTGGTAAACACCGCATCCACCGGCCGCTTCACGAGCGTCGCGCCCGACGCCACGAGCGGCTTCGCTTTTTCGATTTGCTCGCGCTTGTTCGCCACCACCACCGCGCTCGTGAAAGGCTCGATGCCCACGAGATTCGAGTCCGCATCCAGCCGCGCCCATTTCATAAAAGGCCGCTCCCAATCCCAGAACAACAAGCACCGCGAAAAATGCTGCGGAAAGCCACTCGTCTTCTCCACATCCGGCGCGCTGTCATACACCGGCCCCGCGCACGCCGTCCGCCCGCCCTCGCCAAGCTCCGGCCATTTACGCGGCGAGCGATACGGCCAGTAGATGAAAGCGGGAGTCGCAGGCGGTAGATCGCGCAGGCCCGTGTTGTTCACACTTTTATTGATCGGATGCTGCGGATCAAAAGGCTTGCCGAGTTGGCGCGTCGTGTAGTCGTAGTCCGTGTATGCGAAGTTATCGCCGATGAAATACGGCCAGCCGAAATTTCCCGCCTTCTTCGCCTGATTGATCTCATCGTAGCCGCGCGGCCCACGCGGCCCGTCGTCATTCGCATCCGGCCCCACCTCGCCCCAATACACAAAGCCCGTCTTGGAATCCACCGACATGCGCCACGGATTCCGGCATCCCATCGCGTAAATTTCCGGGCGCGCTTTCACCGTTCCTTTTGGAAAAAGATTACCCGCTGGAATTTCATAAGTTCCATCCGGCAGTGGGCGGATGCGGCACACCTTGCCCGCCAAGCTCATCGTATTGGATGCCGATTTCTGCGAATCCCACGGCGCGCGGCCCGGTCGTTCGTCCAGCGGCGCGTAGCCATTCGAGTCCGCGTGCGGGTGCGTATTATCCCCCGCGCTCCACAGCAGACAGCCATCCGGCGCGAACCGCACCGAGCCGCCATGGTGGCAACACTGCTCACGTTGCTCATCGTATTTCAGCAGCATCTTCTCGCTCGTCAGATCGAGCGTGTCCCCGTGCATCGTGAAGCGCGACAGATACTGCCCGTTAAATCCCGGCGGCGAGTAGAGACAAAAAATCCAACCGTTCTCCGCAAATTTCGGATCGAGCGTGAAACCGAGAAATCCATTCTCCTGCTCGGCCCACACCACCAGCTTCCCCGCCTCCACCACCTGCTTCGTATCCGGGTGATACACCTTCAGCGCGCCTTTGTATTCGTTGAAAAATATCCGACCATCCGGCGCGATCCTCACCGCCATCGGCTGCGGCATCCCGCCCAATAATTTCTCAACGTGAAATCGGAAATCCTCCGGCTTGTCCTCCGCAATCGAGGTGAAAGGAAGCGCGCACAGCGCGGCGAGTAAGGTGTTTCGTAGCATGGCGCAGAGAGTGAGCACGGTTCACTTGCATGGCCAAGGAATCTTGACGTGATTATCGCGCACGCTGTCCGCGATGAGCCTCATCACCGAACTGCGTGCGGTGTCAGGAGATGGGGGCGCGCAGCAATCGCAGTGCGTTGGCGATGACGATAAGCGTTGCGCCAGTATCGGCGAGGATGGCGAGCCAGAGGCTTGCGTGGCCAAGGAGTGCAAGGATGAGAAAGAGGGCTTTCAGCGCGAGGGCGAACGCGATGTTGAATTGGATGATGCCGATGGTGCGGCGGCCAAGTGTGATGGCTTCGGCGACGCGGCTGAGGTCGTCTTGCATGAGTGCCATATCGGCGGTCTCGATGGCGGTGTCGGTGCCTGCGCCGCCCATGGCGATGCCCACGCTGGCAGCAGCCATTGCGGGGGCGTCGTTCACGCCGTCGCCAATCATGCCGACGTATTTCCACTCGCCGAGCATCGCTTTCACGCGCTCGATTTTTTGCTCGGGCAGCAAGTCGCCGTGAGCTTCGTCAATGCCCGCTTTCTTTGCAATGGCGCTGGCGGTGCGCTGATTGTCGCCACTGAGCATGATGATTTTGGTGATGCCTGCGCGGTGCAGCGCGGCGATGGCCTCGGGCGCGTTGGCGCGCATGGCGTCGCCCACGGCGAGGATGCCGAGGACTTCACCCTTGCAGGCATCGTGCGGTTTGTGGCCGACGACGACCACGGAGAGTGCTTCGGATTCGATCTCGGCGAGCTGCTTTTCAATCTCCGGTGAGCACACGCCCAGCTCGTGCGTGAAGCGATGGTTGCCGACGAAGTAAGCGTGCCCATCCAGCACTCCCTCCGCGCCGCGTCCGCTCTTCGCCTGGTAGTTTTCGCTGCGCGAAAAGGCGACGGCCTTCTCGGTCGCATACGCCACGACGGCTTGCGCCAGTGGGTGCTCGGAGTGCGTATCTATTGCGGCAGCGATGCGGAGGATTTCCGCTTCCGACTTCCCGCCGAGGGCGATGACTTTCATCACGCGCGGCTTGCCCTCGGTGATGGTGCCCGTCTTATCCACGGCGAGTGCGCGGAGCTTGCCGACGGCCTCCAGCACTGCACCGCCCTTGATGAGCACGCCGCGCCGCGCCATCGCGGTGAGGCCGGAGACGACGGAGACAGGTGTGGAAATGACGAGCGCACACGGGCACGCGATGACGAGCAGCACGAGGCCGCGATAAAACCACACGAGCCACACGCCGCCGAAAAACAGCGGCGGCGCGAGCATGACGAGGAAGGCTGCGAGCATCACGGACGGCGTGTAGTAGCGCGCGAAGACATCCACGAATCGCTGAGACGGCGCTTTCTGCGACTGCGCTTCTTCTACGAGGTGGATGATTTTTGCGATGGTCGTATCCGCGTGCCCTTTGGTGGTGCGGATTTCGAGCGAGCCTTCGCCGTTGATGGTGCCAGCAAAAACGCCGTCGCCGGGCTTTTTCTCCACGGGCATGGATTCGCCAGTGATGGGCGCTTGGTTCACTGCGGAGGTGCCGCTCGTCACCTCGCCATCGAGCGGGATGCGCGAGCCGGATTTCACCGCGATCGTCGAGCCCACGGCGACTTCCGCGACGGGCACCTCGCGGAAGTCCGCGCCCACTTTCAGCAACGCAGTCTCCGGCGTGAGCTGCATGAGCGCCTGCACGGCTTTTCTCGCGCGCGCCAGACTGAAGGCTTCCAGCAATTCCGAGAGCGCGAAAAGGAACGTGACCGCCGCGCCTTCCGACCATTCGTGAATCGCCAGCGCGCCGATGACGGCCACCGTCATCAGCACATTCATATCGAGGGCAAAACGCCGCACCGCCCGCACCGCCTTCGGCACGGTGAACCAGCCGCCCGCGACAATCGCGATGCCGAACGCCACATCAGCCACCACTGGCGCGAACTTCAAC
>JAYUIF010000120.1:0-11737 GCA_043766295.1 Spartobacteria bacterium | reverse complement strand
CGCCGCGCCACGGGCTACAAAATCTTCGCGCTCGCGAACGGCGCGACGCAGCCCGTGGAGTTTGGCCTTTTCTCCGACAGCCAGGCCGTCATCACCCTCCCGCCCGGCACCGTCGCGCAAATCACCATCGCCGCCCGCAACGACCACGGCTACAGCGCGCCGAGCGACCCCGTGGGCGCGACCGCACCGTAGGGCGCAGGCGAGTGGCGAGTGGCGGGTGGCGGGTGGCGTGTCTGCCCGGCGCTCGCTGCTCTTGCGTGAATGGGTGGCGTTGTCTGGTGGCGCGCTGGCGCGCACCGTTTCCTCCACCGCTGCGTTCACCGCATGGAACTGATGGTAGCCCGCGATGATCTTGTGCAGCGCGCCCGAGTCCGGGTCTTCCTCGAAGACGATGAAATGGTGCAGCAAGTCGAGGAATCGCTGCCGCTCAAACACTCCGCGCACCAGCACCTCCAACTCCAGCGCCGTCTTCGGCGCATCGTCCGTCGGTTCCGGCACGCTCGGCATCACCGCCATCGGTATTTTTCAAAATGGCGCGCTCGTGCAGGCGGCGGGAGCCGGTGCGGCGACCTTCAACGGCGGCGCAGGCGGCATCTCGCTGACTGAGGACAACGACTTCACCGGCCCGGTCACGCTCAACAACAGCGGCGCGAACAATGCCGCGATCGCCGACGCGAACGACCTTGTGCTCACCGCGCAGTCCATCGCGCAACTGCTCGACATCACAGCGGCGGGATCAGTCACGCAGAGCGGCGCATTCACCGGCGCGGGCGGAGTGACTTTCCACGGCACCGGCACACTCACGCTCAGCGCAACGAACACCTATGCGGGCACGACGCTCGTCAGAGGAGGCACGCTCAACGGCGCTGGCTCGATCACCGGGCCGTTGCAGATCAACTCCAGCGCGACGCTCGCGCCCGGCACCAGCCCCGGCATTTTCAGCTCGGGGAACGCGGCCTTCGCCAGCGGCTCGATTTTCAACATCGAGATCAATGGCACGACCGCAGGCACCGGTTTTGATCAACTCGCCGTCACCGGCAGCGTGAATCTCGGCGGCGCGACAGTTTCGGAATCGTTGCCGAGCAAATCACCAAAGCCAAAATCGGCACCCGCACCTACGCATTCAAAGCGGGAACGAAGGAAGCCTTCGCCGCCGCTCCGACATTGTTCGGTGCCACCGGACTGCCGTTTGACTTCTTCATCCGCGAAGCATTGCTGTAAATTACGAAGGTGAATCCTGCCGCTGGAGCAGATTTCCGCCGTTGGTAATTGTTCTGTTTGGAAGGCAGATTGAGAATCTGCAAACGAGTGGCTTGACCGCTCATGCGGGCTTCACTAAATGCGCGTCCGCTTTTTGCCATTTTGACTGTGGCTGGAAGAGGAAAAGGGTGTTTGGTGCGAGTGTCGGGCGCAGCCTGTTTGCTGGCCCGGTCGCGCGCTCGGACATCGAATGATCAGCACAATGAACAACATCGGATTACCACCTAAACAAGGGCTCTACGACCCGCAGTTTGAACATGACGCATGTGGCGTCGGATTTATCGCTCACATGAAGGGGCGGAAGTCGCACGACATCGTTGCGCAGGGTCTGCAAATGCTCATCAACCTCGACCACCGAGGCGCGTGCGGCTCGGAGGTGAACACGGGCGATGGCGCGGGCATTTTGATGCAGATGCCGCATGAGTTTTTGTGCAAGGTGACGGAAAGCAAATTCAAGTTGCCGGCGGAAGGTCAGTATGGTGCGGGCATTGTCTTCATGCCGAAGAACCCCACGTTGCGCAGGAAGCTGGAGGAGACGTTTGAAAAGATCGTCGCGGCGGAAGGGCAGTATTTCCTCGGCTGGCGGAAGGTGCCGACGGACAATTCGTCGCTCGGTGAGACGGCGAAGGGCGCGGAGCCGGCGATGATGATGGCCTTTATCGAGCGCGGCGAGAATTGCGCGGATGATGCGGCTTTTGAGCGGAAGCTCTACGTGATCCGCAAGCGGTCGTTTAACGAGATCCGCTGCTCGACTTTGGCGGGCGGGAATTTCTGGTATGTGTGCAGTCTGTCCTACAAGACGCTCGTCTATAAAGGCATGTTGCTGACGGAGCAGGTGGGCAAGTATTTCGCGGATTTGAGTGACCCGGATATGAAGTCGGGGCTGGCGCTGGTTCACTCGCGGTTTTCGACGAATACATTCCCGAGTTGGGATCGTTCGCATCCGTATCGCTACATCGCGCACAATGGTGAAATCAACACGCTGCGCGGGAATATCAACTGGATGCACGCGCGGCAGTCGTTGGCGGATTCGCCGCTTTTCGGCGAGGACTTCAAGCAGACGCTGCCCGTCGTGAATCCGAACGGCTCGGACTCTTCGATGTTCGATAATGTGCTGGAGTTGCTCGTGCTGGCGGGGCGTTCGCTGCCGCACGCGATGATGATGATGATCCCGGAACCGTGGAGCGGCCACGAGAGCATGAGCGATGAGTTGAAGGCGTTTTACGAGTATCACGCGTGCCTCATGGAGCCGTGGGATGGCCCGGCATCGGTCGCATTTACCGATGGTAAAATGATCGGCGCGACGCTGGACCGCAATGGTCTGCGGCCTTCGCGCTACTACGTGACGAAGGACGACATCGTGGTGATGGCGAGCGAGGCGGGCGTGCTCCCGTTTCCGCCGGAGGATATTTTACAAAAGGGACGCCTTCAGCCGGGACGCATGTTCATCGTGGATATGGAGCAGGGGCGCATCGTGCCGGACGACGAAATCAAACGCAAAATTGCGACGGCGCAGCCTTACCGGAATTGGCTGAACGAAAACCTCGTGCATCTCGCGAAGCTGCCTGACAGCGGAAAGATCGCGGAGCCGGATCACGACACAGTGCTGAAGCGCCAGCAGGCTTTCGGCTACAGCTTTGAAGACCTGCGGATGCTGATGGTGCCGATGGCGCGCGATGGTGTTGAGGCGGTGGGCTCGATGGGCACGGACACTCCCATCGCCGCTCTGAGCGACAAGTCGCAGTCGCTTTTCAATTACTTCCAACAGCTCTTCGCGCAGGTGACGAATCCGCCGATTGATTGTATCCGCGAAGAAATCATCACGAGCACGCTCACGACGATTGGCTCGGAGGGCAACCTGCTCGATCCAAATCCGAAGAGCTGCCACCTCATCGCGCTGGAATCGCCGGTGCTCACGAACGAGCAATTTGCGAAGCTCAAGCACATCAACGAAGAGGGATTCAAGTCGGTGACGATTTCGATTTTATATCCCGTCTCCGGTGGTGCTGCAGCGCTGCGCAAGGTGATGACGGAAGTGTGCGCGAAGGCGTCGAAGGCTGTGGAGGACGGCGTGAACATTATCATCATCAGCGACCGCGGAGTGGACGCGGAGTTTGCACCGATTCCATCGTTGCTGGCGACGAGCGGGCTGCATCATCACCTCATCCGCGAAGGCACCCGCACGAAGGTCGGCCTCGTGCTGGAATCGGGCGAGCCGCGCGAGGTGCATCACTTTGCGCTGCTCATCGGCTACGGCATCGGCGCGGTGAATCCGTATCTCGCATTCGAGACTTTGGACGACATGATCCGGCAGGGATTGCTTGTCGGAGTTGATCACAAAACGGCGTGCAAAAATTTTGCAAAGGCGGCGATCAAAGGCGTCGTGAAAGTGGCGTCGAAGATGGGAATCAGCACCGTGCAGTCGTATCGCGGCGCGCAGATTTTCGAGGCAGTGGGACTCAGCAGCGCGGTGGTGGAGGAATACTTTACGTGGACATCGTCGCGCATCGAGGGAATTGGCCTGGATCAAATTGCGGAGGAAGTCGCGATGCGCCACCGTCACGCGTTCCCGAAGAGCGCGGCGATCAGCCACACGTTGGAGGTCGGCGGTAATTACCAATGGCGCAAAGATGGCGAAGAGCATCTCTTTAATCCGACGACAGTGCACAAGCTGCAAGCGTCGGTGCGGCAGGGGAGCTATACGATTTTCAAGCAATACTCCGCCGAGGTGAACGAGCAGAACAAGAAGTGGTGCACGCTGCGCGGGCTGCTCGATTTCAAAGGCGGAAAAGCGATTCCAATCGAGGAGGTCGAGAGCATCGAGAGCATCCTCACGCGATTCAAATCGGGAGCGATGAGCTACGGCTCGATCTCCAGCGAAGCGCACGAAGCACTCGCCATCGCGATGAATCGCATCGGCGGAAAATCGAACACCGGCGAAGGTGGCGAAGACCCCGAGCGTTTCACTTGGACGAATGCGGAAGGCGATTCGAAGAACAGCGCGATCAAGCAGGTGGCGAGCGGACGTTTCGGCGTGACGAGTCTTTACCTGACAAGCGCGAAGGAAATTCAGATCAAGATGGCGCAGGGCGCGAAGCCCGGCGAAGGCGGACAGCTCCCCGGCTCGAAAGTTTATCCGTGGGTCGCGAAAGTGCGGCACAGCACGCCCGGCGTGGGACTCATCTCGCCGCCGCCGCACCATGATATTTACAGCATCGAGGATCTCGCGGAGTTGATCCACGATTTGAAAAACTCGAATCGCGCGGCGCGTATCAGCGTGAAGCTCGTCTCGGAAGTCGGCGTGGGCACTGTGGCGGCGGGCGTTTCCAAGGCGCACGCGGATGTCGTGCTCATCTCGGGCTACGATGGCGGCACGGGCGCTTCGCCGCAGGGATCCATCAAACACGCGGGCATTCCGTGGGAACTCGGTCTCGCCGAAACGCACCAGACGCTCGTGCTGAACAATCTCCGTTCGCGCATCGTCGTGGAGACGGACGGCCAGCTCAAAACAGGCCGCGATGTCGTCGTGGCCGCGTTGCTTGGCGCTGAAGAATTTGGTTTTGCCACCGCGCCGCTCGTCGCGCTCGGCTGCATCATGATGCGCGTTTGCCATCTGAATACATGCCCCGTCGGCGTCGCCACGCAAGACCCGGTGCTGCGCAAAAAGTTCACCGGCGACCCGGCGCACGTGGTCAATTTCATGAAGTTCATCGCGCAGGAAGTGCGCGAACTCATGGCGCAACTCGGCTTCCGCACGCTCACCGAAATGGTGGGCCGCACGGAATTTCTGGAGCCCAAGCAGGCCGTCGAGCATTGGAAGGCCAAGGGACTCGATTTCAGCTCCGTGCTTTACCAGCCGGAAGTCGGCCCGGAAGTCGGGCGCTACTGCACGCTCAAGCAGGATCACGGACTCGAAAAAGGCATGGACCTCACGACGCTGCTCGACATTTGCAAACCCGCAATCGAGCGCGGCGAGAAAGTGAAAGCGACGCTGAAAGTCCGCAACGTCAACCGCGTCGTCGGCACGATCACCGGCAACGAAGTGACGAAAAAATACGGAGCCGCCGGACTGCCGGAGGACACGATTCAGATCAAATTCGAGGGCAGTGCGGGGCAGAGTTTCGGCGCATTTATGCCGAAGGGAATGACCTTCACGCTCGAAGGCGACGCGAACGATTACTTCGGCAAAGGACTCTCGGGCGCACGGCTCATCCTTTATCCGCCAGCCGCTTCGACGTTCGTCGCGGAGGAAAATATCATCATCGGAAACGTCGCATTTTACGGAGCGACGGATGGTGAAGCGTTCATCCGTGGAATGGCTGGCGAACGATTTGGCGTCCGCAACTCGGGCGTCACCGCAGTCGTCGAAGGCGTGGGCGACCACGGCTGCGAATACATGACAGGCGGCACCGTAGTCATCCTCGGCGCGACGGGTCGCAATTTTGCCGCAGGCATGAGCGGCGGCGTGGCCTACGTGCTCGATGAGCGCGGGGATTTTCCGAAGAAATGCAATCAGCAGATGGTCGCACTCGAGCAACTCGACGACGAAGACACCGCCACGCTCAAAGGCTTAATCGAAGAACACGCCATCAACACCAAGAGCACCCGCGCCGCATCAATCCTTGCCGATTGGGAAACCAAGCGCGCGAAGTTCGTGAAAGTGATGCCGAAAGACTACAAACGCGTGCTGCAAGAAATCAAAAAAGCGCAGGCCGCCGGACTGACAGGCGACGACGCGCTGAACGCAGCATTCGAGGCGAACTCGAAGGACGCAACCCGCGTGGGCGGCGGGTAGCCCGCAGAAGCAATGGGGATTCTCACCGAGTATTTTCAGACCGCGATGAGCGAAGCCCGCTTCGAGTTGATGGAAAATGGGCGCTATTTCGGCACCATCCCATCCGCCCGAGGCTGCTGGGCCGATGGCGCGACCGTGGAGGAAACTCGGGAGGAACTGGCGAGTGTGTTTGAGTCGTGGGTTTTGTTTGGCATACAATTCGGACACCCGATGCCGGTTATCGCTGGAGTGGACCTCAACCTAAATCCGCATCTGGTCAAAATAGACGCTGCATAGATGTCCTTAAAAACTCACAAGAACCGCACGGTATTTTGTCCGCAGATTCCGCAGATTCCGCAGATTTACATACAAGCGAGTCCGACTTCCGCGTCTTTCCCAGAAAGAACGCCAAGGGTTCCGAAAAATAGCTCATGCGAATCACTCACTGCGTCCGCATCGAAAAATCTGCGAAATCTGCGAAATCTGCGGACAAAACCTCATCTCACCAATCTATGAAACGCGACCCACAGACCTATGCAATCATCGGAGTAGGGATGGAAGTCCACCGAGTTCTCGGCCCCGGATTTCTTGAGCAAGTCTATCAGGAAGCCTTCGAGCACGAGCTAGTCGCACACGGAATCCCGTATTGTAGAGAAGTGGAAATCCCGGTTTCATACAAAGGCAAGAAACTCGCCTGCGGATACCGCGCCGACTTCATCTGCTTTGACGGAATCATCGTAGAACTCAAAGCCCTCGACGACCTCACCAGCAAAGAAGACTCTCAAGTTCTCAACTATCTCAAAGCTACTGGACACAATCGCGCTATGCTCCTGAACTTCGGAGCAGCCAGCCTTCAGTATAAACGCATCGTTTTCAACTACACCGAGCCTACCGACGACGAGGGCACGCAACTTTAAACAACTAACTACCGACAACTATGGGCAAACCAACAGGCTTCCTCGAATTCGCGCGCGAACTTCCGCTCGACCGCAGCGCCATCGCACGCATCAACGACTGGAACGAATTTCACGAGCACATGGACGAGCCGAAGCTCAAGCAGCAAGGCGCGCGTTGCATGGATTGCGGCATTCCGTTTTGCCACAATGGCACGCTCATCAGCGGCATGGCCAGCGGATGCCCGATCAACAACCTCATCCCCGAGTGGAACGACCTCATTTATCGCGGCCTGTGGAAGGAGGCGCTCGACCGCCTGCACAAGACGAATAACTTCCCGGAGTTCACCGGCCGCGTCTGCCCCGCGCCGTGCGAAGGCTCGTGTGTGCTCGGCATGAACGAGCCGCCGGTGACCATCAAAAACATCGAGGTCTCCATCATTGATAAAGGATGGGACGAAGGCTGGGTGACACCCGAACCGCCGGCGAAGCGCACCGGAAAAAAAGTTGCCATCATCGGCAGTGGCCCCGCTGGACTTTCCGCCGCCGCGCAGATCAACAAAGCCGGCCACTGGGTCACCGTCTTCGAGCGTGCCGACCGCCCGGGCGGGCTGCTCATGTATGGCATCCCCAACATGAAGCTCGATAAAAACCAGGTCGTCCTCCGCCGTATCGGCCTGCTCGAGCGCGAAGGCGTCACGTTCCGCTGCAACACCGAGATCGGCAAAGACATCACCGCACAGGAGCTCACGACCGACTTCGACGCCGTCGTCCTCTGCACCGGCGCGACCAAGCCGCGCGATCTCCCCATCGAAGGCCGCAACAGCAAAGGCATCTACTTCGCCATGGAATTCCTCCATTCCAACACCAAAGCGCTTCTCGACGGCACCGAACCGCCCATCACCGCGAAGGGCAAAAACGTCGTCATCATCGGCGGCGGTGACACCGGCACCGACTGCGTGGGCACATCCATGCGCCACGGATGCACAACTGTCACGCAGGTCGAAATTTTGCCAAAGCCTCCGCTCGAACGCGCCAAGGACAATCCATGGCCCGAATGGCCCAAAACCTACAAAATGGACTACGGCCAGGAAGAAGCCGCCGCAAAATTCGGCGCCGACCCGCGCGTCTATGTCACCACCGCGAAGAAATTCGACACCGACGCCGCCGGCAATGTCAGCGCCGTCCACCTCGTCGAAATCAAGTGGGAGAAAAACGACAAAGGCCAGTTCACCCCCGTCGATGTCCCCGGCACCGAGCGCGTGGTAAAATGCGAACTCGTCCTCCTCGCCATGGGCTTTCTCGGCCCCGAGCAGCCCTTGCTCGACGCGCTGAAAATCGATCGCGACCCGCGCACCAACGCCAAAGCCGAGCACGAAAAATACACGACGAACATCCCGAAAGTTTTTGCCGCCGGCGACTGCCGCCGCGGCCAATCGCTGGTCGTCTGGGCTTTCAACGAAGGCCGGGGAGCCGCCCGCGAATGCGACCGCTTCCTCATGGGCGCGACGGATCTTCCGTAATCAGATAGTGAAATCGTATCAGCGAGGCAGGGCGTCGAGTTTGTGGCGCCACTCGGAGGCTTCGCGTTTGCGGCCAGTGGCGCTGTAGAGTTGGGAAAGTTTTTTCACTGCGGCGATGTAGCGCGTGCGGTTGGCGGGGTCGGCTTGCGCGGCGAGTGGCTCCATGCCTTGGGCGGTGGCGAGCAGTTCGCGTTCGGCTTCGCTGACGTTGCCTCGGCCCATCAGCGCTGCACCGAGGAGATAGTGGGCTTCCAAGACGGCCCACGCGTCGGCGTTTTGTGCGGTGCGTAATTCGACGCACTGGCGCGCGGCGGGCTCGGCTTCGGCGTGGCGGCTTTCTTCGATGAGTGCGGCTGCGAATTTTGCGAGCGTGTCGGCGTGGGCGATGGCGGCGGCCTTCTGCGCTTCGGCGGATTTTGCGAGCAGGGTTTCGGCTGTGGTCTGCGCGGCTTTGGTAGTGATGCGAAGTTGCTCGGTTTCGGCACGGCTTTTTTCTGCGGCGGAAAGTGCGGCGTTTTTTTGTTTCTCCGCGTCGTCGCGCTGGCGTTCGGCTTCGCTGCGCTTTTGATCGGTGCGTTCTGCGATGGTGCGGGCCTCGAATGATTTAGTCTGCGCTTCTTCGCGCTCGTGCTCGGCGGTGGTCTTATCGTGCGTCGCGTCGCGGGCGGTGATCTCGGCGGTCATGCGAGCGGCTTTTTCATTTACAAAAAAAACAGCGAGTGCGCCGACGGCGGCGGCGAGCAACGTGGCGAGCGCCCACGGGAACGGGCTCTGTCGCGTTGCGCCTAGCGTGGGGCTGAGCGTCATGCCGGACATGGGGACGATGGCGACGGTGTTTGTAGGTGCGTGCGCAGAGACGGTGCGGACGAGTTCGGCGTGCTCGGTGGTGGCGGGGGATGCGCTGCGTGCGGCGAGGCGCTCGTTGATGCGTGCACGCAGTGCGGTGTCGCCGGCGCAGACGCGATCCAAATACGTGGCGCGCTCCTCCGCATCGGCGATGCCGGAGGCGACGGTGAGGATGGTCAGTTCGTTGGGCGTGACTTTCGGCGCGCTGGGCTCGGGGGTCGCGGATTTGGGTTTGATGAATGGTTTCACGTTGCGGAAAAATGTGGCGTCACGGGTAAAGCAAAGCCGCGCCGTGGGGAAGGCGCGGCTTGCGAAAAATTCCGATGGTCGCCGTGGATTACTTGAATTGCAGTGGCGTGCCGCTGCGCATCGCTTCGTGCTGCTCGTCGGTGCACGCGCTGTTGAGCGGGACGTTCACGGGTGCATCGTTCGGATTCACGATGCTGTTTTGTAGGATCCACGCTTCGAGTTCCTCGCCGGAAATATCGGGGAGCATCGTGCCGTTGATTTCGAGTGTGGGCTGTTTGTCCTGCCCGCTTTTTTGTTCCATCTCCCAGCGGAAGGCGGGATTTTTGATGATGTCTTTTTCCTCGTATGCGAGGTCGTATTTCTTGAGCACGGCGCGGACGCCATTGCTCCAGCCACACGATGTTTTCAGCCAGGCGGTGATGATTGGTTTTTCCATAGTGCGGGAACAGTCAGCGCCAGCGCCCTTCGCTGCAAGAGGGAAAGATCACAGCACCTTCCCGGCGAGGATGAGCGTGGCGGCGTAGAAATAAATGATCAGCCCCGTCACATCCACGAGCGTCGCGACGAAAGGCGCGGAGGATGTCGCCGGATCGAGGCCGAGTCTTTTTAAAATGAGCGGCAGCATCGAGCCGCTGATCGTCCCCCACAGCACCACGCCGAGCACGGCGATGGCCACCGCGAGGCCGACCCACGCGTAGTAAGCGCCGTAGGGATTTGCGCTGTGGAAGACGTGGATGGAAAGCTGCACCCACATCACGATGCGTAGAAAACCAATCACCGCGAGGATGCCGCCGAGGATGAGGCCCGATGCGATTTCCTTTTTCATCACGCGCCACCAATCGCGCAGCCGCACTTCGCCGAGCGACATGGCGCGGATGATGAGCGTGCTGGCCTGCGAGCCGGAGTTGCCGCCAGCCGACATGATGAGCGGGAGGAAAAATGTGAGCACCACGGCTTTTTCCAACTGCACTTGGAAGCCGACCATCACGGTCGTCGTGAGCATTTCGCCAAGGAACAACACGACGAGCCACACCGCGCGCTTCTTCACCAATTCCCACAGCGGCGTTTCCATGTAGGGCTCGCTCAACGCCTCGGTGCCGCCGAGTTTTTGAATCTCCTCGGTCGTCTGCTCCTCCTGCACGTCGAGCATGTCGTCAATCGTCACGATGCCGAGCAGCTTGTGCTCGCTGTCGGTGACGGGGAGCGTGTTGCGGTCGTATTTTTTGAAAGTCTCCAGCGCCGTCTCGCCGGGGTCGGTGGCCTTGAGCGCGATGAAGCTGCTGTCGTGAATGTCGCGCACGAGCGTGTCCGCCGGACGCAGCAGAAATTCGCGGATGCGCACGTCGTCAATCAGCCGCCCATGTTCATCCGTCACGTAGATCACGTTCAGCGTTTCCGAGTCGCGGCCATTCGCGCGGATGTGATCGAGCACACGCTGGATCGTCCAGTCATCGCGCACGGAGACAAAGTCCGGCGTCATCAAACGCCCCACGCTGCCCTCGGGATAATTGAGCAGCGCCTGTGCGATTTTTTTTTCCTCCGGCGAAAGAAGCTGCAACAACTGCACCACCGCAGCGCCCGGCAATTCCTCGAGCAGCGCCGTCCGATCGTCGGGCGACATTTCGTTCAAAATATTCGCCGCCTGCGCCGTGCCCATCGCTTTCAAAAGCGCCGCCTGCGCATCGCTATCGAGATACTCGAAAACATCCGCCGCCAGCGCGTGCGGCAAAATACGGAACAACACCACGCGCTCATCCTCCGGTAATTCCGCGATCACCTCGCCCGCCTCCGCCGGAGGGAAATCGGCAAACGTCTCGCGCAGCCCCGCGAAATCGCGGCGCGCAATCATCTCCTTGATTTCCGGCCCTAGCAACGTGCCCAGCATGAAAGGCGAATGGCGAATCACGAAACGCGAATCAACCACGAACGTTCATCAGGCGAAAAAAAGTGCGATGCAGACTGGGTGACGAGTGGCGGGCAGCGGCTAGCGCGGTCGCCTCGCACGGAGGACACGGAGTTCACAAAGGGGAAGGCCGGTTGAGTGTGGCGACAGCCTTTGGAGTGCGGCGGCTCGACGCCGCTTTCCCTTCGCTCGGAGACAGAGGGTAAACATCCCGCCTCATCGTGCGCGATATGTCTCGCGACGTTCGTTTCCCGCACGCACGCGCGAGCCAAAAGCGGCGTCGAGCCGC
>JAYUIF010000119.1:0-11763 GCA_043766295.1 Spartobacteria bacterium | reverse complement strand
ACGAGCGGGCCGCTGTTTACGGAGGTAAACGTGCGACTGATCTGGCGTGGAAAATACTCATCGCCCGCGCTGGTGACGATGCGCCCGAAGGACACATTCAGTTCTGCTCCCGCGAAGGCAAAGCCGTGGCTGTAGCCGGTGAGATTTCCAGCGGCATCGCCGGAGAAAAGATACACATCATCGCCTGCGGAATTGAGCGCGAAGCTCGGGGCGACGCCCGGCGTGGTGTTGAAGTTTGTTTCATCAAAGAACACATAGCCGCCCGATGGGATCACCGTGTTCGCTGGGATGCGGTATTTTTTTGGAACGTTCGGATCATCAGTGAGCCACCAATAGCCGACGTCCACGCTGGCATTGGTGGGGTTGAAAAGTTCGATGGTGTCCTTGAACGGCGTTTGCGAATTGGTGAGGATTTCATTGATGACGACGCTGGTCGTCACCGCCGGATCATCCGTGCCAGGAGAGCCGAAAATATTGGCGCTACCCCGCCAGTTCGCGCCGTTGTCGGAGTTGTAAATGGTGAACTTTGGGACAGCCGTGAACCCATTATTATCCGCCGAAACAGGCCACGGCAGTGAATTGCTGAAGGTGAATGAGAAAACAATGCCCCCCGTGGGAGCGGTGAGGGCGATGGTCTCGCCTCCGTTGTTGAGTTTGCCGGTGTAAACTCCACTCACCGTCACCCCGGGATAGCGCGTGTGAAAATTCGTCTGCCCCACCGTCGCATCCCGCACCAATACACTAAAACCGCCCGGCGCGAGGAAGGTGCCATTTGGGAAAGTGTAAACGATGCCGTCGGTGAAATGCAGTCCGCCGAGATCGAGGTTGGCCGTGCCGATATTTTTGAGTTCGAGAAATTCAAACTCGTCCCCTGCAATGGCACCGAATGAAGGCGGGTTGTAGTTGATTTCGGTGACGACGAGTTTGGTGAAATCCTGCGGGGTGTAGAAGGTGGCTTCGTCAATGGTGCTCCATGTGGTGGCGTTTCTGACGCGGGTGCGGATGGTGCGCGAATTGGGGATGGTGATGGGGACGGAATAAACGAGGGCGGTGCCGGCGATGCCGTCGGTGCCGGTGGTGCTGTTGTAGGAGCGGGGATCGGAGCCATCTATCGTGTAGTAGATGGTTCCCGACTGGCCGGCTGGGAAGGATAGCGTGACAGTGCTGCCGGTATTGATCGTGCCCCCGCGCTGGCTCCAAAGCGGCGGATCAATGGGGCTGCCAGTGGTGCCGGGATACCAACCCTGATTGCGAAATTGAGCGAGGACGTTGGCGGTGCGGTTGGGGAGAAAATTGTTCCGCACGTTATTTGTCGCGGGAACCCAGTTTCCGTCGTGAGTGAGCGAGGGGTTGGTCTTGGAGTTTCCCCAACGTGCGGATTCACCGACCACTGCGCGATCGATCAAAGTTGTCAGAGCATTGAAACGAGCCAGAGCTACAGTCGGAGTGAGTGCGCCGCCGTTGGCGAAGTGTTTATAAACACGATCCGCAAAGAGCATCCTGAACTGCTGCGATTTAACGAGCTGTTGGAAAATATATTGAGGGTTGGATTTGGAGTAGGCACCGGCTCCTTGGCTCGCAGTGCTTCCGGCAGGCCACGGGCCGGTGCGGTTTTCGTTCACATTTAAGAGCGTGTGTTCCGAGTCGTGCAGAACGAAGCGGAAGCCGCCGTGAGCACCGGTGCGATCCCGGATACCAAACCAGTTATTGGGGGAGGCGTTGCCTAGGAAATTAGAGATCGCCGCATCGAGATTGCCGCCCCAGTAAATGCAGATGCAGTAGTCAATGAGGTTCAGCGGATCCACGAGAACGGGGTAGGTCGCGTTGGGGGTGCCGTCGGGATTGTTACCGATGATTTTTTGGTAGTTCGTGTTGTTGACGATTTCGGTATTGCTTGCGGAGAGGCCGCTATCGGCTTGAGACCAGAGGCTGGTCCAAGCGATCTCGTTGCCATCGGTCGCATAAATGGTGTAGCCAGCTTGGGGATTTACTTTGATGGTGTCGTAATCATTTGAGTTGCCGCCGAAATAGGAGGCTCCGAAATTAGCTTCGGGGCGTTCGTCCACATTATAGAGGCCCCAATACTGCCCGTTGAGGTAAAGCTGATAGGAAGCCGTGTGGCTGCTGGGTTGCCCCATGTCCAGTTGAGTCTGACGATTGTAAATATCACGAATGAAGATGCCATTCGTTCCATCGCCCGCAAACGACCACGAATAATTTTCCGCACAACGCAGGTCGAATTTTTGGAAGTCTGTTACCGCAGTCGGATCGCTGCCGAAGAGGGCATATTTCAAAGATGACGGGCCGTAGGTGTTGTCGAATAAGATGCGAAAAGCATGTTTCGGATTCCCAGTGCTGCGGCTGTAGCCGCCGCGCAGGCGGAGGCCGCAGTTTGCTTGAAATTCACTGGTGCCGTTGGCGTTGATCAGTTCGATGGAGGCTGCGCGCTCCCATGCGAAGGTGTCGCCGCTGGGGTTGACGTAGATGCCCGTGGAGTTGCCGAAGAGGAATGGGACATCGGTGACGATGGAGACGCTGGAGAGCGACTTCATGTCGTTGATGATGGTGCCGCTGTAAGCTGGGGCGGTGGTGACATTCGGGTCCATCCCGTAGTCGAGTGTCTGGCCGCTGCTCGCGCTGCTGGGCCATGCGGTGGTGGTGGGAGAGGATCCGGGCGGATTGGTGATTACGGGAGCCGCACCGCTGCCCGAAGTGGAGAGGGACTGCGTGATGACGTCGCTGAGGAAGAGGTAAGTCTGCGTGACTGAATCGCTCGGGTCGGAGCCGGCTTTGAAAGCGGCGTAGCGCAGGATTGTTGTGGAGTTGATGGTGAGCGCGCCGGAATAGATGCCACTGGTGGGCGAAGGGATGGCGTCCCCATTTCCATCGCGGAGAACCACGCCCGCGA
Source organism: Spartobacteria bacterium (assembly GCA_043766295.1). GTDB lineage: Bacteria > Verrucomicrobiota > Verrucomicrobiia > Chthoniobacterales > Chthoniobacteraceae > SXWH01. Next base: position 8,855 of record JAYUIF010000119.1, on the reverse strand, counting down.
TGCTGAGTTGGAAGGGCGATGAGCCATCGTAGGTGTAGCGGATCGTCGAGCCCGAAGTGCTGCAACTCAGCGTGACGCTCTGGGCCGTGGTGTAGATGCCGCGGCCAATGTTGATGATGACGGGGGCCACTTTGTTGTAGATCGCCGAGGTGTTGAAAGCCCCCGGTGTCGCTGTCGTATAATATCCCGCCGTGGTGCCGATGGTGACGGAGTATTGGTCCAGTTCCGGCCGGATGAGAAAGTCGGTGCTGGCGGCGGTTTCATTGAGGCCGTGGATGGCGAGAATGTTCGAGCCGGTGCTCGATGGAACGAGCAGGCCGACGTAAGGAGTAAGGTCAATGCTCTCGTAAATTTTCGCCTGCACAGCGACGTGGTTTGCCGTGGCGGCGGAGGTGTTGGTCGGGGTGCCAGCCGGGGCGTTGCGGCGGGCGACTTCCGTGCCGTTGAGGTAGGCGACAAAGCCGTCGTCGTATTTGATCGGCATGGTCAGCGAAGTGACCGACGCGGGCGTCGTGACGTTGAAAGCAAACCGGGCGTAGGCCGAGGCGGTGTTGTTCATCATCGCCGTCTGGCAATTTCCACTCGCTCCGATGAGTGTCGCGTATCCGCTCACGCTGGTAGAGTCGAAGCCCACGCCCGCCGTCGCGCTCGTCCAGCTTGCGTCATTAAAAGTGCGCGCCGTCCAAGTCGCATCGTCCGGCGTCGCGCTGGTGGGGATGAGAAATTTCACTGCGCTGCTCGGCGAGAGGAGTTGGGTCGTCGTCACCGTCTGGGAAAAACCGTAGGGCTTGTCGTCGTATTGCGCAGGGTAGGCGTTGAAGACGGTTGAAAACGTGGTGTCCGGTCGCACGAGTGCGAGATAGCCACCACTGTTGCTGAGTTTGAAATTGGTATGCAGCGGCGCAGTCGGGACGATGCGGTTTTTATTGGAGGCAAAAACGATGAGAAAACCCTTCGGCTCGATGGTGACGGCGGGGAAAGTCCACTTGAAGAGATCTGCGCTGTCGTCCGTAAGACGCCAGCCCGAGAGGTTCACGGGGGTAGTGCCATCGTTATAAAGCTCAATCCAATCCGAGGTCGCACCGTCTTCATCGAGCAGACCCGTCTGATTGGAGGCCACGAACTCGGTAATCACGACATCTGCCCAAGTCGGTGCCGCAAGCAACAGCGCCAAACTGACTAGGAAATATCGGACGAAGCGCATGGTTTTTTTGGGATGGGAGATGGGATTCGGCATATGGGTGAGAAGCTGGTTTATCGGTGGTTTAAGGTTTATCAGCAAACCCCGTGCTGCAACTAAAGATTGGCTCCATGAACAGATTGTCTGACTCAGGATTTCTCTCTGTTCGCATCGCGAAAAGCCGTGAATTTAAGCCACCAAATCCCCAGCGGCGACGCGGCCCCTGAAAAACTCGATGGTTTTCACAATCCCATCCTCGAACGGCACGCGCGGCTCCCAGCCCAGAAGCGACTTCGCCCGCGTAATGTCCGGGCGGCGCACTTTCGGGTCGTCTTGGGGCAGCGGGTGGAAGTCGAGTTTCGAGGACGCCCCCGTGAATTTGATGATGTGCTCGCCGAACTCGCGGATCGTCATCTCGCGCGGGTTGCCGATATTCACCGGCTCATGAAAGTCCGACTGCGACAGGCGGAAAATCCCATCAATCAAATCCGAGCAATAGCAGAATGAGCGCGTCTGCGAGCCATCGCCAAAAATCGTGAGCGGCTTCCCCGTGAGCGCCTGGCCGATGAAAGCCGGCACCACGCGCCCATCGCGCAGCCGCATCCGGGGGCCGTAGGTGTTGAAAATGCGGACGATCTTCGTGTCCACGCCATGCGCCCGGTGGTAGGCCATCGTCATCGCCTCGGAAAAGCGTTTCGCCTCGTCGTAACAACCGCGCGGGCCGACCGGATTCACATTGCCCCAATAACTTTCCTTTTGCGGATGCTCCAGCGGATCGCCGTAGCACTCGCTCGTGCTCGCGATGAGGTAGCGCGCCTTTTTGTCCTTCGCGAGACCGAGCGTATTGTGCGTTCCGAGCGAGCCGACCTTGAGCGTCTGGATCGGATATTCGAGGTAATCAATCGGCGACGCGGGCGATGCGAAATGAAATACGCAGTCCACATCGTCGGGCAGGAAAATGAAGTTCGACACGTCGTGCTTGATAAAACGGAAGCGCTCGTTGCCCGCGAGATGTTCGATGTTCGCGACGTTGCCGGTGATGAAATTGTCTATCCCGATAACGCGATGACCCTCCGCAAGCAGACGGTCAGTGAGATGCGAGCCAAGAAAACCTGCGGCTCCGGTGACGACGGAAATCGGGCTTGCGGAAGAGCGTTTAAACATGCGCGACTGTTTACAGGAAACACGCCGCAAGCAAGCCGTCCCGCGCAGCGCACAGAGCAGCTTCGACTTTCATCGGGAACTTCGCACTTTCTCCCAAGTTAAAAGCACCATGCTCCAACGCACGTTCGCCATATTCTTCCTCGCGACATCGTTCGCCTGCGCCGCAACGCGCCAGCCGCAGCAACCAAAGTCCGGCCCCGGTGGCGCGGACTACGCACACGCGAATGTGCGCGAGACCGAGCACGGCGAAAAGGGCACGCAGTATTGGTTGTTCGAGCCGCAGCAGCCGCAGCCAAAAAATGCACCGCTCATTATTTTCCTGCACGGCTACAGCGCGATGTCGCCCGAACCATATCGCGCATGGATCGAACATCTCGTTCGTCGCGGTAACATCGTCGTCTATCCGCGCTACCAGGAAAACCTCGTGACGCCACCGGCGGAGTATCACGATAACGTCGTGAAGTCCGTCCGCGATTCGCTGGAAGTGCTGGCGCAAAAAGGCCACGTCACGCCCGATCTCAAACGTCTCGCCATCGTCGGACATTCGGCGGGCGGCGTGGGTGCGGCGAATTTTTCCGCGCGTGCGAAGGAGGAAAATTTACCCCAGCCATCCGCAGTGATGATCGTGCATCCGGGGCAGGGACCGAAGGACGGCATCCAAATCGTGCCACTCGATGATGCCTCGACCATCGCCGTCACGACCCACTTGCTCGTCGTAGTTGGCGAGTCGGACGCATTCGTCGGAGAAACTTCCGCGCGCCGAATCTGGTCGCGAACAGCGAAGGTAAAAGACCGCACTTTCGTCACCGTGCAGAGCGACGAACATGGCGTGCCCGAACTGCGGGCGAATCACCTCGCACCGCTCGCAGCGGATCGGTTTTCCACGAACGCGCTCGATTGGTTCGGCTATTGGAGGCTGTTCGACGAGCAGTGCGCCGCCGCATTTTCCGGCAAAGACTACACGCCCGCAACGGACATGGGCGCATGGTCGGATGGCACGCCGGTGAAGCCGCTGAAACTCGAGCGCTGACCTACGCGAAAGCGCAGAGTTGCTTGACGTAGTGCGCCGAGCCGTCGCGGAGCCAGCCATCGAGCTGGGCCTGTTCCTTGAGCTGCTGGCCGCGTGCGCGTGGGACGACGAGGTAGCGGCTTTCGATTTCCGGCAGCGCAGTGAGGTCGCTCCAAAGTTTCTCGAATTGTGCGACGGGGAAGATGTCCTCCTGTCCGTGCCCCCAGCGCTTTTTTACTTCTTTGAGCGTGATGTAGGTGGGGACTTTGGCGGCAAGCGCGCGGATGGCGGCGGCGATTTTTTCCTGTGCGTCGGACAGGCGGGACGCCTGTCCCACTCCGACAGACGGGACGTCTGTCCTACTCCGTAGCACGTCCTCGCGTGTGAGCTGCATCGCGGCGAGCCAGCGGTCTATGTCCACCCACGTCGTCATCGTGTTGTAATAGCTGAGATCAAATTCGATTTCCTCGCGCGGCATCGCGAGTCCTTCGACGAGACGCGGGCGTCCATCCACTCGTGCGAGACCGCCACCACGGTCATCGAGACGTCGCGTGATGACTTCAAAGCTGAGCGCCGCCCCGCTTTCCAAATGCTCGCCGAGCAAGGCTGGGTCGAGGTTCGCGCCGGTGGTGTCAATGTTGTGCAGCAGCAGCGTCTTGAGCTGCGGGCGCTCGCGGAGGAGCGCGGAGAGGGTGCCGTTGCGGAGGAGATTCGGCAGTTCGTAGAAGTGGCCGATGGGGTGGAGGCATTGCAGCGGGAGGTTGTCGCGGTAGTCGCTGGCTTCGCCGGTTTTCTCCGCCCAGCCGATGAGCGCGGCGCGCAGGGAATCGCGAACTTTCTGCTGCTGCTCGTCGAGCGTCTGTTGCGGCATTTCCTCCCACGCAAAACGCAAATCGCGCGCGGTGGGGACGAGCCGCAAGCCGATGCTCGCGCCTTTGCTGAGCAGCACGGGGCCGGGGTAGCCGTAGTTTTTCTGCGCCGCGAGGAAAGTGGCGAGCGGCTCGTGCGTGAGGTAGCTCGTGGTGAAAATGTGCGGCACCTCCGCGCCCGCAAGCCGCGAGGTCGCGCGCGATTTGGCGAGGTGGACTTCGAGGAACGTGCGGTGTTTGCCGTCGAGTTTGCAAAAGGGATGCAGCGACTTCACCACGCCCGCGCCCTGTGTCCAACGGCTCGCCGAGCCTGCCGCAAGCGTGACGACGGCGACCTCACCCGCCGCGAGCGAAGCGAGCCCACGGGAGTGGGACAGGCGTCCCGCCTGTCGGAGTGCGACAGGCGTCCCGCCTGCCGTTCCCGCGCTCCCACACCCCAAACGAAACTGCCCTGCGCTCAATCGCGCCTTCACCGGATTCTCCGCGATGTAACGATCAATCTGTTTCCACTCATCTTCATGCCGCACGATGTGGTCGAAACTTTCATCCTGCCAAACCCTGCCTTCCTCGCCGCGCGCCTTGTTGATGGCGTGCGCTGTGAACGATTTCCACGAGTGCAAAATGTCCGCAAGCGAATGTCCCGCGCACGGGCGGACGACGACATGGACGTGATTCGGCATCACGACATAGCTGCCGAGCCAGTATCGCTCGCTGTCGAAATGATGGAGTGATGTCTCGACGATCTCGGCGGCGCTGCTTTCAGCGAGCACGCAACTGCCGATGCCTTGATCCAAGTGGGTTTCGAGACTTTCGTGAAAGCGTTCGTAGTATTCGGCTCGCTGCGCGCCAGTCCACGGACGCGGGTTGTGTTTGAGCCAGATTTGCAATTCTGCGCGCAGGCGTTTGACGATGGGGAGCGGGAGCGAATCGGCGAGGCGGAAGGTGACGAAGTAGGTGGCGTCGGGTTGCTCCCAATGTGGGAGGTGGCGGTTGGTGTTGGATTCTGGGGTGTCTTTGGTGAAGGGGACGAAGGGCGGGGGGGGCGTCGCTCGGGACAGGCGGGACGCCTGTCCCACCACGACAGGCGGGATGCCTGTCCCACTCCCGCTTGGCGTTCCGCCTGCGCTTGGCGCTTCGCTGGCGGTGCAGTCGCTTACGTCGCCGGGCTGCACGTCTTCGATGACGGTGTTTGCGGGGAGACGGTTTTGCGCGAGGCCGATGCGAGCTGCGCGCAGGTCGGCGCGGATTTGCTCGTGTGCATCGCGATCAAAACCGTTGGCAGCGAGGAGATCGTCGAGTGTTTGCGCGCTGGCTTTTTCATCGCGTCCGCGAGGGAGTAGGGAATCGAAAAGCTCCTGCACGACGCTGCGCAACTCCGGCTGCGTGCGGCAGGCGGTGGCGAAGCGATCTAGTTCGGCGCGACGGGCGGGCGGGAGATTTTTCGGGTCAATGCGAAGGAGCTGTGGCGCGAGGAGGAGGTAGTAGCCTTTCGGCATCAGCGCCGTGGCGGGCGCGATGATGTCGGCGAAGGTGCCGTTTTCATTGATGCGGAAATCATACACGACCGGCTCCATCGCGAAGGGCAGCGAGGAGGAAAGTTCACGCTTCGTTGTGGACATGATCTCGCCGAGTCGCTGTTGCGCTTCCGTTTTTCGCGCGGGCGCGAAGATGAATCCCATGCCGCCGCCGCTCATGCCGCCGAGCATCCAGAAGCCCCAAAAGTCCGCGCCAAATTCTGCTTCCACTTGCGCGATGAGTCGCTCGGTGTAGGCCGTCGAGGCCCACGGGATGATGGTCTGGATCGGGCCGCGAAAATTTTCCGTGGTAAGTTGGCCGATGCGTTTGATGTCGCCGGCTTTCAGTGCTGCGATGATGCCATCGAGCAGCGCGAGTGCTTGCTGGCGGCCCGTCCATTCGGCGGCGCAGCGGAGGAGATATTTCTCCGTCACCATTTCTAAAATCGGGCCGACGTTTTGCGCCATGCCGCCGTGGACGACGACGAGCGAATCCTGCAACGCCTGCCGCGCGCTGTCGGGAATTTCTTCGCGTGAATAGACGTGGTGCTGTGGCATGAGTCGCCCGCGCGAGATGCCCCACTCGGCATCGCCTTCGAGCGCGGCGACGCCTTCGATGAGCTTGATGCCGGGCCACACGCCGCCGCTGTCCTGCCATCCACCGCCGCTGCCGCCGAGCCATTCGCCGAGCAATGCGCGCGCAAGCACGAGACGACGCTCACCTTCGCCCAACGGGCCGGTGAGCGACTCCGCCTGGCCCGTCGCACGCATGAGCGCGGCGATGAGCGCGGCGAGTAAATTGGTGCTCACTGCGAGGCGGGAGCCTTTCGGAATGTCGTTCACGGACGACACGAGTTCGAGGCCGCGACCGGGCCCGAGCATTTGCGCGAGCAAGTCGGTGAGCAACTGTCCGCTGCCTTCGATGCCCGGCGGGATGATGCCGCTCGCGATAACGGCGGCCTTTAGCAAGCCGAGGTGGTCTTTTGCAAAATCGAACACTTCTGCGAGCGAGGAAATTTCCGCCGATGCGCCGAGGTCCACGCTCACGAGGCGCAGCACGGGCTGGTCAATCACGCGCAGCCACGCACTCACCGGCGGTTGCGGCTCGGCGTCGCGCCCATGCACGCCGAGATCCACGGAAATGTTCAGCACTTTCGCGCCAGCGGGGAAATCCATGCCGAGGAAAAAAATGTCGCTCCACGCACTGTGCGTGAGGTCCATGCGGACGGGCGTGCGTTCGCGTAGGATGGGAAATGAGCCATCATCCGCGCGGCGCAACAGCTCGGGGCGGAAGCGCAGCGGTTGGTCTTTTGGGTGTCCCATGCGGAACATCCATTGATTCCCGCGCACGGTGCGGACGCTGCGCCGGACTTGATCGGCGAGCGTCTGAAATGCGAGGCGGTGATACGCCGCTGCGAGCGCGGAGCAGAGCGAATCGCTTGCGCCGTGTTCGCGTTGTGCGGTGGTGAAAACTTCGATGGCTTCCTCAAAGCGGCGCGCGAGCAAGTGCTCGAAACCGTGGAAGGGGATGAGGGAATGTGGAATGTCGGATGACGGATGACGAATGGTGCTCAGACGCTCGGGGAGATGGAAGCGGTGGAGGGCGTAGAGGAAAAATAGCGCGCGGACTTTGTGGTAAAGATTGTCCGATTCGCGACGGAAGGCGTCGAGCGCAGCGCATTCGGCGAGCAGTTCGTCGCGCGTTGCCTTGGCGACGAAATCGTCGAGCGAGCGGTCGCGGATTTTCGCGTCGGGCGAGGTGATGAGCGAGAGGAGGCCGAGGGACATGGTTACTTCGCGCTCGGTTGATTGGTGGCGAGGAGTTCGATGAGGCCGCGCAGCACTTCGTCGCGGTCTTTACCATCGAGGGCGAGGGCGAGTTGCGCAGTGAGTAGGCCGTATTTCACACCGAAGTCGTAGCGCCGTCCGTCGAGTTCGGCGGCGAGATAGCGTTCGCTTTGCGCGAGCTGTGCGAGCGCGGAGCGGAGGTGAACGGTGTTCTCACGGCCACGCGCTTTTTCAAACATCGCAGCGAGGATGCGATGCACGGCGGGCGTGAGGACGTGCATCCCAAAAAAGCAAAGGTAGTAGCCCGCACGAAGGCCGGGCACGTCTATTTTTTGCTCGGCCTCGGTGGGTGTGGGTTTTTCCAAAACCGTATCCACAGCGTAGAGTCTGCGCGCTGCGTCCACGAGTTTTCCGCCGACGGCGCCGTAGTAAGCGAGCTGGCTTTCGTGGGTGCTTTGCACAGCGGAGACGGCACATTTTTCCGCGCGGGCGAGCGCGACGAGCTGCGCGGCGCAACCTTGCTGCGTGGCGCTGAGGTAAAGGTGATCGCCTACGAGCAGCAGAAATGGATCGCTGCCCGTGAACGCGGCGGCGCTGTGAATGGCGTGCGCGTAGCCGAGCGGTTGCGCCTGCTCGATGAAGGTGAGCCGCTCCGCGTGCGTGCCCGCTGCGGTGCGAAATGCGGGCGCGTCTCCCGGCGAGATGATGATGCCGATGCTCTCGATGCCAGCGCGGAGAACTTCCTCGATGAGGATCGTGAGTGCGGTCTTGGTGATGCCGTCGCGATCCACGAGGGATTGCAATGGCAGTGTGCGCTGGGTTTTTCCTGCGGCGGTGATGAGGGCTTTGCGAATATCCATCGGCGCGGAGACTGCGCGAGAGAAGTCTGCGGGTCAAACCTGCGTGAGTTACTTCGTCTGTTCGATGGTGAAAATGGCGACGCTCTTGCCGGGCAGCGTGATTTCGGCGGCGGGGATTTCTTTTTTCCACACGACGTTCGCCGTGGCATCGAGAGCGGATGGGACTGTGGCGCGGAGGACGAGCTTTGCGCCTTTGCGGATGAGCGGCTGGCCGTCTTTGCCGACGAGGTGCATTGCATTTTTCGGGGCGCCGGTCGTGGCTTTGTCGTTGGATGCGTTGAAGACGACGATGGCGACTTCGCACGGCTTGCCGTCGCGCACGATGTAGCGGGCGAAGGCAAATGTTCCATCGTCGGTTTTTGTTTCGCCGCTATCCACCCACAGGATGTTTTGCTCACCATCGGTGAGCGCGGGGATTTCACGCCGCACTTTGATGAGTGCCGCGAGTTCGCGGAAAGTTTCGCCATCGCG
>JAYUIF010000118.1:0-28561 GCA_043766295.1 Spartobacteria bacterium | reverse complement strand
GCGGCTTCCTCGCCGTGCATGACGACGAAATCGCAGCGGGCGCGATGGGCATTAATCCCGTCCGCTACAAAGTCACAGCGTTCGTCATCGGCGCATTTTTTGCGGGCGTCGCGGGCGGCCTCTACGCGCACCACAAGACGACGCTTTCGCCGAGCGGCTTCGACTTCATGAAGTCCATAGACATCGTCGTGATGGTCATCCTCGGCGGCATGGGCAACACAGCGGGCGTCATCGCCGCCGCCGTGCTGCTCACCGTCGTGCAGGAGCCACTGCGCGCGCTCGGCCCGCTGCGCATGGTCGTCTTTGCGCTCATCATTATCGCCCTCATGATGCTGCGTCCGCAGGGGCTTTTCAGATTCGGAAAAAGGAAAGGCAACCAATCGTGAACGCGCCTTTGCTGGAGATGAAAAAAGTCACCATTCGCTTCGGCGGACTCACCGCTGTTGGTGAATTGGATCTTCAAATCCATGACCGCGAACTCGTCGGCCTCATCGGCCCGAACGGTGCGGGAAAAACCACAGCGTTCAACCTCATCACCTGCGTCTATCAGCCCACCGAGGGCGACATCACTTTCCACGGACGCCAGACCCGCACCCTCCGCCCGCACCAACTCGCCAAGCGCGGCATCGCGCGCACTTTCCAGAACATCCGGCTGTTTGGTTCGATGAGCGTTTTCGATAATGTGCGCGCTGCCGTCCAAGTCCACCGCCACCACGGCATCCGCGATGCGCTCCTTCGCATGGGTGGCTTTCGGCGCGGCGAGGCCGACGTGGAAAAGCAGGTCATGGAGTTGCTCGAAATTTTCAGCCTCCACGAACAGCGCGATGAAAATGCCAGGTCGCTCCCCTACGGAGATCAGCGCCGATTGGAAATCGTGCGCGCACTCGCGACGAAGCCAAAGCTGCTGCTGCTCGACGAACCCGCAGCCGGCATGAATCCAACCGAGAAGGTCGAGTTGATGAAACTGATCCGCTTCGTGCAGGAAAAATTCGGCCTCGCGGTGCTGCTGGTGGAGCATGACATGAAGGTCGTGATGGGAATCTGCGAGCGCATTGCGGTGCTGGATTATGGAATCAAGATCGCCGAGGGAACGCCTGCGGAAATCCGCGCGAATCCCAAGGTGATCGCTGCATATTTGGGAAAGGAGACGGCTGATGCTTGAGTTGCACGAACTCTCAGTCGCATACGGCGGCATCATCGCGCTGCACGGCATTTCACTGCGCGTGGAGCAGGGGAGCATCGTCACGCTCGTGGGCGGTAATGGCGCGGGGAAGACGACGACGCTGCGCACGATCAGTGGGCTCGTGAAGCCGACGAGCGGTCGCATTACCTACGATGGCGAGGAAATCGCAGGGATGCCTGCGCACCAGATCGTCGCGCGAGGAATCGCGCAATCGCCGGAGGGGCGGATGGTGTTTGCCAATCTCAGCGTGCTCGAAAATCTGCGCATGGGTGCGTATTTGCGCAAAGACAAGGCGGGCATCGCAAAGGATCTCGATTACGTATTTAGCGTATTCCCGCGCTTGAAAGAACGTGTGAAGCAGACTGCGGGCACGCTCAGCGGAGGCGAACAGCAAATGCTCGCCATCGGTCGCGCGCTGATGAGCAAGCCGAGGCTGCTGTTGCTCGATGAACCGTCGCTCGGCATCGCGCCGTTGCTCACAAAAACAATTTTCGAGCAAATCGTGGCGATCAACCGCGAGTTGAAGCTGACGATTTTACTCGTGGAGCAAAACGCCAATCTCGCGCTGGAGGTGAGCAACTACGGCTACGTGCTGGAGACGGGGCGCATCCTGCTGCAAGACACCGCAGCCGCGCTTCGTGAAAATCCGAAGGTGCGTGAGGCGTATCTGGGCGGGTGATTTTCTGAATGGACGCAGGGCCGAAACGCACTTATGTCTGCCGACAACCAATGAAAACTATGAACAAATTACTATTCACCATTGCCCTGACCGCGATATCTGCCCAGTTCGCCCAAGCTAAAGAAAAGACGCCGATTGAGGAGCGCTCATCCGTGGGAAGTCTCTATCAGCCAATTCCACACACTCAGGCCGATCCAAATGCAGCTTCGCACTGGCGGGTTGCGGTGATGAAGCCGACACAGCATTATTATACCAAGAGCGGAATCATTTCATACCGATACTCTCATAGCACGGAGAGCGTTGAGAATGTTTTCGGCGACTATATGGGGCCTCGTTCCGCTGTTTTCACACCGCAGACTGACTTCACAACTATGGGTTCAGGGGTTCGCAGCTATGCCAACGTGAGCAGTCGCATCATGCAAGGTGTGGCAATGGCACCGCACACTGAGACTCCTGTGAAACCCGAAGAGAAGGCGAACAAGAGCGCAAGGAGTGCTGAGACGACCGTGGAACTGGCCCAGCAGCGCTGAGGCTAAAGAAAAATACTCACAGAGAGAGAAATCCCTTGTCAGTGCGGGGGCTCTGTGGCAGCGTCCGCGACCTTTTCCAAAAATAGATATGTCATACGCAATTTTCAAAACAGGCGGTAAACAATACCGCGTCGGCACCGGCGAAACGCTCACCGTCGAGAAACTCGAAGGTGAACCCGGAACCAAGGTCACTTTTAATGACGTCCTTCTTGTCGGAGAAGGCGCCGGTATCCGCCTCGCTGGCGAACTCAAGGGCGCATCCATCGTTGGAGAAATCCTCGCGCAGACAAAAGGCGACAAAGTTCTCTCCTACAAATATCGCCGCCGTAAGGGCTATCACCGCACGGTCGGTCATCGTCAGAAACTCACCAAAGTAAAGGTGACTGAAATCAACGCGTAATTTTTAACCAACTCTCTCAATATGGCTCATAAGAAAGGTCAAGGCAGCGTCAAAAACGGACGCGACAGCGTCAGCAAAAGGCTCGGCGTAAAAAAATTCGGCAGCGAGGTCGTCGTCGCTGGTAATATCATCATCCGCCAGCGCGGAACGAAGTTCGTTCCTGGAAAGAACGTCGGTCTTGGCCGGGATTACACGATCTTCGCACTCGTGGATGGCAGGGTTCAATTCGACCGTGCTGGCCGTCGCGTCAACGTGGTTCCAGAAGCATCTGTGAACTAAACGAGTGAACAATTTTCAAGAGCCCCGTCCGTAAATGGACGGGGTTTTTGTTTGGCTACTTTTTGAGGGAATACCAGTAGATGCCGTCTTCGATGCGCTCGTATAGGATGGAACTGGCGGAGGGTGGGGCTGTGATTCCAAGAGGCTGGATGTGCAGGCCGGTTTCATTGATTGAGTCATCTGTTAGCGCGATGGAAAATCCGTCGCGATGGCAACTGACGTTGATGGGTTTTAAGGCGCTGAAAGTTTCCGGCCATTGAGATTGTTTGAGAGCGAGAAAATCAGGCCCCGGTGCGGCGTAGATTTGTTTGTAAAGTTTTGCGGCATCAAGTCGGAGCGATTGTTTGTCCAAAGCTTGCAGGCGGCTCTTTGCCTGAGCACGCGGATCGGAGCACGAGGCGAGAATCGCCAAAGCGAAGAGCAATAAAATGCGGTGCATCATCCGAAGATGGGAATTGCAACTGGTAAAGTCGCAGGAGTCGAGTGCTCGTTCGCCAGCTATCCGCGAGAATCCACCGAGTCGCTGCCTGCGATGACGATGACGATTTCGCCCTTGGGCGGGTGCGCTGTGTAGTGCGCGAGCAAGTCGGCAGCCACACCTCGCCGGTATTCCTCGAAGGTTTTTGTCAATTCGCGTGCGACACAAATGGGGCGTGCTGCGAGGAGGGGGACTGCTGCGGTGAGTGTTTTCACCAAGCGGTGTGGCGATTCAAAAAAAACACTAGTTTCGCCCCGCTCTGCGGCTGCGCGAAGTTCGCGTTCACGCCCGCCGCTTTTCACGGGAAGAAAACCGCCGTAGAAAAAGCAGTCTGCTTCAAATCCCGATCCGATGAGCGCGGTGAGCACGGCGCTTGGTCCCGGCAGAATGGTGTATGGCACGCCGCGCTGCTGGCACGCACGCAGCAGGCGATGGCCGGGGTCGCTGATTCCGGGCAGACCGGCATCGGTGATGACGGCGATCTTTTTACCTGCCACGAGTTGCTCGATGAGTTCGGCTGTGCGTCGCGCTTCGTTGTGTTCGTGGTAACTGACGAGAGGCTTTTTGATGTCAAAGTGCCGTAGCAGATTTCCGCTGTGACGCGTGTCTTCGCAGGCGATCATATCCACGGTGCGCAGCACTTCCAGCGCACGGTGTGTGATGTCACCGAGGTTGCCGATGGGTGTGGCGACGAGAAAGAGCATCGGACGCCTACCAGCCTTCGCTGACCAGACTCACAATGCGCGTCGCGAGTTCCTCGGCAGCGAGTGGCAGCGCTTGGCGTTCATCTTGATTGGAGTCCGCAGTGAGCAGATTGGGACTGCTGACGAAAAAGCTCGTGCTCGAATTGATGTTGCGGTTGTCGAGCAGCACGCCGGTTTTCGTCTGAGTGACGGTGTAGTGGGCTCGCAAAGTAAGCAGGTATTCGCGCGTTTGCTGGACATCGCCACGAAGGGAGCGGGCTGGGTGTCGTTGGATTTGTTCGAGTTTCCCATCAAGTATCGCATCCGCGTGCGCTTCGTCGGTGATTTCGTAGGTTCCGTCCTGCTGCATCATGCGGATGACGGCATTCGCGAGGAGTGCACTCACGCGGGGTTCGAGTGTGTCGTTCTTGAAATTTTTCACGCAAATGCGGCAAACCTTCTTCATCGGCTTGGGCTTGATCGGGCCGACGGTGTAGCCGGCGCATCCGCCAAAAGTGAGCGTGAGGACGGCGAGGAAGAGGGAGAATGTGAACCTCATTTGCTTTCTGGCTTTTTGGTTTTGTTGGCGTCTGCCGGTGCTGCGTCGGTTTTTGAGGCGTCGGCGGGTGGAGGCGGGAGTGTGGGTGGAATGAGAGGATCACCGCTTGCGGGCGCAGGTGGCTGTGTGCCGGGTGCAGTTTGCAGCGGGTCGCCCGTGGGCAGTGCTGGCTCGACGATTGGCCCGAGCGGTGTTGTGCGCATGGCGGGGCGTCCGTTCAAAGTGGGATATGGATAGCTGATCGGTGGGCCATTGAAATCCGGGCGGCTCGCGACATCCACGAGTGCTTGTGCGCGACGGCGGGCGAGTGCGGTATCTCCGCTCTGCGCACGCTCGGGGCCGGAGCGCAGTGCGTCCACTCCGACCAGACTCTTCAGTTCATCAATCCGCTTTTTCGCCAGACCGCTCTCGGCGCTACCGGGCGAATTACGAATGACCTCGTTGTAGTAAACGACGGCAGCTTTGTAGTTTTTCGTTTTGTCGTAAAAGCGTGCGACATCGAGCGTGCCTTTCACGTCACTTCCGCTGAGCGCCTGGATGTTTTGCCTGGCCTGCGCGACTTTTTCGCTGGTCGGATAGCGGTTCACAAAATCTTCGAAGGACTCTCGCGCTTTCATCTTGGCGGACTGGTCGTAGCTCCCGTCCTGTGCCTCGTGAAATTGCACGTAGCCCATTTGATATTGTGCGTCGTCCGCGATGGCGTCGCCGGGATAGCGCGTGATGACTTCCTGATACGCGCCAATCGCCTCCGTAGGTTTTCCTGCTTTTTCCAGCGCCTGCCCGACGTTGAATTGCGCGAGCGGCGCGAGTTTATGAAACGGCGCGCGCTTCACGATTTCCTCGAACATCTCCTTCGCCTTTTCGTAGTCCGTGCTGATCGGCACGCCGAGCAACTTCTTCTTTTGTCCGTTAAGAAAGAGCTTCGCGATTTCAAATTGCGCCTGAATCACCACATCGAACTCTCCGCCGCGAGGATACTTTAGTGTGTAGTTCGAGTAAGCGGCGAATGCGTCCTTGTAGCTGCTCTGCCGTTCGAGGATGCGACCGATGCGTGCCTGCGCTTTTGGCGCGGCTGCGGTGAGGCCGTTGGCTTTGACGATGCCGCGATAAACCTTCACCGCATCGCCAACGTTACCGCTGGTTTCGAGTGCTTCACCCCGGCGGAGTTCTTCGGCGGCAGTGCCTTCTTCGGTGCTGGATGGCGCTGTGCTTGCGGCTTTTTCGTCTGAGCCAAATGGCTTCCAGCCAAAAATATCAAGCGCGCTCGCTGGTAACGGCGCGAGCACGAACGCGGAGATCAAGAGGGTGAAAAGGAACGCTGGCTTTCGCATAGGGCGCGGAGGGTAGGGGCGGAGTCGTATGAGTCAAGCCGACTGCTCCAAATGTGTGATTGCCATGGTGAAATCGGAGTTTTGGTTAAGGCTTTGCTGAAACTGCTGCTGTGAGTTGAGCGACGGTTTCTGCGAATTTCTTTGCGTCGAAGAGTGCGGGAGAGCGGATGGAGAGATCGAGGGAAACGAGTGAGTCCTTCGCTTTCAGCATCACTTTTGGATCGAGCCCAAGCACCAATGCCCGCAGTGCAGGCACGAGTGCTTCAGCTTGCGCAAAATCTTTTACCTGACTTGTGAGTCCGGCGGTGCGGTCGAATTGAGCGCGCGTTTTTTCTGCCGTCCATTTTTCCTTGCTGGCGATCTTTGCCAGTTTGTCCGCAGCAGCGCGAAGTGGCGCGGGGGCTGGATCGGTTGGCAGTAACTCGGCACCGCTTGCGGTTTCGCGCAGCACCCATTGAAGTGCGGCGATTCGTTCGTTCGGCGCGTTTCCTTTTTCGGAAAGCCA
Organism: Spartobacteria bacterium; assembly: GCA_043766295.1. Taxonomy (GTDB): domain Bacteria; phylum Verrucomicrobiota; class Verrucomicrobiia; order Chthoniobacterales; family Chthoniobacteraceae; genus SXWH01. Next base: position 21,934 of record JAYUIF010000118.1, on the reverse strand, counting down.
GCACAGTTCGCGGAGTAACGCGGCCTGACTTGTGAGCCACGCTTTGGCCGATTGTCCCGCGTCGAAATCCTCCCAGTGTGCGGGCATTTCCACGAGTTGCCGCGCGAGTTCAAATCGCAGTGTGGGATGGCCTGCTTTGGCGAGCCCCGCTGGCAGATTGCCGTGGCATCCCACGCAGGTATTCGATTGCTGGTAGGTGCTGTCCAGGTCGCGCATCCCTGCGGCGACACGTTGTGCGTGCGAGATGTCGGTGCGCGTGTGAAAGCGAATCCAATTTTCCGCCGCCCCGTGGCACGTTTCGCAGGAAATGCCGTGGTTCGGATTTTTTAAAGCTGCAGCCACTTTTGCGGTGGCTGCGCTTTCCATCGGCGAGTGGCAGACGGTGCATTGATTGCTCTTCGCCGCTTCGCCGACGCCGAGCGCTTCTGCGATGCGCTTGCTGCGCTCGGAAATGAGCGTGCCGTATGCGCGCGAATGAACGTCGGTTTTCTGCCAGACGAGCACCTGGTCGTCGCTCTTGCCGCCGCCGTGACAGCCGGAGGATGCGCAGCTTTGCCAGCCGAGGAAGTGATCCCCGGCGCGAGCGACAGTGAGGCAGATGAGGAGAGAGATGAAGCAGCGCACGCGTGGTGTATAAATGGAGCGCACGTTGTTCGCCAAGCCCGCAGGTGGATGGAAATCGCTTATGACGTTTTGTAGTGGGCGCTGGACTTTGCGGTGCGTGCGGCTATCTCACGCGCCCTATGTTTTGGACTGAAGAAGTGGCGGAGCGCGCAGGCGCCGGGCCGCAAATTATCAATGACTCGAAGACGCCAAGTGGTCGCGTTCATGTCGGCGCGCTGCGCGGGGTGCTGATTCACGATGCGATTTTCCGCACGCTGAAAGAACGCGGCGTCGAGGTTCGCTATCTTTTTGGCGTGGATGATTACGATCCCGTGGATGAAATCCCGAAGGGTGAGGATGCACATTTTGGCAGGCACATCGGCAAACCGCTGTGCAATACGCCCGCGCCGTGCGGAGCGGAGGGCGACATGGCGGAGTTTTACATCCGGGAGTTTTGGCAGATTTTCGATGAGCTGGGAGTGAAGGTGGAGCGTTACCGGATGCGCGATATTTACCGCGCAGGAAAATTCGACGTGGAGATTGATACGATCCTGCGCAACGCGGACAAAGTGCGTGCGGTGTATAAAGAGGTGAGCGGCGCGGTGAGGCCGGAGCACTGGCTGCCATTCCAGGTGATCTGCGAGCAATGCGGGTGCATCGCGACGACGGAGGTGAGTGATTACGACGGCTCGACTGTGGCGTATCACTGTCTTTCTTCGCGCATGGTGAATCCGAAACTCGGCCTCGGCAAAGGCTGTGGCCACGAGGGGCGCATCTCGCCTTTCGGTGGAAATGGAAAGCTGCCGTGGAAGCTGGAGTGGATCGCGAAGTGGAAGCAATTCCCCGTGACTATCGAAGGCGCGGGCAAGGATCACTCGACGCGCGGCGGTTCGCGCGATGTGAGTGCGGCTTGCTACAAAGCGATCTACGGCGCGGAGGAACCTCTGCGAGTGCCGTATGAATTTTTCCTCGTGGGCGGCGCGAAGATGTCATCAAGCAAGGGCATCGGCGCGAGTGCGCGGGACATGGCGAATCTGCTGCCGCCGGAGATGCTGCGTTTCCTGATGATGCGGACGAAGCCAAACTCGCCCGTGAATTTCGATACGCACGAAGATGGAATCGTGAAGCTCTTCAATGAATTCGACCGCGCGCATACGCGATACTTTGCGAAGCAAGCGACGCCGGACGAAGCGATGACCTACCGACTCGCGTGCCTCGGTGAGCCGCAATCTTACAAGCCCGCGAACATCCAACTCGCCACCGCGCTCGTGCAAATGCCGCATCTCGACGCACGCGCAGAAATGGCGAAACGCCTCGGGACGCTCACGCCCGCCGACGAATGTCACCTCGACGAACGACTCGCGAGCGCCCGCGAGTGGGTCGCGAATTTCGCCGCCGAGGAAGAGAAAACGCGCTTACAAGAAACGCTGCCAGCGCGCGCCGCGGAGTTGTCGCACGTTCAGCGCGCGTTCCTTCACGCGCTCGCCGATGCGCTGCCGGAGAAGTGGGAGGACGACGCAATCCAGAGCCGCGTTTTTGAAGTCGCGCGCATGACGCCCATCGAGCAACCGCAAGCATTCAAGGCGCTCTACCGCGTATTTCTCGACCGCGAGGCCGGGCCGAAAGCCGGCAACTTGCTCGCATTTCTCGACCGCTCGTTCGTGGAGAAGCGCTGCCGCGAAATGGCGTTTGACGTGGCGGAATTCTGGCAACAATCCGCCAGCACGCCCGAGGCGCTCGCGAAGTGGCTGGAGAAAGAGAAGGAGAACATCGCGGGCGAAACATCCGAAATTGCAACGCACGGGACGTGGGTCGCGAAGGACATCATCTACACATTTAAAGACGGCAAGCGCGTCCGCAAACGTCTACTCACCGGCGGCGCCGCGCTCGCGTAAAGCGGGGTTTACAGTTGAGGCTTTGCCAAGCCGCAGTCGCTCTCTACCTTCGCGCAATCAATGGAAAGCCGGTTTCTCAACGCATCTACGCTCTGCTTTTTAGTCGGCTTTGCCTACACGATGTTCGCGCTCGGCGCGGGCGTGGCGCGGCCGTCGCGATGGAATTTTTTAGTGATGCTCACCGGCTTCATTTTTCAAACGGAATATCTTCATCAGCGAGGGCAGGTCGTCGGGCGTTGTCCGGTGACGAATCTTTTCGTGGTGCTCGTGTTTTTAAGTTGGTCGGTCGTGCTGTTGTATTTCGTCGTAGGCGGTTCGTATCGGCTTTCATTGCTCGGGACATTCACCGCGCCCCTCGTGTTTTTAATTCAGACGATTGCGCAGTTGCTCCCTTCGGCCTCGCTTCCCGCAGCGCACAAAGCGAGCGCGGGATTTTGGGCGGAATTGCACGCGGCGGTGTCGCTGATGGCTTATGGGGCGTTCGCGCTGGCGTGCGTTGCGGGGGTAATGTTTCTCGTGCAGGAGCGATTGCTGAAGCGGCACCGGCTGGGTTCGTTTTTTCAAAACCTTCCGCCTATCGCCACGCTCGCGGCAGCGACGCAGCGGGTGATGCTCGCGGGCTTCGTTCTTTTTACGCTCGGTCTCGTGGGCGGATTTTTTGCAGGCAGCGCCCGCACTGCCATCGTGATGATGGCGGTGAGCGTGTGGCTGCCTTACGGACTGCTGCTTACGCTAAGACTGACGCATCGCTACTCATCGCGTCGTTTTGCGTGGCTGTCGGTCGTGGCTTTCATCGTCGCGCTCACTTCGCTGGGGGCGCTCAGTTTTCTCCACCTCAACAAGTGATGCACGTCGTCTGCCTAGGCATCAGTCACAAGACCGCGCCGGTCGAGCTTCGCGAGAAGTTCGCCATCGGTGATGCGCATCTCGGCGAAGTCGCAGTGCAACTCGCGCGTGCGCCGGGACTCGGCGAGGCAGTGATTATTTCGACCTGCAATCGCGTGGAATACTACGTCGCCAGCGAGGATGCCGCGGCTGCGCTGACGGCGCTGGCGCAGCGCGTGGGTGATCCCTCGGTCTTTCAGCAAATGCACGGTGCGGAGAGCATCAGGCATCTTTTTCGCGTGGTGAGCGGGCTGGAAAGTATGGTGCTCGGAGAGACGGAAATCCTCGGGCAGGTGAAAAAGGCGTATCTCACTGCGCAGACTGCGGGAGCGACGGCGCGACACTTGAATAAACTTTTCCAGCGCGCGTTCAACGTGGCGAAGGAAGTGCGGACGAAGACGAGCATCACGCGCGGCGCGGTGAGTGTTGGGAGCGCGGCGGTGGATTTGTCGGAAAAGATTTTCGGAAAACTGGATCACTGCAACGTGATGATTCTCGGCGCGGGAGAGACGGCGGAGATGACGGCGCGTGCGCTGCAATCGCGCGGCGCGAAGGCGATTTTCGTTTCCAACCGCACTTACGAGCGTGCACACGCGCTGGCGGAGCAATTGGGCGGGCGGGCGATCCATTTCGAGGAATGGGAGCGCGAGTTTGATTCGCTGGATATTGTCATCGGCTCGACGGGCGCGCCGCACGCGGTGGTGACTCGTGAAAAAATCGCACCGCTCATGCAGCGTCGCCCGGACAGGCCGCTGTTTTGCATAGACCTCGCGGTGCCGCGCGATTTTGAGGCGGGCGTGAACGATCTCGATGGCGTGTATCTTTACGACATTGATGCGCTCCAAGGCATCGCCGACACATCCATGCAGGTGCGCCGCGCGGAGCTGACGCGCTGCGAAGAAATGATCGAGCGCCACGTTGCGGAATTTTCAGAATGGCTCGCGATGCCGGTGCGCACTCAGCCGGAGGGCTCGAAATGAAGCGGCTGATCATCGGCACACGAGGCTCGGCACTCGCGCTTGCGCAGGTGGATTTGACGGAGGCTGCACTTGCGAAAGTGTTGCCCGAACTTTCCACGGAGCGTCAGATTTTCATCACGCGCGGCGACCAAAAGCTCGACTTGAATTTGCTCGTGAAAGGCGACGGTGGCGGAAAGGGATTGTTCACCCGCGAGTTGGAGGATGCGCTCATTGAGGGGACGATTGATGTCGCTGTTCACAGCCTCAAAGATTTGCCGGGACACAATCCGCCGGGCCTCGAAATCGTCGCCGTCCTCGAACGCGCGCCGACGGCGGATGTGCTCGTGGGCAAAGCGCCGGGCGGGCTGGATGCGCTGCCGCACGGCGCGCGAGTGGGCACGAGCAGCATCCGGCGCGCACGGCAGATCGCGTGGTTGCGGCCTGATCTGCGTATCGAGGAATGGCGCGGCAACGTGCCTACACGCCTACGTAAACTCGGTGAGCGCGATGACGTCGCAGCCACAGTGCTCGCCGAGGCGGGACTGCGGCGATTGGGATATGCGATGGAGGATGGACGTTTGAAATGTGAGTGCGGTGAGTTTTTTGCCGCGTCGCTTGCGGGACAATTACTGCCGGCCATCGGGCAGGGTGCTATTGCGTTTCAGGCCCGCATGGATCGCCCGGAAGTGATCGAAGTTCTGCGGACGATCAATCACGCGCCGACGATGTTCGCCATTCGCGCCGAGCGCGAAGTGCAACGACTGCTCTCGGGCGACTGCTCGCTGCCAGTCGGCGTGCGCAGCGAACTGCGCAGCGGCGTCCTTGCCTTGCATGGCATCCTTTTCGGACAAGACGGCGAAGCGCCAAAGACGGCGTTTGCGGAGGGAACAGAACCTGAGATCGTGGCGAGGGAACTTGTTGTGCAATTGCGGTAAGGCTTGCCGCGCTGCGGGTGGCTTGCGCACGTTTGTATATGGCAAAAACTGAAAAGAAAAAGATGGGCATCTGCTATCTCGCAGGCGCGGGACCGGGCGATATTGGGCTTGTGACTCTGCGCGTGAAGCAAGTCGTCGAGCAGGCGGATGTGATTATTTACGACGCGCTGTGCAACACGGAGATTTTGCAGTGGGCACCGAAAGGCGCGGAGATCATCTACGCAGGCAAGCGTGCGAATCAGCACGCTCTCAAACAGGAGGAAACGAGCGCGCTGCTCGTGGAAAAAACACGCGAGGGGAAATGTGTGGTGAGGCTGAAAGGCGGCGATCCGTTTTTGTTCGGGCGCGGCGGTGAGGAGGCGGAGGAGTTGGCGAAGGCGAAATTGCATTTCGAGATCATTCCCGGCGTTACGTCGGCGATTGCTGCGCCTGCGTATGCGGGCATCCCGGTCACGCATCGCGAGCACACGGCGCAGCTCACCATTTTCACGGGGCACGAAGATCCGACGAAGCCGGAGAGCAAACTCGACTACGCACAGATTGCAGCGAATCCGGGCACGAAAATCATGCTCATGGGCGTGGAGCGGCTCGGCATTATCGCGGGGGAATTGATCCAGCATGGAGCGCGTGCGGATTTGCCAGTGGCCTTGGTGCGATGGGGAACGACGGGGCGGCAGCAGACGCTTGTCGGGCGGCTGGATGATATTGCTGCGAAGGTCGCTGCGGCTGGATTCAAGGCACCGGCGGTTTGCGTCATCGGCGATGTGGTGAAGTTGCGCGACAAGCTTTCGTGGTTTGAAAAGCGACCGCTCTCGGGGAAGCGGATCGTCGTGACGCGCACACGCAAACAGGCTGGCGCGCTCACGTCGCAATTGCGTGCGCTTGGCGCGGATGTCATCGAGTTGCCGACGATCCGCATCGAACCGCCGACTAATTTGCGGGAGTTTGGTGAGTCCGTCGCGCACGCACACACCTACGACTGGCTGGTTTTCACATCGCCAAATGGGGTGGATGCGTTCTTCGAGATGTTTTACCGCATCTACAAAGACGCGCGCGAAATTGGCGGCGTGCGCATCGCCGCCATCGGGCCTGCGACTGCGGCGAGAGTGCGCGAGTTTCGCATGGCGGTGGATTTACAGCCGGAGGAATATGTCGCGGAGTCAGTGGTCGCGGCTTTCAAAAAAGATGGATCGATTGAGAATCTAAAAATCCTGATCGCACGCGCTGAAACTGCGCGCGATGTGCTGCCGAAGGAACTGACAAAACTCGGCGCGATTGTGGACATCGCGATGGCTTACCGCACGGTGCCCGAGACGGACGACGTGAGCGGCGGGCAGGCGCGCTTTCGTGAAGAGGGAGCGGATATGGTCACATTCACCAGTTCCTCGACGGCGGAAAATTTCATGGCGCTGAAGCTGCCGCTGCCTGCGGGATTGAAGACGGCATCCATCGGGCCAGTCACATCGAAAACGATGCGCGAACTTGGACTCGCGGTGGATATGGAGGCGAAGCAGCACGATATTCAGGGGCTCGTTTCTGCCATTAGTAAGTTCTTCAAAATTTCGTAAGACAAAAGATTCGGACTGCTGGCGCGGATTTGGCTTAGCGCAGACGTGACATGCCAGACGAGACAGCCAGCACCGATGATGATTTCTCCGCTCAGCTCCAAGCTTTGGTGATCGAAGCGGAGCAACGGACTGAGAGTAAACCACCCAAGCGTTCGGAGGCTCGCGCAGTGGCCGAGCCCATCGTGGAGGACGAACGCAAAGCTCTTCAGAGCCTGCAATCGCTGCCGCAAATGTTGCGTCCGCTGATTCACGGAATCGAAGCGCTATCGAGAGCGCAAAACGATCACTCAAACACGCTGGAAAAAATTGATAAATCCCTAGCCCTCCAAGAGACGTTGCCGCAGTTGCTTGCTGAAACAAAGCAGTCACTCGATCAGCGAAACACGGTGAACAGGGCGATGTTCGAGGCGCTGCACGCTGAGTTAAAAGGTTACAAAGATGGCTTTCTGATCGAATCGGTTATCAGGCCAATCATCCGCGATCTGATTTCGCTCTACGACGACATTTCAGAAATCCACCGCCAGATGAATGCGAGCATCATCGATCAAGATGCACGAGGTGGTGTGTCTGGCGGAGGCGTGGTGCTTCTTGAGAGCGTCCAACAAATGGCCATCAATCTCGAACACAACGTGCATTTTATCCTCGAAGTGCTGGAGCGCATGGAAGTCACCTATATACCGAGCAACACTGGCAAACTGGACAAGCGCACGCAGCGGGCCGTGGCGGTCGAGGTGGCGGAGGATCCTGACGAAGATCAAAACGTCGTCCGCATTTTAAAGCGCGGCTTCCAATGCAGGGATCGCGTCATTCGTCCCGAGGAGGTCGTCATTCAAAAATGGAAGGAAGGATTCCTTGTCGCTCTCAACCCTCAGCAAACATTAAATAAACCCCTCGCCAACCCGTCATAAAAACTGCATTTCAAAAAGGAGACTTCACACAGCCAAAAAGCCATGTCTGACCAGCCCACAAATCGAAAAGCCGTAGGAATTGACCTCGGAACCACATTCTGCGCGATTGCGCACATAGACGCCTACGGCAAGCCGCAGATCGTCCCCAACGCCGAGAGCGAACGCATCACGCCCTCGGTGATTTTGTTCGATGGAGCGAATGCCGTAGTGGGTTCTGTTGCGAAACAGAACGCGGTGGCGGAGCCGGACAAGATCGTTGATTTCGTGAAACGGGAGATGGGAAAATCGAAGGCGCAGTTCAGCCGGACGTTTGGCGGCAAGGTTTATTCTGCGGAGGAGCTTTCGGCGATTATCCTGCGGAAATTGAAGAGCGACGCTGAAAAATATCTCGGCGAGGAAGTGACGGATGCCGTGATCACGGTTCCCGCATATTTCAATGACGCGGAGCGCACGGCCACGCTGCACGCGGGCCAGCTCGCGGGGCTGAATGTTTTACAGATCATCAACGAGCCAACGTCCGCCGCACTTGCCTACGGCATGGACAAGCTGGATCAGAATCAGACGGTGTTTGTGTTCGATCTCGGCGGCGGCACGTTCGACGTAACGATCATGCGTATTGATGGGCATCACATCCGCATGGTGGCGAGCAATGGCGATCACCGGCTCGGCGGCAAGGATTGGGATGATGTGATTGTGAACTGGGTGGCTGATGAATTTGACAAGCAACATGGGGAAAGTCCGCTGCTCGATCTGCAAAGTTATCAGGACCTCTACAACCGCGCGCTCACCGCGAAGATTCAGCTTTCCACGCGCTCGCGCACGACGCTCGTCCACAGCTATAACGGCAAGAGCATCAAACTCGATTTGACCCGCGAGGACTTTGAGGAACGCACGAGGCACCTCATCGAAAAATGCAAAGCGATCTGCGAAATTGTGATGCAGGAAGCGGCGATGCAGTGGGAGCAGATTGACCGTGTGCTGCTCACGGGCGGCATGACGCGGATGCCGTCGGTGCGTTCGATGGTTACGGAAACTTCCAACCGCCCAATCGCTGAGGATGTGAGCCCGGATGAGGCCGTCGCCCTCGGTGCGGCCATCCAGGGGATGCTTGCGCTACTGCATGAGGAGGACAAGACGGGCGAGCACGTCATTACGCAGGAAGTGCGCGATCAGTTCTCGGCGGGGGACGGCTCTTTGATCAGAGTCACCAACATCACCACGCACACGCTGGGTGTCGTGCTCTGGGATGATGGCAAGGTGGAGGAATACGTTTTCACGATGATTCCGAAAATGACGCCGATTCCCGTCGAAGTGAAAAACAGTTTCGGCACCGCAAAGGCGAATATGAAGAACGCCATCATCCGTGTTGTGGAAGGGGAGAGCACCATGCCGGGTGAGTGCACGCCGCTGGGTATTTGCGATATTGAGTTGCCGCCGTTCCTGCCGAAAGGATCGCCTGTGGAGTTGACCTATCACTATAACGAAAATCAGGTTCTCGAAGTGGTTGTTGAAGCCTACGGCAGAACCAGCCGCGTAGCGATTGCGCGGAACACCGGGCTTTCGGACAACGAGATCGAACTGGCCACCGCCGACCTGGCGCAATTGCACATTTCATAGCGCTGATCGGCGCTGCGGCTCATGGCACTCCCAAATCCGCTGCCAGACAATCCGTTGAGGTGGGACGGCTGGAAGCAATACAACTCTCCCAATTTATACGACAGGCTCTGCCTCGACTTCACGAGCAACGCCAGCGCGGAGGTCATCGAGGATCATTGCCGCCAGCTTCTCGTTTGGTGGCAGAAAAAGCTCCCGCTCAAAAATCAACCGAGCAATCCGGTGGCGCAGATTCTCCGTCAGGGCCTAGATGAAGCTCCTCTGTTTCTTGTAGAGTCGCGCACGAAATTACTCGATCCTCAACAACGCCGGAAAATTGATGCGGAGTTGCACAAGCAGGTGGTTTTGAAGTTGATGAATGAGTTCAAAAAGCTGCTCAGCTTTACCATCACCGATCAAACGTTGAGTGAGGATGGGGAGGAAAGGCTCTATATGGCCGGCGAAAAACTCGGCCTCAATCGCGCGGATATGCAGCCTGTGATCGAAGCCGAGCTTGCGCGCACTAGCAGCACAAGAACAGTCAAGGAAGCGCCGCCGACGCAGCCTGCGGTTGCTTCGGGCAGCTCGCAGGCTGGCTCCGGTCGTTCGTCTGCGCCGGTTGCTGCGAGCGGCAGTCCGGCGGATGAATTTCGCCGACTGCTGACTATGTCGCGACTGTGCATCGAAGGGGATGACATGACGGACGATCAGCGGGATGCCATGTGCAACATGGGCGAAAGCCTCGGTCTCACGGGTGGAGAAGCCGAGGATTTGATAGACGAATACCTTGAGAATGCCGCAGCGCTCCCCAGTCAGCCGACGACTCCCACTCGCCCTGCAACGCCAGTGCGCCCGGCACCGAACGCGCCAAAGCCAGTCGCATCGAATGTCACCAAGCCACGTCCCGCAGCGGCGGTTCCAAGCAAAGCTCCTGTGAAGGAGATCAACTTGAGTCCTGCCGCGCGGGCTATGGAGCGGCAGAAGTATTCCAATTTCGCCAACAGCATCGGCGTGCAGATGCTGCTGATCCCCAGCGGACAGTTCAACATGGGCAGCGACCTGCCGGATGCCCAGGCGAACGAGAAGCCCGTCACACCGGTGAAGCTGTCATGTTTCTACATCGCCCGGTTTCCCGTCACGAACGTGCAGTATGAGCAATTCGCCGCAGCGCATCGCACGAAGCGCGCACCGTGGGCGAACGACACGCACCCGGTCATCTACGTGAGTTGGACGGACGCGGAGGCATTTTGCAAATGGCTCTCGCAGCGCGAAGGGCGGCGCTACCGTCTGCCCACGGAGGCTGAGTGGGAACATGCGGCGCGAGGGGATGAGGATAACAATTATCCGTGGGGCGGGCGTCTCAACTCCGGCAACCTTGCCAATTTCGCCGATGCACAGACCCGCTTCGAGTGGCGCGATCCTTCGATTGACGACGGGTTCGCCGAGACTTCCCCCGTCGGCACCTATCCGCTCGGAGCGAGTCCCTTTGGCATCGAAGATTTGTCGGGCAATGTCTTCGAGTGGTGCGTGGACTGGCTCGATGCCTACCGAGGGAAAGAAGCCATCAATCCCTGCAACATCAGGCACGGCCAAAAGCGCGTCTATCGCGGCGGTTCATGGAAATCGCGCGCAGCGAGCTTGCGTGCGTGCTCCCGAAACGGAAACACCCCAGCCTATCAAGGCAACGACGTCGGCTTTCGAATCGTGTGTGAGTGCGATTGAGGCAAAAAGAAACCCGCCGACTTTGAAATCGGCGGGCTCTTTTGAAAAAGCGGCATTGAGCCGTCAGACGACGGGTGACTTACTGAGGAGCAAAGTTAAAGCGTTGCTTTTTGGCCTTCGCGCGTTTCGCGCTGGCCTTTGCTTTGCGACGCGTCTTTTGCGTCGGTGTCTCGAAGGCGCGCAGACGGCGCACTTCATCCATGATCCCCTCGGTTTCGAGTTTGCTTTTTAGGCGCTTGAGAGCGCGATCAATGGGTTCTCCTTTTCGGACTTGGACTTCTGGCATATGTGGTTTCCCTCCTTTCAGGTGCAGGTTGCTAATTCGGAAATTGGAGGGCGATGGGTAGTCGCCCTGCGCCCCCCCGTCAATGATTGTTTCCCGCCGACACCATCAAAATCGTGGATGCCTTGCATGAAATCACGACGAAACCGTGATCAGTGAGAAGTGAACAGTGGCCGCTCCCACCGTTCACTGGCAGTTGCATCCGGCTGCCGAAGTGCGGTTGCAACTCGCAGCGGTGCTGGCTACGTTTCCGGATCAAAGATCACGTTCACTTTACGCCCTTCGTAATAGCCTTCGATTCTTAATTCCTTCGACGCTCGAAGCGTCCTCGCCTGCGTGGTGGGGGTTGCGGGGTGGGGGACTCTTCTTCGAGTTGGGGTGCGTATTCGGCGACGTAGATCATGTGGGCGAAACGCTTTGCTCGCTCGTGTGCTTTGGCGGGGAAGGCTTCCACGTAAAATCCGGCGCGGCTGAGTTTCGCCATGAAAGCGGGTTCTTCGCACGCGGACCAGTAGGCGACTTTCGCGCGGGGCTTCAGTGCGCGGGCGACGAGTTGAAAGCCGTTGCGGTTGTAGAGGTGTGAATTTCCCGATTGGACGAGGGATGCCGGGGTGTGATCGGTATCGAGCAAAATGGCATCGTATTCCCCGGCCTTGGAGCGGCGGATGATGTCGAAAACATCGCCGACTAGAATTTCGACACGCGGATCGGCAAGCAGCGCGCCGTTCACTTTGCGAAGGAGATCGCGATTCCATGCGACGACATCCGGGAGAAATTCGGCGACCTGCACGGTGGCTCCACGGCCTACGAGTTCGAGCGCACGTTTCATCGTGTAGCCGAGGCCGAGGCCGCCGATGAGGATGCGCGGGTGCGGCTCGCGGTGGAGCCCTTTGCAGGCGAGGTCGGCGAGGAGGAGTTCGGAACTCGTGGCAGTGCTGCTCATGAGCTGGCGTCCGTTGATTTTCAAAAAATAATCGCCGTCGTGTTCGTGCAGGCTGAAGAGTGATCCGTCTGGCGTGCGCGTTTGGGCGAGTGTGGTAAATGGTTTCATGAATGTTTTCTCAAACGGCGCGGGCTGCAACTTCGCCGAGTGCTTCGCGGAGTGCGTGGAGCCAATCGGGGTCGGTGACTTTGTGGCCCTTGATGTCCGTGAGGTAAAAGCTGTCAATGGCCGCGCCTTTTTCGGTCGCGATGCGTGCGGCTGCGATATGAAAACCAGCGTCGCCGATGGTGCAGAGTATATCGTAGAGGATGCCGAGGCGGTCGGGAGTCAGGATGTCCACGACGGTATAAAGCGGGTGAGACTCGGCGTTGATGGTGATGCGCGTCGGGAAATCGAGGACGACGGCCTGCTTGCGAGCCAGAGCCTTGGCGAGCATGGGTGCAAAATCATAGCGCTCGACCTGGAGTGCTTCGTTGAGCAGTCGCTCGACTTTGGCGATGTCGCGTTTGTCCTCCACGGCTTCGTAGCGCGTGGTGCTCACGCGAAACACATCGAGCACGAGGCCATCGCCGCGCGTGAAAATATCCGCGCTGAGAATATTCAGTTCCGTGGCGGCTAGTGTGCCGCAGATGCGTGCGAGGAGTTGCTGCCGATCCCATGTGACGATGTGAAGTTCGCTGTGCCCGGCATTTTCGCGCGGCTCCCAGCGAATGACCGGATGGAGCGCGTGATCGTCGCTCGTCCAGCGCGTTTCAAGAAACTCACGAAACATCTGCACGTGCGCTGCAATTTGCGTTTCGTTGTTGTTGTGAAAATAGCGTTCAGGCATCGCCCGAAAGTGCGCATCGAGTTCGAGCCTGTAGTCGTTTGGCAAAAGTTTTGAGACGCTGGCGAGCAACGCCTGTCGCTCAAATTGGCGCTGCCTGCGAAAGCCCGCGCTGTCTGCGAAAAATTGCGAAGCGCTGCGGTAAAGCTGCCACACGAGAGACTGCGTCCAGTCGTTCCAAAGCTTGTCGTCACCTACGCCGAGGCCGTCCGCGACGGTGAGCAGCATGAGTGCATCCAGCCATTCCTGCTTTTGCACGATGCCTGCAAATTCCTCGATGGTGGATTCATCCTGCAGGTCGCGCTGGCGTGCGATCTTGGCGAGGATGTCGTGGCTGTCCACGAGGAAGGTAAGCATTTGCCGTTGCTCGCGTGAAAAGCGGAGACGCTTGGCGACTTTGCTGGCGTTCTCCGCGCTCACGTCATTGTGGTGCCGACTATTTGCCGCCTTGCCCGTGTCGTGTAGCAGCAAGGCGAGATAGAGCACGCTGGTGTCCTCGATTTTCAGGAACAATTCCTTGTAGCCCTCGAATTTCTTTTCGTCCGTATCGAGCAGCGCATCGAGCTTCTCGATGCAGACGAGCGTGTGTTCATCCACCGTGTAGCGGTGGAAAAACTCATGCTGCACGAGCGCAGTCACGCTGCCGAACTCGGGCATCCACTTGCCGAGAAAATCCACCCGGTGCATCGCACGCAGCACGTGGCCGACTTCGCCTTTGTGCCTCAGTATTTCGATGAAAACTTCGCGATTCTCCTGCGCTTGCAGGAAAGTTTCGTCCACATATTTCAGCCGCCTGCGCACGAGTTGCCGCAGTTCCGGCGACATGCGCAGCCCGCGCTGCTGGACGTGGTGAAAGAGCCGCATCATGCGAAGCTTGTCCTCGCGGAAAATGTGGCGGTGCTGGTAGTGCATCCGGCCATCCATGGCGATGAATCCATCGAACTCCTCGCGCAGCGTCTTGCGTTTGCGGAATGGAAGAAATTTGAAAAGGCCGCGTGGCTTCGGCTCTTCCGGCATCGGCAGCGCGAGACGTTCGCTGACCAGCTCGGTGATTTCAAAAATAGCCCGCGCGTGCGTGTAGTAGTCGCGCATGAATGCCTCGGTGCGGCGCAACACATCGGGGAACTTTTCCTTGTAGCCGAGACTGTCGGAAAGGTCGCGCTGCTGGTTCACGAGAATCAAATCCGTGTGACGCTGCGTGAGCTGGTGCAGCTCGGTGCGGAGGCGAAAAATCCAATCGTAGGCGCTGTCAATTTCCCGCTGCTCGGCATCGTTGAGATATTTTTTCTCCACCAGTTCGCCCGTAGTGCGCACGCCGTATTTGAAATACGCCATCCACATCAGATTCTGGAAATCACGCAGGCCGCCGCAGCCGTTTTTGATGTTCGGCTCCTGCATATAGACGGTGTGTCCATATTTCGCGTGACGTGCGCTCTGGTCGGCCACGCGCGCTTTCAAATACTTCTCCACATGCCCCCGCACGCACTCTTTTTGAAACCGCTGCTCGAACTTCGCGAACAACTCCTTGTCGCCAAAAAGCAGACGCGCTTCGAGCATCGCCGTGCGCGACTGCATTTCCTTGTTCGCCTCCGCCATTGTCTCGTCGAGGCTCCGCGTGGGGCAGCTCGGCGTGTAGTCGCACGCGTAGATAATGTGCAGCGTTTCCTTCACGATTTGCTCCACGCCCGCCGGGAGCTGTGCTCCGCCCGCGTGGAGAAAAGTCAGATCAATGTCGCTCTTCGGATTCAACTCGCGCCTGCCGTAACCACCGAGTGCCACGAGCGCGAGACGCGGCACTTTCTTGCCGGACGTGAGCAGAGATTCGCACTGCTCCGCCATGAGGTGACACAGCCAGTCGTCAATCATCTCCACGCGCAAACGCCCGCCCTCCAGTCCGCCTTGCCCGCTCTGCGCGATGGCCAATTCGGTTTCTTCCGCACGCAGCGCCTTGTTATACTCCGCCACGCGGGCGTCGAAAGTGAAGCGCCCCTCGGCTTTCAGGCGCGCGGCGATCTCATTGAGTATTTTTGCAAAACGACGCATGTCCCGAAGCAAGCGCCCGACTTAAACGAGCGCGAACGTCTGCGCTCCCGGCGCACCGGCGGATACGCGCTTTACCTTCGTATCGTTCGTGGAGAGATGCGTGAGCGCGTGAAAAACGGACTCGGCATCCTCGCCGGTGCTTGCTGCGATTTGCGCGGCGCTCTGCGGTTGCGCGGTGAGTGCGGTGCGCACGTTGAGCAGAGTTTTCAGCACGGTCGCTGCGGCTTTCTTGCCGGCCTCGACGCCCGGTTGATGGTAGGCGTTGATGTTCACGAGCGATGCGTAGAAACCGACCGCGCGCTCGTAGAGAGCGATGAGCGCGCCCACGGTATTCGCGTTCACTTCGGGGATGCTCACGGTGATGTTTCCGCGCCCGCCCTCGTAGAGTGCAGTGCGTGTGCCGCGCAGGAAACCTTGCAGGTAATCGCCGCAATACACGCCCGGCTCCACCTCGACGCCCGTTGTTGCACGCGCCTTGCGCACTTCGATGAGCGTCGCGAAAAAATTATTCACGCCATCGCGGAGTTGCTGCACGTAAGCGTGCTGATCGGTCGAGCCTTTGTTGCCATACACAGCGATGCCCTGCTCGGCGATTTTACCATCGAGATCATGCTTTTTGCCGAGGCTCTCCATCACGAGTTGCTGGAGGTATTTCGAGAAAAGGCAGAGCCGATCTTTGTAAGGAAGCACGACCATGTCCTTCGCGCCTTTGCCTCCGCCGGCGAAGTGCCACATGAGTGCGAGCAGCATCGCGGGATTCTTCCGCGTTTCGCCCACGCGCGTCCACACATCCATCGCCGCCGCGCCTTCCAGGATGCCGCCGACATTCACGCCTTGCAGCGCGAGCGGGACGAGGCCCACGGCGCTCATCACGCTCGTCCGTCCGCCGACCCAATCCCACATCGGAAAACGCCCGAGCCATTTTGCTGCCGACGCATACTGATCGAGCTGCGAGCCGACGCCCGTCACGGCGACCGCGTGTGTGTTGAAAGCAATGCCAGCGCGCTTGTAAGCGGCTTCGGCTTCCAACATTCCGTTGCGTGTTTCTGGCGTGCTGCCGCTTTTTGAAATGACGACGACCAGCGTGTGTTCGAGACGCGGCGCGAGTGTTTCGAGCACGCGATCCATTCCCTGCGGGTCGGTGTTGTCGAAGAAGTTCAGCCGCATTTTATCCGCGCTGGTGCCGAGCGCGTCCGCCACAAATTGCGGGCCGAGCGCCGAGCCGCCGATGCCGATCACGAGCACGTCGGAAAAACGTCCGCTCTTGTGCGCGTCGAGCGCAAACTGCCGGATGGACGCGTAGCAATTCCCGATTTCGTCGCGTAACTCCTGCGTCGGCGCCAGCTCCGCGCGCCGCAACCAATAGTGCCCGACCATCCGTTTCTCGTCCGGGTTCGCAATCGCCCCGTGCTCCAATTCGCCCATCGCAGCGAACGCCTTTTGTGCTGCGGGCTCCATGCCCGCGAGCCAGTCCTCCGTGAAACTCATCCGGCTGATGTCCAGCGACACGCCGAGTTCTTCGTTGGCAACGTAGTATTTTTGAAAGCGATCCCAGAGTGTTGACATAGGGCGCGGAGTGAAGCGTCCGCGCTCCGCGCTGGCAAGCCGCAGGGAAGGGGATTGCGGCGCACCATTTTTAACTACAGAGAGCACAGAGAACACGGAGGGCGTCATCCGTCATTTTGGCGGGGAGGGAAACGATGGACGCTCCTTTCAGACCTCACATCTCTCCGTGTCCTCTGTGCTCTCTGTAGTTAAATCCACATCGTTCTGGCTACGTGAGATTGGCCGAGCGGTAGAGCTTGGCGTAGTGCCCGCCGCGTTCGACGAGTTCGGGGCCGCGCCCTTGTTCGAGCACCGTGCCTTCGCCGAGGACGACGATGCTTTCCACCCGATGCACCGTGGCGATGCGATGCGTGATGATGAGCGTGGTGCGCCCGCGCATGAGTTCTTCGAGCGTGGTCATGATTGCGGACTCGGTCGTCGGATCGAGCGCGCTCGTCGGTTCGTCGAGAATCAGCACCGGCGCGTTTTTCAAAAATGCGCGCGCAATCCCGATGCGCTGGCGCTGCCCCACGCTGAGATGCCCGCCGCGTTCGCCGACTTGCGCCGCGTAGCCGCCGGGCATCGCCGTGATGAACTCATGCGCCTGCGCCCGCTTCGCCGCCTCGATGATTTCCTCCTCCGTCGCATCGGGCCGCCCGTAGGCGATGTTCTCCCGCACCGTCGTGGAAAAGAGCAGCGTGTCTTGCAGGACGATGCTGATTTGTGCGCGCAACGATTTCTTCGTCACGTCGCGCAGATCGTATCCGTCAATCAGCACGCGCCCCGCAGTCGGATCGTAAAAGCGCGGGACGAGCGAGAGCAGCGTGCTTTTTCCTGCGCCCGTGCCGCCGACAAACGCCACCGTCTGCCCCGGCGAAATGCGCAGATTCACATCGCGCATAATCAGCCGCTCCGTGTCGTAGCCGAACGCAACGTGCTCGAAAACTATCTCGCCACGCACCGGCGGCAGCACCTTCGCCGTCGGCGAATCCGGCACATCATCCTCGCGGTCCAGCACCTCGAAGCACCGCTGCGCGCCCGCTGCCGCGCCTTGCAGCGCCGATGCGACTTGCGTGAGCGCTTCGAGCGGCTGGTAGAGCATGAGCAGCAGCGTCGAGAGATACCAAATCTGCCCCACCGTGAGCGTCCCCGCGATCACATGTCGCGCGCCGATGTAAAATATCACCGCCGAACTCGCCGCGATGAGCGTGCCCACGAGCAGCGCACTTTTCATCGAGGTCGCATTCAGCCGCATACTTGCTTCGAGGCTCTGGTGCGCGCTCGTGCGGAACTGCGCCACCTCGTGCTCCTCGCGGCCAAACGCCTGCACCATCTTCACCGAGCTGAGCCCCTCCTGCGCCACCATCAGCACCGCACTTTCCTTCTCCGCGATCACCGTGCTTTCATTGCGGATGCGCTGCGCGAAAATGCGGATCGCCAGCACCATGAACGGCACCACCACCAGCGAGAGCAGCGCGATTTTCGCATCGAATATCCACATTGTCGCAAACGTCCCCACGAGCGCGATGGTGCTTTGGAAAATGAAAAACCACTTGCTGTAAATCGCCTGGATGCTCTGCGAATCGTAGGCCACGCGGAACGAACTATCCGCACTGCGCCGCTGGTCGTGGAATTTCAGCGGCAGCGAATGCAGCCCCGCGTATAACTCCGTGCGCAGCCGCAGCAGCGCGTGCAGACCCACGCGCAACGTCAGCACATTCACAAAATAGCCGATGCCCCCCGCGAGCAAATGCAGCACCACCATCATCGCGCACACCCCGCCGAGAATCGCCGGCGCGCTCCACGCCCCGAGATCGTGCCCCCAAATCGCCAGCCCATGCGGCGTGCGCGTCGCGGCAGGCAGCAGCTTATCCACGATGAATGCGAGCGGCCACGGGCGCAGCAGATTGAAAGCACTCGCCACAAACGTCAGCAACATCGCCCCAAACGTCGGCCCGATATACGGACGGAAATAAGCAAGCGCTCGGCGGTGGATGGACATCAGCCCCTCAATAGCCGCACCGACGGTGAATTGGCAACGCTCCGCACAAACCCGTCGTGCCGACCTTCTGAAAACGCGAGGCTCCCTTCGTGCTTAAACCCACCCAATGAAGCTCTGCATATTCATCGGCGTGAACATCGGCGGCGCCATCGGCTGGTGGCTCGGCGAAATGTTCGGCCCACTCACCGCATGGTTCGCATCCGGCGCAGGCAGCATCCTCGGCGTCTATGCCGGCTGGAAGTTTGCAAAGACCCATTTGGAGTAAAGCGCCACGCATTGCCGGGCACCGATCAGTCCCCGACGCATCCCGCCTTGTCATCGCCGCGCTTTCGTGGTCTTTCCCAGCATCCAGCCAGACCCATGAGCATTCAGGAAGTCATCAAAACCATTAACCAGATGCAGGCCGATGGCGTGATCGAGCGTTACGCCATCGGCGGCGCCGTCGGTGCCACGTTTCATTTGGAACCCGTCTCCACGCTTGATGTGGATATTTTCGTGTCGTTCAAAGTCGAAGCGGGCTCGCTGCTTATCAGCCCCCGTCCTATTTACGACTACCTGACTTCCCGTGGATGCACGGTGGATGGCGAATACATCCTCATCGCAGACTGGCCGGTGCAATTTCTTCCACCGACCGGCCCGCTTGTGGAAGATGCCCTCGACAAAGCAGTCGCCCACGACGTCGCGGGAACTCCAGCGCGTGTTTTCTCCGCAGAATACCTCGCCGCAATCGCCCTGCAAACAGGGCGCGCCAAGGACAAGGCCCGGCTGCTCCAGTTCGTCGAATCCGGCACACTGGACGCCGCCACTTTTCACGATATTCTCACACGGCATGGTCTCACGGAACGCTGGGCAGAGTTCCAGAGACAATTTCTTTCTGAAAGCCGATGACACCCGACCTTCACAGCATCATCGAGAGCAAGCGCAGCTACCGCCAGCGTCTCGCCTCCTGCCCCATCGCCGAAAAACTCCGGATGCTCGACGCCATGCGCGAACGCGCCCTGCTCATCCGTCCCGCTCGGGAACATTCGCAGTCACCCACACTCCGCGAAGACCCGCCCAGCGCAGACAAGCACTGACCGCCCCCAATCCGCATTGCCCGTTGCCGCCGCAACGTCCCTCCGGGCTGCCTTCGGCAGGCGATGTCGTTCCACTCCATTCCGCAATTCCCCGCCCGCCCGCCCAATCCGCAATCCGCAATCTGCAATCCGAAATAGCGCAGCAATCCCGCTGTGTCATCGCCGTTGCTTCGTGGTTTCTCACCCGCGTCCAGCGTCTGCTCTCCATGTTCTTCCGATGAAACAAACCATCCACACCATCCCCGGAATCGGCGGGGTGCTCCTCGGAAGTCGCGGAGTCCTGCAAATCTTGAAAGGAGATACGCGCAACCTGCCGATCCCTTGCGATGCAAGAGTATGTTTCCGATCGCATCATTTGAAGACGCTGAGCCTGCTGAGGAACTCGCAAGACGCCTTTCCGAAGAGGGCTTTGGCGCAATCACAAATAACGATTCCGGGGAGCAGTTATTCCGGTTCTTCACGCCGCATCCCCATGCCCGGTGGCATGTGCTCGTCCCTCCCGACAAGGTGCAGGATGCGCTGGACAGGCTGCGGGTTCTGGATGCCAGCGAGCAGATTCTGCGATTCGCCATCCGATGCCCGGACTGCCGATCCACACAGATCGAGTATCCGCAATTTTCCCGAAACACGATCGTGGGGAATATCGTGCCTGCTGCGGCTGCGGCACTCGGGCTGGTGGAGCGGCAATTCTACTGCACGGCTTGCCATTGCACTTGGTCCCCGCCTGCGGAGGTTTTTGGAGAGCAAGGGTGAGATGCAATGATGGCACCGTCAGGATTTCGCCACCGGGGGCACTGAACCGGACTTTGGAAGCGGAGTGATTTCGCTGGTGCCATCGTTTTTGAGGAGGAGGAGGCGGTCGTGAAATTCCTTGAGCGTGCTGGTGGCTTCGTCGAGAAATGCGATGACTGCGAGATGGCTGGAGGCAGGCTACGGGTTTGCTGCGAAATGGCTTCTCCAATCGGTGCGAATGGAAAGAGATTGCGGCTTAATTTCACCGAGGCGCCGGCCTTCATCGACCATGGTTTTGCAAAACGTTTGATACGCATTGCCGGCAATTTGGAAGCATCGGAGCGGGCCGAGTTGGCCGAGATCGCGGCTGAGCGCGTAATGGGGGTTTTTGCGAAGCTGATCCTCAAGGTGCGCAGTAAGGATAAATGGCGGCTCGCCCTCGATGAATAGTGTGTAGCTCGAACGTGCGTCGGTATCCGTCTCCGGCGCGAGCATTGCAAAACGCGGAGTAAAGACGCAGGCCGCGCACGCAGCCTCAATGGCGCGTGTGACGAAAGTTTCCGCGAGTTTTTCACCGCAAATATCAGACACGCTGGCACCGCGACCGAGAAAGCGAAGTGAGGGAGTTGCGGATACGAAGCCGTCCACTTCGACTATATCGCCGAGACGGTAGCGCCATAGTCCGCCGGATGTGGTGACGATGACGGAGTAATTTTTGCCGGGGCGTAAATCGTGAGCCAGAAACGTGTCTCCTCCTTCGTCTGCGAACTCAAAAAAGTGCGAGGTCACCGCAATTGGGTGATGCCCTCCAAATGGAATAGAGACGAAAGCTTCGGTCGCCAGCAGGCCCTTCGACTGAATGATCACGCCTGGCAGACGCCGTTTCAAATCGGCAGCGGCGAGTGCGGACTGGGCATCGCTCCAGCAACTCACGACGCGCAAATGAGACCAGAGCGTTTGCGGATTCGCCGGGTTTGCATGGCGCAGTTCATCCGCCCTGTGTGGCTGTGGGGTGCTGGTAAAAGAGGTGCGTATTTTCAGCGGCAGAGCAGCAGTGCGCTTGCAGCCGCCGTGTTCGATTTCGTGAAGCAGTTCGTCCCACCATTTGGGCAGCGCATCGAGCAGCAGGGCGAGGAACGAGGGGTGCCAGACGGAGATGAGCCGTAGGTCCGGCTCGCGCAGGAGGCAGAGCAGAGTGAGGTAGCGGGAGCATTCCGTGTCGGTGACTTTGCGAAGGGCTGCCGGCACGACGAATGTCGCCTCGGCCAGACGCTGCTGGATTCCACCGAGGTAGGCGCTGTCGTCATCGAAGCCGACTGGCACTGCGGATTTCTCATCGGTGGATGCGGGGATCGAGGGGGAGATGGACCAGTATGCCGGGCCGAATGGCAGCGATGGATGTTGGCGGATCATATC
>JAYUIF010000117.1:0-28562 GCA_043766295.1 Spartobacteria bacterium | reverse complement strand
GTTTCATATTTTGGTGGTTCTTTGTGTTGTGTTTGAACACGCCTTCCACCGCCATTTTATACCTTAACCTCTGGCCCGAATTTCGGGGTCCACCTCAGTAGTTCCAGCAGGCCGGAGGCCCGCTGGCCGCACAGCCCGTCCCGGCTGTGATCCGCGCACGCTCCGCGCTTCGGTCGCTTTGATTCACGCAGTTTGACGGTGCATGGCCTATTTCTCAGCTTTTTCCATCCGCCGCATCGAAGCGTCAGGGCGTGCGCTGGATTTGGAGGCGGAGGAAACGCTGGATTGCGCCGGTGAGCGGGATGTTGTCGCGGAAGGTGACGGTTTCGGTGCCGTCGCCGTTGCTTGTGGGGGAGCCGACGGGGAGGGTGGTTGCAGTCCAAGCTCCGCCGAGTGCGCCGCTGTTTTGCACGGTGTATGTGAGATCCAGCGCGGGAACTCTCCGGCGGAAAGTGAGAGCGAGGTAATTGGATCCGGAGATATTCACGGTGCTGGTGGTGGGGCCGCTTGCGATGTCCGGGGTGCGCGGAGCTAGGCCGAGGGCGAATTCGATGAGGTTGCCGCGACCGTCGCCGTCGGGGTCGGCGGTGTCGCCGCTGATGGCGGAGTTGGCGAGTTCGACGGGCGTGAAATTTATGGCCTGCCATGCGCCAAAGCCCGTGGTGATGGTGAGGGTGCTTTGTTGGGTGTTGCCGAGAATGACGCCTCCGATGTGTGGCTGGCCGATGTTGAGAGTGAGGGTTTCGCCGCTGTCGGCGAGGGCGTCGGCGGTGATGGGGATGGAGATGGTCTTGGCGGCGGAGTCGCCATCGGCCCAAGTGAGTGAGCCGCTGGTGGTGGTGAAATCTGCGCTGGTGGCGGTGGCTGCGACGGTGGAGTAGCCGATGGTGAGAGCGCCGAGGCTGCCGCCTGTGCGTAGGGCGGTGAGGCTCAGCGTGGTTCCTTCGATGGCGTTGGCCGTCTCAGCGGAAAGTTGGATCGTGCCGGGCAGGGCGGTGAGGCCGGCGTAGAATCGCCAGAGCGGTCTGCTGTTTGTGCTGCCTTGGAAAGAATCAAAATTTCCGCCAAAGACGACGCGGCCATCGGGCTGAAGTGCGAAGTCTTCCACAGCACTGCCGTGGCCTCCGGCAGCGAGGAAGGCGGTGTCGTTTGCGCCAGCGGCAGTGAGTCGCCCGATGTGATTTGCTGTCGCGCCGTTCAGCGTCGTGAAGTCTCCGCCGATGAGAATTTTTCCATCCGGCTGCACGCGGAGTGCGCCGATGCGTCCGTTGCTTGTGGGTGTGAATGTGGCATCGAGCGCGCCCGTCGCGGTGAGTTTGGCGATGCTGCCGCGTGCGGTGTTGTTGTAGGCGGTGAAATTCCCCGCGATGAGGATGGTGCCATCGCCGAGCACGGAGATTTTTTCCACGGAAAGGATCGAGCCGGTGCTGCCTGCGAGATGCGCGCCGTTGGTCACGCCGTTGAATGTCGAATCCAGCGCACCTGCCGTGGTGACGCGGCAGAGGCTGGCTTTGGAAGGCGAGCCGCTGAAGTAAAAGGAACCGCCGACGAGCGCCTTTCCATCGGTCTGCAACGCGAGCGATTCGACGCGCCAGCCTGAGCCGGAGCCGAAGGTGGGAGGAGTGAAAGTGTTGTCCACGCTGCCGTCGGCGTTGAGGCGGACGAGCATTCGTTTTGCGGAGGCGTTGAATGTGGTGAAGTAGCCGCCGACGAGAATTTTTCCGTCGGGCTGGGCGAGGACGGCGACGACGGTGTCGTTTGCGCCGGTGCCGGGGTTGAAAGTGGCGTCGAGTGAACCGTCGGCGTTGAGGCGGGCGAGATTGGAGCAGGAGGTGCCGTTCACGGTGGTGAAGGAGCCGCCGATGACGAGTTTTCCGTCCGACTGACGGGCGATGTCCATCACGCGTGGGTTGGCCGTGCCGCTCACGCCGCCATCCACGGCGAAGTCGGGATCGAGCGTGCCGTTGACGGAAAAGCGGGCGATGCCGCCTCTCGTGAAAATATTAAAATTCACATCCTGGATGGAGTCGAACCAGCCACCGGCGATGATCTTTCCGTCGGGCAGGACGATCACTTTTTCGATGGTGCTGTTGATGAAATCCGCTGCGAATTGCGGATCGCTCGCTCCGGGATCTGCGATGGTCACAGTCGCGCTGGTGCTGCCGACGATCACGCCGCCGGTGATGCTGTTGAGCGAGACGGTGAAGTTTTCCGTTCCCTCGACGAGGGCGTCGGCCACGATGGGGACGGTGATGATTTTCGCTGCGAGATCGCCATTTGCCCACGAGACGGTGCCGGTCGTCGTCGTGTAATCGGCGGGTGCCGTGGCGGTGCCGGGCGTAGTGGAAAAATTGACGGAGACCGCGCCGACGGAATTGTTCGTGCGGGTGACGGTGAGCGTGGCGGTGCCGCCTTGCTCGTTGGCGACGAAATTGGTGGACGAAAATTGGATGCGCGGCTGGAAGGCGACTTGCACATCAATCCATTCGTCATTGCCGGTGCCGCCGCGCGCGACGGTGGTGAGTGTGATGCCGGCTGCGGTGTCGTTGAAGGATTGGCCGACTTGCAGCGCGGAGTCGCTCGCGCTGGTGCCGGGTGTGTTGAGGTCGAGCAGGTCGCCTTGCTGGTTGTTGTTGTAGCCCCAGAGGACGTAGGCGCCGTTGTCCAGCGCGGCGTTGCTCGTCGCGCGGCGGTGGCCGATCCAATAATCCTGCGTGCCGTTGCGGACGATTTTGAGAGCGAGCGTGTTGGCGAGGTTCGCGCCCGAGGTGTCGAAGCGATAGACGCGATAGGTGCCGCCGGTCGTGATGGTGGTGATGGCGGTATCCGGGATCCAACGCAGGATGCTTTTGTTCCAATGGCTGTAATGAAACTCGGGGAAATCACCTTCGCCCATCACGTCAAAATCGTCGCCGTATTCCAGCGAGGTGCCAGTTGCGGAGACGGGATTGCCGTCGGTGACTTTCCAAAGGTTCGCGTGGTAAAGGCCGTAGTTGTGGCCGATTTCGTGGGCAAGGATTCGGAAGTCAAAGTAGCCGTTCACCCAAAAATTCGAGCCGTTGATATTGCCGAGGCCGCCGTAGGTGATTTGCGATCCGGCGATGCTGCTGAGATTTGAAAACACGACGCCGATGCGGTCGTAATTTGCGAGCGTGAAACCGGCTGCGGCGGCGATGTTGCGGGCGTCGGTGTGGAGCTGGGCGTTGTTTCCCGCAGTGGCGTAGCTCGCGGCGGTGGCGGGCATTCGCAGGACGTTGGTCACGTCCGCCGAATCCCCGGCGACGGGCGCGGCGAGGGAGAGCGTCGTTTTTCCAAAGCTGTTTTGCTCGAAGAAATCGCGGACGCCGTTTGCGCCGTTGATGACGTTTGCCACGTAGGTGTCAGTGATTTGCTGGCTGTCGCCGGGGTTCACAGGCGTGCCCGTGCGGTCGGAGAAATCCACACGGATGATGAGCATTTTTTTCGTCCCGTGCGTCCATGCCTGCGTGGGCCGCCCGACGACGCCGCTGCTGCCCTGCCCGCTGTCTGCGGCGTTGTGCTCCTGCTCTGCCGCGATGAGCTGCGCGGCGAAAAGCGCTGTGTGTTGGGACGTGCAGAGGATGTGGATTTTTCCGTCAGCTTCGACCGCGACGGGCTCACGGAGGTTGAGCGGCCCATCGATCGCGGTGGGCGTGGAGATGCCGGAGATGGGGCAGGTTTCCAACACGGGACGACCATCGGCTTTCTCGCCGGGCTCCAAAATGCGGATGGGGGAATCGGCCACTGCGATGACGCCGTTGATCACGATACCGTGGATGCTGACATCGCGCAACGTGGCGAGTTTTTCGCGCCGCCCGTAGGTGTAAGCGTGAAATTCGCGGCCATTGACGGCGGCGACACGGTAAATCGTCTCGGCCAGTTTTTGACCGCGAACGGGGGTCGCGCCGAGGAGCAGGAGATCGCCGCGTCCGCTGATGCGCTCTTCGAGAAAAGGAAGAATCTCCACCGGCAATTCCGCCCGCTGCACGACCGGCACTGCCGCCGCGAGTGCCTGCTCCGGCGCAGTGCGGATGAGTTTTTCCAAAGCATCCCTCCGCACGGCGGCTGCCTGCATACCGAGCGGGACGAGCCGGGTTTTCTCCGCGCTGGTGGCAGCGGCGTAGCGTGCGGCCCAGTCGTCAAAGCTGCCGATTTCGGCGACGGGCGCGATGGTGAACGTGACCGGGCGCGCGGGTGTCGCAGGCGCTGTGGTGGTGGCGTGCGTGCGGGGCGTGCGGGGTGACTGGCTTGCAGGCCAGAACGCGAGCGCGGCTGCAAAAATGACGACTGCGGGAATGATCCTGTTCCTGAGCATGTGAGCTTTTTAATAGCAGATTTCGTGTGCAGCGCCACGGACTGCTGCCGCCGACTTGGCAAGGAAGGGCGCGCGGCAGACCGTCCACTCCACGATGGATTTTTTGGCTTCACCCCTCCTTGATCGAGCGGACGAGAAATCCATTTCATAGCAAAACAGCGCGCCAGTGCGAGGAATGCAGATGGAACCACGGCGTGACCGCGGACGACTTCCTCACTTGGTATGAAAGCGTCACGCGGGCACAGGTGCTCGAAGTCCTGCACCACACCGAACAAAGCCTCGCCGCAGCGTGATGCGAATACTTTTCGCCTTGAGGGCCAAAGGCCCGATCCCATGCCAGCCTGGGGCAACGCCCCAGGAATCGGATGGAAAATAAAATGAGGGCTGAAAGCCCGCCCCATCCCCGGCTGGCATCCCCGGCAAATCCCGCGTATCACCCGCCATGCCGCAATCGCTCAGCCTCGTCATCCTCCACGTCATTTTCAGCACAAAGGATCGCGCTCCTTTGCTCGACGCCGACGTGCGTCCAAAGCTCCATGCCTACCTCGCCACCGTCGCGCGCAACGCGGGCTGCGAGGCGTATCGCGTCGGCGGAGTCGAAGACCATGTGCATCTCGCGATTCGTCTCTCGCGCACGCTCTCCATAGCGGACTTGGTGGAAAAACTAAAAACGTCGTCGTCGAAATGGCTCAAGCTGCAATCGCCAACGCTCGGCGCGTTCGCGTGGCAACGCGGCTACGGATGCTTTTCCGTGGGCCCATCGGATTTGGAATCGCTGTGCGAATACATTGATCAGCAGGAGGAGCATCACAAACGGCGCACATTTCAGGAGGAGTTCCGGATGTTCCTCGAGAAATACGGCGTCGAATACAACGAGGCTTACGTGTGGGACTGATGCGCTGCGGATGGATCGGGCTTTCAGCCCTCGTTGATCTTTTCTGACGCGTTCCTAGGGCGTTGCCCTAGGCTGGTATGGGCAGCGCCGTTGGCGCACACACAGCAATCTTAGCTTAGTGAAAATGTAGGCTTTTTTGAATCTACCAGCGCGCTTCACTTTCTCACTGCACCTTGGCATCTTCACGGAAATGGAAGCACTTCGCGACTCTGCTGAAACTATAGGGCCTTTGTCACGAGCGTGGTATGGCGCTTCGATTGATGAGTTCCTCCAAACGCAACCGGACTCCATCGTCGGACGATTAGTAACGAACAGCGACTTCGCCCTGCTCACATCACAAAAGGATGCTTGGCTGGCTGAGATCGATTTTTTGCAAGGATGCCTCGGCGGTCTGTCAGGTTCATTGTTTTTGGAATTCAACATCCCACGTATGGGGCGACGAATTGATGCTGTGCTGCTGCTCGGTCCGGTGGTGTTCGTCGTGGAGTTTAAGGTGGGAGAAAAAGCGTTCGACCGTTTATCGCTCGATCAAGTGTGGGATTACGCCTTGGATCTGAAAAACTTTCACGAAGCGAGCCACGCCGTTTCACTCGTTCCGATCCTCATCGCCACGGGCGCCACTGAATCGCCGCCGTTCAACCTTCATCCCGATGAAGACAACGTCTATCGCCCGATTCCGGTGCATGCCGCAGGCTTTCGCGAAGCGGTCGAACTGACTCTGCTTGCGATCGTGGGCAAACCGCTCGACGAGCAATACTGGTCGCGCGCTCCGTATCATCCCACTCCAACCATCGTCGAAGCTGCGCGGGCTCTCTACGCTCAGCATTCAGTCGAAGCCATTGCGCGTTACGATGCTGGTGCGAAAAACCTACGGCTCACTTCGCGCCGCATTGAAGAACTGGTGGATGAGGCGAAGGAGAAGGGACTCAAACTAATTTGCTTCGTCACTGGCGTCCCGGGAGCAGGCAAGACACTGGTCGGCCTGAATGTCGCGACTCGGCGTCGTGAGGCGGACCAGCCGACACACGCTGTTTTTCTCTCCGGAAACGGCCCGCTCGTTGCCGTGCTCCGAGAAGCACTCACACGCGACGAGGTCGTTCGCCGAAAAAATCAGGGTGAGAAAGTGCGAAAAGGCAAGGTTGGCGAAAGCGTCAAAGCCTTCATTCAAAACGTTCATCACTTTCGCGACGAATCTTTGATCGACCCTGGCCCACCGTTTGATCACGTCGTCATCTTCGATGAAGCGCAACGCGCGTGGAACTTGAAGCAGACCGCCAGTTTCATGCAGCGGAAGAAGAACCGCGCCGGCTTTGCGCAGTCAGAACCTGAGTTTCTAGTCTCGTGCATGGATCGGCACAAGGACTGGGCCGTAATCATTTGCCTTGTCGGCGGAGGGCAGGAAATCAACACCGGCGAGGCCGGAATTGACGCATGGCTTGCTGCCGTGAATTCAAAATTTTCGCACTGGCAGATGTATATCTCGTCGCGGCTCACCGACAGCGAATATGCGGCAGGCAATGCCTTGGATGCCGTGCGCCAGCGGCAAAATGTCTACCTCGATGACTGCCTGCACCTCGCCGTCTCGATGCGGTCCTTCCGAGCTGAGAACGTTTCCGCGTTTGTCAAAGCGCTGCTCGATTGCGAGAGGCAACAAGCACGCGAGTCCTTTGCAAAACTCTCCGCACGCTATCCGATCGCTGTCACCCGTGACTTGAATCTCGCAAAGGACTGGATTCGCTGCCGCGCCAGAGGGACGGAGCGGTTCGGGTTGGTCGCGTCATCAAAGGCCCAGCGACTCAAGCCGCACGCAATCGACATTCGTGTGGATGTGAATCCGGTCCACTGGTTCCTGAACGACAAGGACGACACACGGTCGAGTTACTATCTCGAAGATGCCGCCACCGAGTTTCAGGTGCAGGGATTGGAACTTGATTGGGCGTGCGTGACGTGGGACGGCGATCTCCGCTTTGCCGGATCAGGATGGAGCTTCCACGACTTCCGCGGCACCCGTTGGCAAAAAATCAAGAATACCGACAATCAGAATTACCTCCGCAACGCTTACCGAGTGCTGCTGACTCGCGCGAGACAGGGGATGGTTGTTTTTATTCCACCGGGCGACCCCTCTGATCCGACTCGCTTACCTGCATTCTACGATACAACTTTCAACTACCTCACCGAACTCGGCATCCCGACGCTGAGTTGACCCCGAATACCGATTTTGAGGGCCAACGGCCCGAATCCATACCAGCCTGGGTCATAGCGAGGAACGAGCGTCGGCCCAGGTGGAAAGCCAAAGACGGCAAGAGGGCTGAAGGCCCGATCCATTTGCCACGGGTTCGCGCACGATATGGAGCCGGGCTTTCAGCCCTTTGTCGGAGGGGCAGCTTTCCTTGGGCGTTGCCCAAGGCTGGTATGGAACCGGGCCTTTGGCCCTCGTTCATGGCGCGGCGTGCCCGCTCACGGACAAACAAAACGCCGCACCCACGGTTGGCGGGTGCGGCGCTGGAAATTGATTCGGGGCTTACGGCTTTTTGCCGTGGGCGGTGAACTCTTCCTTGGTGATTTTTCCGTCACCGTTGGCGTCTTTCTTTTTGAAGACGTTCTCGGCTTTCGTGGCGTCTTTTGCGTCCACGAGGAATTCTTCTTTCGTGATTTCACCGTCGCCGTTCTTGTCCTTCCTCTTAAATGCGGCCTCGGGATCGTGCTTGGGTTTTTCAGCAGCGGGTTTGGCAGGCTCGGCTGGCTTTGCGGCTTCGGCGGGCTTGGTGGCCTCGGCAGGCTTGGTGGCCTCGGCAGGCTTGGCCTCGTCGGCGGCGATGGTAAATGCGGCGCTCACTCCGAGCGCGGTGATGATGGTGAGGATGCGTTTCATTTCGAGTATTTGGTTTGTTGTGGATTGCCCGCTGCGGGTTGTTTTTTTGCGGCGGGGCTGCGCGATCTCTACGTGCGGTCTTGTTTTCTAGCAACCGACTTCATTTTTAAAAAGTGCGGTGCCGCTGTCCTAAAATGAAACCGGCTGGCTGTGGCTACGCGATTTGCGGCTGTGCGGGCGCGCTCTGGCCGGGGAGGGTGAATTTCACCACTGGCAGCGGGTAGCGGATGATGAGCTGGTCATCGAGGTAGATTTCTACGTGGTAGATGCCGTATTCGTTGAACTGCACGCCGCTGAAAAGGTTCACGTTGGTGGCCATGACTTCCATGTCCTTGAGCTGAAATTCGAGGGTGCTTTCGCCGATGATTTTTTCGTCGGGGGCGAGGATGCGGGCGGTCTGTTTGAACTGGCCGATGCCGTTGCACCAACGAGTCCACATGCAGAGCTTGAGGAAGCCGACGGGGACTTGCGGGGCGGGCACGGCGTTGATGACGCCGACGAGGGTGTGCATCCCGGTGAACTCGCGGCGGATGTCTTCGCAGAGAACGGATGCCTGACAGTTTGGAAGGACGTATTTTTCGGAAAGCACGAGGGCGGTTTAGTGGCGCTCGCTCGCGGCGTCAATGCGCTACGGCTTTTTGAAGACGGGGATTTTTTTTAACCACGGATGGCACGGATGGACACGGATGAGAGACAGGCGCGTTCTTCCTCATCCGTGAAAATCCGTGTCATCCGTGGTCAAACATCAGTCCGAATCTGCGGGGGCGATGTATTTCGTAGGGCTGCCAGTCACCAATCACAATGCCGCCGCCGCCGCCGTTACGGTTTCTCTCCCTGCTCGGTGAATGCGGTGAGGTCGCCTTTCACGCCGGCTTGCTTGAGGGCGTCGAGGACGGCGATGACGGTGCCGAAGGGGGCGCGTTTGTCGGTGGCGAGGGCGAGCTTGGGCGGGCGGGGGAGTTTTTGGAGTTTTTCGAGTTCGGTGCGCAGTTCTTCGATGGTGACTTTTTTTGCGCCGAGGAAGATTTCTTCCTTCTCGGAAATGGAAAGGCGCAGCGCTTCGTCGCCTTTTTCTGCGGCGACGGCGGTCTTGGAATCGGGGAGCCGGATGGTGACTGCGGGGAGTTCGCTTTTGAAGGTCGTCGTGACGATGACGAAAATTAAGAGGATGGCGAAAATATCAATCAGCGAGACGATGATGACCTCGGGTTTGCGACGGCGGCGGGGGAGGAAATTCATGCGTCACCTTCCGTCGCGTAGTCGGCAAATGCCGAGGGGCGGCGCTGTTTTTGGTTGTAGCATTTGGTGAGCAGGCCGGAGATGAGCAGTTCGAGATCGGCGGCCATGACTTCGACGCGCTTGGCGAGCAGGCCGTGCGCGATGAGTGTGGGAATGGCGACGGCCATGCCGACGACGGTGGTGCTGAGCGCCTCGGAAATGCCGAGGGCGATGGCGTGGGGATCGCTTTGCGTGGCACTTGCACCGAAGGCGCCGAAGACTTTCACGAGTCCGCTCACCGCGCCGAGGAGGCCGAGCAGCGGGGCGATGCCGATGATGATTTCGAGGATGTGCAGGCCGTGTTCGAGCTGGCCGACTTCGTGGCGCGCGACGGTCTGCACGGCGTTCATGTTTTCGTCCTTGGGCTGATGGAGGTTCGAGAGGCCGACCTGCGCGATACGGGCGAGTGTGGTGTTGTCGTTGCGCACGAGGCGGGAAAGTCGGACGACGGCGTCGGGCGTGTCGTTGGGTGCGAGGCGCTCGATTTCCTTTTGCAATTCATCGGGGACGATGAGGTGGCGGCGCAGTGCGAGGCCGCGCAGGAGGATGACGGCGACGGCGATGATGGAGCAGGCCAGCAGGGGGATCATGAAGATGCCGCCCTTGTAAAAGAACTGGTAGATGTCTTGGAAAGATGCGGCGAGTAGCATGGGCGTGATCAGTAAATCCAGAAGGTGAATGGCACTTCAAATTGTCCATCGGCGAGCGCCTTTGCCGGCGGCGGATCGAAGGGTGTCTCGCGCACGAACTGCTCGCAGAATTTCGCGAATGCTTCGTTGGAGCTGTTCTCCGCTACGGAAAATGCGGCGACTTTTCCTCCGGCATCGAGCTTGAAGACGACACTGACATTCCCCGGCTGAAATTCGCTCATGTGTGGCTGCACCGCATCGGCCCAGCGTTTTGCGAAGGCGGTTTTTACTTTCGCAGTGTATGCGGTGGAGGAAACCGGACGCGCTGGCGCTGGCGTTTGTTTCACCACGGGCGGCGCGGCTGGTTTTTCCACGGCTGGCTTTTCCGGCGCGGGTGCTGGAGCTGGTGCGGGTTCAGTTACGAGCACGGGCGCTGGTGCGGGCGTCTCGGGAGTCACCGCGATCGCATCGGGCGGCGGCGTGGGGCGGCGGCGCGGTTTTGGTTTTGGCTTGGGCGTTTCGGGCGCGGGCGTGGCGATGACGACGGGCTTCGGCGGCACGGCGGAAGTCTGCGGTGGCTGGTAACGACCACCCGTCTGTGCGAAGGCGGGTGCGGCGATTGCGATGAGGATGAGCAGTGTGCGGATGGGCATTTTAGTAGAGAGTGAAAGTGAATGTATCCTCGAAGGTGCCGTTCTTTAGCAACTCGGACGGCGGCGGCTGAATATCGGCCTGTGCATCGTAAAAGGAACGTTCGCACAGTGCGGCGTGCGCGGAATTGGAGGTGTTGTCGAGCAACTGCACCTTCATGACTTTGCCTTTCGCATTCAGCGTGAAGCGCAGCGTGACGGAGCCGGGAGCGATGAGGCTGCCGTGTTTGGAATCATGCACGTAGAGATTCCAGCGCGAGCCGATGGCTTGGTTCACGCCCTTCACGTAACGACCGCGCACGGTGGCGGCGGCATCCACGCCGTTGTCGCCTGCGGGCGCGTTGCCGCCTTCGATTTTGCGCTGCTCCATGTGCTGTGTGTAGCCGGGGTTTTGCACGGGCTGCGGTCGTGGGTTTTTAACCGCGACGATTTCAGAAATGGGCGGCGTTGGTTTTGCTTCGGGCTTGGGCGTTGGCTGCGGCGTGGGTTTTACGGTCGGCTGCGGCGTGGGCTTTGGAGTGGGCGTGGTTTTTTGTATCGGCTCGAGTGTGGGATGCTCGACGGGCGCGACTGTCTGCTCGGGCTGGCGGAGATAAAGCGCGATTTGATCTTCGCTGGCCTCGATCACTTTCCTCATCGCGGGCGGCGGCGTGGCCTTCGCAATTTGCATCGGCGCAGGACGCGGCGGCGGCGTGGGCGTGGGTTGTTCGGCAGGCGCGGGATCAGCGGTCTTGGGAATTTTGTCGGGCGAATTTTGTGCGGCAGCGAGGTCGGCTTTGGAAACGGGGCGCGGCTTGTAGATCGGCGGCGGCTCGATGCCGGGCGGTCGCGTGGATGGCATCGGGCGCGGTGCGGCGGGAATTTTCAGATCGCCGACGTTGGCTTGCTGGCTTTTGAAATGGGTGAACGGCAAGTCCGCACGTCCATCCTGACCGGGGAGCGCGCCATCGCCATTGCCGGTTTTTTTCGTTCCGGCGACGCTGTCCTGCCAGCTTTCGAGCAGGGCGTGCTTGCTGAGGTTCTTCTTTTTGGCGAGGCCTTCGACATCCATGTATTCCTGCTGTTTTTCCTCGGGGAGTTGGCGGAACATTTCTTCGAGGAGATTTTGTTCCTGCACGGTGAGTTCCTTTTTTTCCTCCGCTGGCGGAGGCGTGGGCGTCATCAGGATCACTTCGAGTTTCTGTTTTTCCTGCGGAGGAGGAGGCGGTGCGAACGCGGAGGTGGTGATGCTTTCGGGGAGAATTTTTTGCAGCAAACTGGCGACCAGCGGCCACACCCACACGGCCACCATCACGAGCCCATGCACGAGCAGCGCGAGCACGACGGCGAGCGGGAGGCGGATGCGGTCGGGCATGGCGACGAATGCATCGAGCCACCTGCGGATCGGGGACGGGTTGGTCGTCGAAAAGTTCACAGCGGGCGAATGAGGCCGTCACTCATTGCACCGACTGCGCCAAAACGCGAGAGTTGAGAGCACCATTCGATCTGGTCGCGCCAGCCCTTCGCGGAAAGTGCGTGGCCGTTGCGCGCGGCGAGCAGGCCATCGAGCGGCGTGGCGAAGGAGCGCGCCGTGGCGACGCAGGCGCGGGCGGCGTCGGTGAGTTCGGCATCGGGGAAAAGTGACGCGAGCAGCCCGGCGGCGATGGCGTCTTCGAGCGCGAAAGTCTCGAACGTTCCTGCGCAGACGAGCAGCACGCGGGACTCGGCGGCGATGGCGTCGCGCAACGCGGCGAGATTTAAAAGCGCGCCAACAAGCACGCGCGTCGCACGCTCGCAGGCGCGGAGGGCGACGGTGCCGTTGGTCGTCGTGCTGATGATGCGGCGGCCCGCGAGCGTGGTGTATTCGAGCGGGTTGTTGCCGAGTTCAAAACCCTCGATGCGTTCGCCGTGCCGTTCGCCGGCGAGGATGGCGTCGGGCATTCGCGATTTCAGTGCGCGGGCTTCTTCGATGGTCGTGACGGGCCAGATTTCCGCCGCGCCACACGCGAGCGCGGTGACCATCGAGGAGGTGGCGCGGAGGATGTCGAAGACCACGCAAGTCGTGCCCGAAAGATCGCGCTGCGGCAGGAGGGCGATGTCGGCGGGAGTGAGAGCGGCGTCGAGGAGCATGGAAGTAATTTAAGATTTTTGAGCGCGGCTGGTGCGCGCGTGGTGAAAAAGATATTGCTGCGCGTAGCCGCCGTAAGCGCCGAAATATTTCGCAGCGAAATCCCGAAGGCGCGCGGCGGTGACGCGGCGTTTTTTAACGAAGTAAATCTCACGCAACACGCGCTCGATCCAGACATCAATCGGGAACGCGGCGAGTCGCTCGAAGGCGAAGAGCAGCGCGCAATTTGCGACCTTCGGGCCGACGCCGCCGAGTCGCATCAACTCGCGGTGCGCGGCTTCGTCATCAAGCTCCGTGATGACGGCGAGATTGACTTCGCCGCTGGCGATCTGACGCGCTGCGCGAAGGAGATTTTTCGCACGATAGCCGAGGGCGCAGGCGCGGAGATCGTCCTCTTCGAGCGCGGCGAGTGCGGCGGGCGTGGGGTAGGCGAAGAGCGGGCCGGTGCCGATGCGTTTGCCGAAACGCGCGCGGAGTGTGTGGGAGATTTGCGTGATGTGGGGCACGGCTTTTTGCGCGCTGGTGATGAAGGACGCGATGCACTCCCAGTGCGGCTGGCGCACGATGCGCATTCCTCGGCAGGCGGCGAGCGCGGCATCCATCGCCGGGTCGCGCGGAAAGGACGCGTAAATTTCCGCGAGCGGATGATCGAACGCGAAGTATTGGCGCGCAATTTCCTCCATGCCGCGCGTGACGAACAGCGCATCGCCGCGCTGCTCCGCGTAGCAGGCTTTGTCGCCGATGGCGCCGATCCATCCCGCGCTTTGCCGCTGCCAGTGAAAGAGCTGTCCGCACGAAAGTGTGAGCGTGAGATCGAAGTCCGGCGCGGCGACTTCTGCGAGGCGCGCGTTCACTTTACGAAATAGCTGAGGTTCTCCAATTCGATGGCGAGATCCACGCTGTTCACGACGACGCCTTCGGGCACGTGGAGCACGGCGGGTGCAAAATTGAGGATCGCTTGCACGCCGGCAGCGATGAGTTCATTGGCCACCTGCTGCGCGACGTTGCCGGGCACGGTGAGGATGGCGAGTTTCACGCCGCGCTCGCGGATGAAGGCGGTCATCTGCGCGGAGGGGAGGATGGGCACTTTGATGTCGCGTGGGCGCTTGCTCTCGATGTCCGCATCGAACGCTGCGACGACTTCGAATCCCTCCTTCGCAAAACCGCCGTAGCGCAGGAGCGCCGTGCCGAGATGGCCCGCGCCGACGAGGATGACGGGCTGCAATTTCGCCATGCCGAGCACGCCGGTGATGGCTTTGCTCAGTCCCTCGACATTGTAGCCGAGCCCGCGTGTGCCCCACTGGCCGAAGTAAGTGAGGTCTTTGCGAAGCTGTGTGGATTTCACACCGGCGGCAGTGGCGAGCGCCTGTGAACTGACGGTTTGTGTGCCCGTCTCGCGTAGGCGCTGGAGCACGCGGTTGTAGAGTGAGAGTCGGTAGATGGTCTTGCGCGGAATGTCGCTCTTTTGCATCGGCTTGTGAAATGCGTCGTGAAAAACGCGCAAGTATCCAGACCTTCCGAAAAGTGCAAGCACGGGCGCGTGGCAGATTCTCACGCGGAGGCGCGGAGGGCGCGGAGTTTTCGATGTATGGTCTCGCGCAAAGACGCGAAGACGCAAAGGAAGACAGTTTGTTCTCCCGTCATGAAATGCCCATCCAAACTCCGCGCCCTCCGCGCCTCCGCGTGAGGTCACGGTTGACGAGTGGCGAATTTGTGAAAATATATGCGCGTTATGTTTCCTCAAAAACTCTGTCTGCTCGCCATCGTCTCCCTATTCGCCATGCCTCATGCGCTCGCGGTGGTTGTCGCTGGTGGGAATGGAACTCAAAATACCGCCGCGCCGACGGATGATTTCGGTTGGGTAAGTGTGGGGCGGGTCTATGACACGGCGGATGGGTTTTTCATCAGCGGCGTGTATCTCGGAAATGGATGGATGCTGTCGGCGTATCACGGCCTGCGCGATGCGGGAGCGACGGGCTTTCAGTTTGGAACGGTGATTCTCAATGGATCGAATTACAGCGTGAACGCGGCGACGGCGCTGCGGTTGCAAAATGCGGATACGACACTCGCGGACTTGGCGCTTTTCCAACTCACCACTACGCCGGCAGGGCTGACGGCACCGACCCTCGCGACCACAAACCCGACAGACGCACTTTCGCTCACCATGATGGGCAATGGGCCGGATCGAGGTGCATCCGAGACTCATTGGAATGTGAATACGGGAGTGAATCCCTGGACATGGGCGGAAACCGGCGGCGCGGGCAATGCGCGGGGATACAAGTGGACGCCGGGGCAGCAATCTTTGCGTTGGGGGACGAATAACATCACGGCGTTTAGCGGTGGCGCGACGACGACGCCGATAGATGACGGCTTTGGGATCATCACCACTTTCAAAACAAACTTCACCAATTCCACCGATGAAGCGCAGGCCGGCGGCGGCGATTCGGGCGGCGGGGTATTTTGGAAAGAAGGGGGCAACTGGGTCCTCGGCGGCATCATGCTCGCCACGGCGGCATACAGCGGGCAGCCGTCCAGCACCTCCGTGTATGGCGACGAGACTTACTCGGCCAACGTGGCGACTTATAGCAGCCAGATCGCCTCGGTCATCCCGGAGCCGACGTCGGCATTTCTCGCGCTGGCCGGAGTGGGGCTGCTGGCCCGCAGGCGGCGCGTCTAGGCGCGCAGGGCCGGGGGAATTCCTTCGTGCAACGGCTTCGCGACTGCTTTAGACGGGCGGGAGAAAATTCACATGCGCTGGTTCTGCACAGGTCATTTCACCGCAACTTGGCTCGTTTGTTCGAGTCTGTTGTTCCGCTTTCATGCGGCATCGGATCACTCGGTGGCCTTCGTTTTGTTCGCGGTGATTATCTGGCCGACACTGCTGTGGCTGCTGCCGCTGAAAGGTTATTTTTACCTGAAAGCGATCACACTCGACCGGCTGAAAGCACGGGTGTCGCGCGGGGAATTAAGAAAGGCCGTCGTGTTCGCTTTCGGATTTTGCACAAGCCTGCTCGCAGCGGCGGGGATTGGGCTGACGGCTTTGGCGGTGGGCGCGATGGATGGCTGGTTTAGCAAACACGAAGGCGTTTTCAGCATGGCGCACATGCTGATTTGGTTCCCGATCGCTTTTGCGATGTGGGCGCTGGTTCCTGCGTTCGTGGTCTCGCGGCTGGCGCGCGGTGACTCGGAGGCTTCGGAGGCGTAACGGCTAGTCGCCGGACGGGCTACTTAATCGCCGGACGGCCGACGCAGTAGTAGGTGAAGCCGAGTTCCTTCATGGTTTTCGGATTGAAGAAATTCCGTCCGTCGAAAACGAGCGGGGTGTGCATCTTCTTTTTGACTTCATCGAGATCCACGTTGGCAAATTCCTTCCACTCCGTCGCGAGCACGAGGGCTTCGGCACCATCGAGCGCTTCGAGCGGTGAGGCGGCGAGCTTGACGCTGTCGGGGATCAATTTCCACTCGCGCGCCTTTTCCATTCCCTTCGGATCGTAGGCGGTGACGTGCGCGCCTTCCTTCACGAGCTGGTTGATCAATTCAATCGCCACGGAGTTGCGGACGTCATCGGTGTCCGGCTTGAAAGCGAGGCCCCACACGGCGATATGCTTGTCCTTCAGCACCCACAGTCCGTCGCGCATTTTGCGAAGGAATCGCTCGAGCTGTGTGGCGTTGATGCGCTCGACTTCTTTCATCAATTGAAACGGCACGCCCAGCTCCTCGGCGATGGCGATGAACGCCTTCACGTCCTTCGGAAAGCACGAGCCGCCGTAGCCGAGACCGGCGTTGAGAAAGTGACGGCCAATGCGCTTGTCCATGCCGATACCGTCGGCGACCAGTTCCACGTCCGCGCCGCTCGCTTCGCAGATGGCGGAGAGGGCGTTGATGTAGCTGATTTTGAGCGAAAGGAATGAGTTCGCCGCGTGTTTGATCAGCTCCGCCGATGCGATGTCGGTGACGAAAATCGGCGCTTTAAAAGGCTCATAAACGCGCTTCATCAAATCCGCCGCACGGTCGCTGTTCGCGCCAAAAACGATGCGATCCGGCTTCATCAAATCCGGCACCGCGCAGCCTTCGCGCAGGAACTCGGGATTCGACACCACGTCGAACTCGGCCTCCTTGTTGTAACGCTGGATCGTCGCCTGCACGCGGTCGCCCGTTTTCACGGGCACGGTGCTTTTATCCACCACCACGCGGTAGGCGCCGGGCTTGAGCGCGGCGGCGATTTCGCGTGCGACTTTTTCGATGAAAGTCATATCCACCGAGCCATCCGGCTGCGGCGGCGTGGGCACTGCGATGAAAATAACCTGCGAACCATCCACGCCCTCCTGCGTGCTGGTGGTGAAGCGCAGGCGCTTGGCCGAGACATTGCGATGCACCAGTTCTTCGAGGCCGGGTTCGTAAATTGGGATTTTTCCAGCGCGGAGCATGTCCACTTTGCGCTGGTCGTTATCAACGCAGATGACGTGGTGGCCGACTTCCGCGAAGCAAGCGCCTGTGACGAGCCCGACGTAGCCGGAGCCAATGATGCAGAGTTCCATAGTGTAAAAAGGGCGCGTCTTATGTCCGCGCAAAGTGCGCCTTGCAAGGGGAAGTTCCATTTTCACCAACCCGGAAAATGTCCGCGCTACAAATCGGATGCGGGTTTGGGAGCGGGCGGAATCGGAGGCAGCGCGGGAATGGCGCTCGGCGCAGCGGCTGGTGCTGCCGGTGGCGCAGCGGGCGCCGGGGCATCCACATCGGTCGCCGCAGATGGCACGAGGATCACGTTGTTGTTGAAATTCACGCGCACGTTTTGCCCCTCGGTCGCAATGAAACGCACACGCGTCCCGATGCTCAAAGTCACGCGGCCAAATTGTAGTTGCACCGTCACCGGCTTCGTAATCGTGAGCACGCTCTTCGGCGCCGCTGGCGCTACTGGCGCAGGAACGTCAGGCGCCATCGGAGCAGCAGGCACGGCCGGATTTTCAGCGACTGGCATTTCCGGAGCCGGGGCCACAGGCGCGGGCGGAACGGGGATTAGGTCAACGACCGGTGCTGCGATATTCGGCGCATCGCCATTGGGCGGCGGATCGCCCGCTGGGTTTGCGACGGGCGCGGGTTCCGCTGGTAGCGGCGGCGCAACAGGCGCGGCGGCTGGCGGGACAACCGCAGCAACCACGGGCTTGGGCGGCAATGTTGCCTGATAAAGTTTCATCGTCCCAAACGCCACCCCGAGAACGATGAGTCCGTAAAGGACACCACGAATCACCGACTGCATCGCGCTTGGAGGAGTCGGTGCTGGCACGATCACATCTTCATCCTCAAGCGCCTCGATGTTTTTCGACTTCGCTCCATGCTTCAACTTTCGCTTCCACTCCTCGCGCACCAACTGCGGGAAATGTTCCGCAACCGTTGGAAGCAGATGATCCCAAAGCGCGGCGCGTGAATCCACCTCCCAACTCGCGTTCATTTTATCGAGCGCCTCGATAATCACCTGCACGTGAGCCTTCGTCACGTCCTTCACCGCCTTGGCACCCTCGGTGTGGCAGAGATCGAGGTAAAACGACACACGGTTCGTGCGGCGGTAGTCTATCTCGTCCTGAAAAAGCACCGGGTGAAGCCGCAGTTTTTCCTCTCCCCATTTGGTGAATCGCATTGTCAGCTTCGGGCTTTCCAGCGCCTTGCTGATGGCGACCGCCGCCTCTTCATACGTCACGTCCTCCGCAAACGTCGCGCCGAGATATTTCAAGAGCGCCCGTTGTTTCGGCGTCACTTCTTTTTTCGCAGCGACGTTGCGCACGCCGCTCTCATTGGTGGGAGCAGGCGGCGTCTCGCTGCTGCCGACACTCAGGAGTTCGCCCAGCGGAATCCATGCAGGCAGCCCTTTGCGCCAGGCATTGTCGGTGGACAGAAGCCCGCCGCGTTTGAGCTGCGATTGAACAGTTTCTTCGCTAAACGGGCCGACTTGCTCGCCATTTCGCAGGACGAAAATTTCCATAGGTGGTGAATATGAGTGACTAGTTTCAACACCGATTCTTAGCAATCGGTTTAAAAAACGGGAAGCATCTTACCTCTTCCTCATACTCCCCGCCCGCCCGCCGCCACTTCTTGTTTTCAGTCGGGGGGCTGCGTAGCGTGGTGGCATGGCTGTGACTTTTGCGAACCGATACAATGCTGATTTGCTGGATGATGCTTACACGCGCTGGCTGAAAAATCCCGACGATGTGGAGCCTTCGCTGCGCGCGTTTTGCGAGGGGTTTCATCTCGGGTTTGCGCAGTTTGAAAAGCGGGCGGCTGGAGCGAATGGCGCGGTGCCTGCGGACGGCGCATCGCAGACGCGCGTGGACGGACTCGTGTATGCCTACCGCACGCTCGGGCACACGCTGGCGTGGACGAACCCGCTCGCGCACAATCCGCCGAAAAACGATCTACTCGCGCTGCGCGAACTCGGCTTTTCCGACAAGGATCTCGATCTCACCGTCAGCTCGAAATATTTCCTCGGCGGCGCGGTGATGCCGCTTCGCGAGATGCGCGCGAAGCTGGAGGAAATTTACTGCGGCAACATCGGCTTTGAGTTCATGCACATCGCGAATGCGCGAGTGCGCAACTGGCTCCGCGACCGCATCGAAAATCGCGCACAGTGGGTCGCGGACGCCGCCACGAAGAAGCGGATGCTGCGGCATATTTTGAAAGTGGAGTCGTTCGAGCGGTTCCTCCACACGGTCGCCTACAAGGGCCAGAAACGCTTCAGCGCGGAGGGTGCGGAGTCGTTCATCTCGGCGCTCGATGCGGTGATCGAAAACTGCCCGCGCTTTGGCGTGGAGGAAATCACGATGGGCATGGCGCATCGCGGGCGGCTCGCGGTCATCACGGAGTTTTTGAAAAAACCCTACGGTCTGATGTTTCAGGAGTTCGATCCGAACTTCATCCCCGACTCCGTCTATGGCGATGGCGATGTAAAATACCACCTCGGCTACGTGAACGACCGCATCGTGAAACCGAGCGGCGCGACGGTGCAAGTGCGGCTGAGCGCGAACCCGAGCCATCTCGAAATCGTGAATCCCGTGGTGATGGGAATGACGCGCGCACGCCAGCGCATCCGCAAGGATTCTACGGAGCGCAGCAAGGTCGTTCCGATTTTGATCCACGGCGACGCGGCGCTCGCGGGGCAGGGCATCGGGCAGGAGGTGCTGAATATGTCGCAGCTTCCGGGCTACCGCATCGGCGGCACCGTGCATTTTGTCATCAACAATCAAATCGGCTTCACCACGCTGCCCGCCGACGCGCGCAGTTCGCAGTATTGCACCGATGTGGCGAAGATGGTGGAGGCGCCCGTTTTCCATGTGAATGGCGATGATCCGCTCGCGTTGCGCTACGCGATGGAACTGGCGTTTGAGTTTCGCCAGCAGTTCAAGCGCGACGTTTTCGTGGACATGGTCTGCTACCGCCGCCACGGCCACAACGAGAACGACGATCCCGCTTTCACCAGCCCCGATATGTATCGCGACATCGCGAGCCATCCGAGTGTCGGCACGATTTTCCGGGAAAAGCTGATCGCGGAAAAAGTGCTCACTGCGGAGGAGGCCGAGTCTTTTCAAAAGGAACTGTGGAAGCGGCTCGAAGACGCGCTCGCCGAGGCGCAGGCCACCGCCGCACAGAAA
Source organism: Spartobacteria bacterium (assembly GCA_043766295.1). GTDB lineage: Bacteria > Verrucomicrobiota > Verrucomicrobiia > Chthoniobacterales > Chthoniobacteraceae > SXWH01. Next base: position 8,158 of record JAYUIF010000117.1, on the reverse strand, counting down.
AAGCAGGGCCGCGAAAAACGCGATGCGAAACTCGAGGGCAGCACGGCTGTTCATCAGCCTGCGTATTCGCACGCGCAGGTGGCGACTGCGGTGTCGAAGGAAACGCTCGCAAAGATCATCGGTGCGATGACGACTCCGCCCGAGGGCTTCGCCGTGCATCCGCGCGTGAAGACGTTCGTGCTCGATAAAAGGCGGCAGGCATTCGAGCGCGGCGAGGGGCTTGACTGGGCCACCGCCGAGTCACTCGCATGGGGCAGTCTTTTGATCGAGGGCACGCCCGTCCGACTCAGTGGGCAGGATGTCCGGCGCGGCACCTTCAGCCAGCGCCACGCCGTGCTCTACGATGCGAATACCAGCGCGCACTGGCTCCCGCTCGATGCGTTCGTATCGCCCGGCGTGAAGCTCTGCATTTACAACTCGCTACTCAGCGAGGCGGGCGTGCTCGGTTTCGACTACGGCTACTCGCTCAACTACCCCAAGATGCTCTGCCAGTGGGAGGGACAATTCGGCGATTTCGTGAACGGCGCGCAGGTGATCATTGATCAGTTCATCGTGAGCGCGGAAAGCAAATGGCAGCGCCCGTCCGGCATCGTCCTGCTGCTCCCGCACGGCTACGAAGGCCAGGGCCCCGAGCATTCGTCTGCGCGGCTGGAGCGATTCCTCCAGCTCTGCGCCGAGGACAATATCCAAGTCGCCGCGCTCACCACGCCCGCCCAGTATTTTCACGCGCTGCGCAGGCAGATGAAGCGCGATTTCAAAAAACCGCTCGTGCTGATGACTCCGAAATCCATGCTCCGGCTCGAAGCCGCCGCATCGAAAGTGAGCGACTTCACCGATGGCCGTTTCCACGAAATTTTCGACGGCACCGAATCACTCAACTGCGAGCGCGAGCAGGTGACGCGCATCATTTTCAGCGCGGGGAAAGTCTTCCACGACCTTGTGAAATTTCGCACCGAAAACCAAATCGGCCGCACCGCATTCATCCGCATCGAGCAACTCTACCCGCTCCACGAACGCGCGCTGCTCGACGCCATCAAATGCTACCCGAATGCCGCGAAATTCGTCTGGTGCCAGGAGGAGCCGGAAAACATGGGCGCTCACCGTTTCATCAAGCCCCGCCTGCAAGCACTGCTCCACGAACTCAACAGCAAATGGACCGACATCCCCTACGCCGGACGCGAGGAAGCCGCCAGCACGGCAGTCGGCAGCAAAAACATCAGCGACACCGAACAACGCCAACTCGTCGAGCGGGCATTCAGCGTGTGAGTGCGCTTGCCTACTTCTTCGTAAGGAATGGATTCACCACCCGGACTCCGCCGTAATCCTGACCGTGATTGAGGTCTTCGGAATACACAGTCCCGCATCCCATCCGTTTTGCTGCTGCGAGAATTTGTGCGTCGAAGTGCGAAGTTTGAAATCGCTGACTGATCTTCACGGCATCAATCACGAGAGCACCATCCACCGCCGCCATCGGGAATGCCATCCACGTCTGAATCCAGCGCAGTGCCTCCTCGGAAGTGAGCGGTTTGGGCTGGCGGGGTGAAGTGCCTGCGCGAATGAATTCCGCAGCCACCTGCGCAGACCAAGCCCATTCCGCAGTTTGCATCAATTCACGCGCAACGTGCGCCTTTTCGGCATCTGGTGCCGACGTGCTCACAGCGTAGAGCAGGACGTTCGTATCGAGAAAACAATCAGCCACGGGAGTTGCGCTCGTCGCGATTCAGCGGAGCGCCTCCGCAAAACTGCCAGTCCGGTGCCGCAAACCGCGCCTGCATCACGCGTCGCGCATCAGCTACGGAGAGGGCCGACTTGGGAAGCAAGGTCGCTGTTACCTCGCCGTCAGCGAGAATATCGAGCGTTTCCCGGCGCGAAATCGCCCGGTCAAGAATGGCCGGATCGCGATGGATTGCTTCGAGCGTCGTCGTCATGCCTTGGATAATAGCACGTCCTGCGCGAAAAGCTCAAGCGTGTCGGATGCGCGTTTCTTCGCTCGGCACATGCGGTGAGTTTGGGTTCGTTGCTGCCGGAATCGTTTGCAATGCGCGCCCGGGGTGGCCAAATGGCTGTGCGCTGTGGCCGACGATTCCTCGAACATCACCCACCGACCGAAGCTCCTCGTCCTCGAACTATGGGGCCTCGGCGATCTTACTTTTGCGACGCCGATGCTGCGCGCCGCCATGGAGCGATATGATGTGACGCTCGTCGGCAAAGCGCACGCGCAGCCGCTGCTCGCGAGCACTTTTCCGCAGATGCGCTTCATCGCTTACGACGCGCCGTGGACGGCGTATCGCGGCAAATATCGTTTGTGGGCTTGGCGCTGGCCTGCGCTGCTCGGACTCATTTCGCGCCTCCGCCGCGAGCGATTCGATGCTGCGGTGTCCGTGCGAAACGACCCGCGCGATCACCTTCTCATGTGGCTCACGCGCGCTCGTGAACGCTACGGATTTCCATGGAAAACCAGCGCGCGTTTTCTCAATCGCCCGGTGCGCCGCACGCGCCCCAAGCAACACAAGGTGGAGGATTGGACCGACCTCGGCCACGCGCTCGGCTTCGCCAAAATGGACGACGGCCCGCGTCTCGATCACGCCACGTATCGCTCGGCGAAAGTGGACGCGCTGCTCGCGGGCGTCACCAAGCCGCTCGTCGTGCTACATCCCGGCGCGCGCATCGCTGTGCGCCGCTGGCCAGAGGCGTATTTTGAAAACATTATCCGCCGGCTGCGGGAGGTTTTCGACTTTCACCTCGCGCTCATTCCGGATCTCGATGGCTATGGCCTCGGCCTCGCGCCGATGTGCGATCAAGTGCTGCCCGCGCTCGGCGTGAATGAACTCGTGGACGTGCTGGGCCGCGTGGAATTCCTCGTCTGCAACGACTCCGGCCCCGGCCATCTTGCGGCGTGCTGTGGTCGTCCGTCGGTCGTTATTTTCGGGCCGACCGATCCGGATTGGTTCCGTCCGTGGGGCGACATTCATCATCTCGTCATCCGCGATATTTGCCCGTGGCGGCCTTGCTTCGATTACTGCCTTTTCCGCGAGCCGTATTGCATGACGAAGCTACTGCCCGACGCCGTGTGGCCGGAAATTTACGCACATCTCCGCGCGCAAATCGGACGCGGCACTCTCACGCCACGGCTGCTCCGCGAGAGCGCCATTCAGCAATGAGCACCGTCGCCGTCATCGCAACGTATCGCCGGCCAGCAGAGCTTTCGCGACTCATCGCTTCGCTCGAAAAAAGCGCGCTGACTTTGCATGGCATCGTCGTCGTGGATAACGCGGGCGATGCGGCTACGCGGGAAATTGTCGAGCGATGCGCGTTGCCTCATCGCTACATCGCGCCGGGTGAAAATCTCGGCTGCGGAGGTGGGCTGCGACTCGCGGAAGAAACGGCGTTGCGCGAATTCCCCGAGCTGACTCACGCATGGGTGCTCGACGACGATGCGGTCGCCGAACCCGCCACGCTCGGCACGATGCTCGATGCGATGCGTGCGCACGGCGCGGGCGCGGCCTGTCCGATTGCCGCCGATGCGGACGGGCGGCTGAATTGGTTTCCGGGCCTCGGGGATCGCGCGAAGTTCGATGTGCTCCGCCGCGCTGCGACGCCCGGCGAGTTTTTGGAAAAATGCGGGCCAGCGCCTGTGGCATTCACTTGGGCCACGGGCGTTGCGTTGCTGGTCGATCACGAAGTGCTCCTTCGCGCCGGTTTGCACAGGGCGGATTTTTGGATGCGTGGTGAAGACCTCGATTTTTCCCTGCGCGTCACCGCTGCTGCGAAGGGAATTTTTGTCCCCGCCGCTCGTGTCGCACATCTTCCGCCCGGTGGCGGTAGAGTCGTGGATGATTTTCCCGAGCGGATGAAACACGCCGCGATGCTGCAAAACTGCGCCTATCTCGCCGCCTGCACAAAACACGGACGCAGCCTCGTGCGCCACTGGCCCGGAAATGCCGCGCGCCATCTCCGCCGTTTCGGCCCGCTCGCGTTCGGCGATGTGCTGCGGGCCGCGTGGTTCGGCGCAGTGCGTGGGCTGCCTGCGGGCGCGAAGGGCGACGGTTATTTTCGCGAGCGGCTTGCCGCTTTCACGCGCTAGGTGCGTCGCCAGCGCGCGGTCGGTTTTTCGGCGCGGAAAGTTTTTCTCTCTGCGCCGCTCTGTGTGAAAATTTGGTAGTCGAATGGCTGCACACGGAACGCTCCGCTGGCCCACATGCGAGCGCGATGTGCCGCGAGCAGCAGCGGCGCAGAAAGCTTCACCCACGCTGGGCGTGCTGCGGAAATGGCGGCTTGCTCGCGTGTCGTGATTGGCGAGAGGCCGAGATTTTTTCCCGTCTCGGAAAACGCGGATACAAACCGCCGCATCACGCCCACGCGGGCACCGGCGCGCAGCATCGCCATGAACCACCACCAGTCGCCCGCCGACTTCCACTGCGTGTCGAAATTTTTCCAAACGCGCCGTCGGAAAAACAGCGCGCAGCTCGACACCGGGAAGCGCAGCCAGCAGTGCGCCGCGATGGGCCGCAGCGAAAAACGGTGCGCGAGATAGCGGCCCTCGCCGTCCACGACGAGGTTGTCCGCCAGCAAAACGTCCACGTCTGGATTTTCCGCAAAATACGCATCCACCGCAGCGAGCGCGCCGGGCAGATATTGCTCGTCGCAATTCAGCCACGCGAAAATATCGCCAGTCGCCCGTGCGAAACCGCGATTCAGCGCATCGTAGATCCCGTCGTCTTTCTCCACGAAAAGACGCGCCTTCGTTTCGGTGCGCTCCCATTCCTCCAACTCGGAGCCAGTGCCCGCATCCTGAATGATATGTTCATTTTCCACGCCCTGATCCTCCACCGAGCGCACGCAAAACCGCAGCCATTCGAGCTGCTGAAAACTGGGAGTGACGATGGAAAAGCGCACGCGCAGGAGCATCCAATATCTTGCGTCGAACTTCCAACATTCAATTAAGCCTCGTCACGCGTTTGCAGAAATAACCGTGAATTGTGGTGAACATTGCGGTGCCCCCGGCTGTCTTTCGCGTTGTCATTTCCGCCGCTGGCAGGGATAGCGTGCGGGCAATTATCACGACCCCAATTATGCAAACTGCAAACACCACTCAGGAAGCCGACGTCGCATCCATTGATCGCCTGCGCGACATCTATGGAAAAGTCCGCGCCGAGATCGGCAAAGTCATCATCGGCCAGGATCACGTCGTTGAGAAACTGCTGACGTGCGTTTTCGCCCGTGGCCATGCGCTGCTGATGGGCGTGCCGGGTCTCGCGAAGACGCTGCTCATCCACTCGCTCGCGGATGTGATGCACCTTTCTTTCAGCCGGATTCAGTTCACGCCCGACCTCATGCCGAGCGACATCACGGGCACCGAGATTTTGCAGGAGACCGAGCAGGCGGGGCGTCGCGCGTTCGAGTTTGTGAAAGGCCCGATCTTCGCCAACATCGTGCTCGCCGACGAAATCAATCGCACGCCGCCGAAGACGCAGGCCGCGCTTTTGCAGGCCATGCAGGAGCAGCGCGTGAACTCCGGCAAACACAGTTTCACGCTCGATAAACCGTTCTTCGTCCTCGCTACGCAAAACCCCATCGAGCAAGAGGGCACCTACCCGTTGCCCGAGGCGCAGCTCGACCGTTTCATGTTTCTCATCAACGTCGGCTACCCGAGCGCGGCGGAGGAATTGCTCATCGCAAAAGCCACCACGGGCGCAGCACCGCCGCCGCTCAATAAGATCATTGAGGGCCACGAGATTCTTGGTTTTCAAGACATCGTGCGCCGCGTGCCCGTGCCCGAGCACGTCTATGAATACGTGGTGAAGCTCGTCCGTAAATGCCGTCCGCGCGAAGTGGAGGCGCCGGATTGGATCAAAAAATACGTCATGTGGGGGCCGGGGCCGCGCGCCGTGCAGTATCTCATCCTCGGTGCGAAAGCGCGCGCCGTCCTGCAAGGCAGTTATCTCGCGAGGTTGGAAGATGTGCTCGCAGTCGCCGAGCCCGTGCTCGCCCACCGCATCCTCGTCAATTTCCACGCCGAGAGCGAAGGCATAGACAGCGCAGAGATCATCCGCCGGGTGATCAAGGAGACGGAGGCGTAGAGAATGACGAATGACGGATGGCGAATGACGAAGGGGCAGGTTCTTGAAATGAGGAGCTGTGCGTTCGTGATTTATCCACCCTCGTTTCCATCATCGTTTCCTGCCGAAGCCCGTAGGGCTTCAACTACGGTAGCCGTGGGTGGAGCAAAGCGAAACCCACGGATCGCGCGTGCAACGGAGGCGCCGCGTATGCGGCGCGACAATCACGGCGAAAAAAACACCGCAGCCGGTGCGAACATTGGATGATCATGGCAAACACGTTCACTCAAATTTATTACCATGTGGTGTTCTCGACCAAGGAACGTCGCAAGGTGCTTTTTAGCGAACGTCGCGAAGACCTCTACAGCTACATTTGGGGCATCCACCGCAATCTCGGTTGTAGGCTTCATCGTATCGGCGGAGTGGAGGATCACATTCACATTCTTGTTTCGATTCCGACGACTCTCTCGATGGCCGATTATGTGAAAGAGGTGAAGACTGGCGCGACGAAGTGGATCAAAACGGAGAATGTGTTTCCCGATTTCATCGGTTGGCAGGACGGCTACGGCGCGTTCAGCGTTTCGCGGGATCACAAGGTGGAGTTGGCTGAATACATCAAGAATCAGGCGGAGCATCACAAGACGGTTTCATTCCTCGACGAATACAAAAGGCTCCTTCGGGAGGCAGACATCCCATTCGATGAAAAATACCTGTAATCGCCTGCTGTTTGTCGCGCCGCTACGCGGCGCATTGCTTATCCGCGCGATCCGTGGGTTTCGCTTTGCTCCACCCACGGCTACCATTGTTTTGTCCCTACGGGACAAAGCGCAAAGGAGGTGCATCTGATGGCTGCGGATGGCACCAATCTCGACTTCCTCGATCAAGGCGTCATTGCGCGGCTTTCGCGGCTGATTTTGAATGTGCGCAATCCGATGCTGGGATCGGTGAATGGGTTGCATCGTTCGGCGACGCGCGGGGCGTCGGTCGAGTTTGCGGAGTATCGGAAATATACGCCGGGGGATGACATCAAATTTCTCGACTGGCGCGTGTTTGCGCGGACGGACAAATTTTTCATCCGCGAGTTTGAGGCGGACACGAATCTGCGCTGCTACCTCGTGGTGGATACGAGCGGTTCGATGAAATACACGAGCACGCCCGAAGGCGGAACGCGCTTCGACTACGCGCGCAAACTCGCGGGGACGCTGGCGCATTTGCTGGTGCATCAGGGCGACGCGGTGGGGCTGACTTGCTTTGCGGAGAAGGCGGTGGACCTGCCGCCGAGGCATACGCCGTCGCACTTGCGGCAGCTTTATCAGACGCTGGCGGAGGCAAAGCCAGCGGGCGAATCGAATATCGTGCAAACGCTGCATGATTTCGCGGAGCGCATCCGCAGCCGTGCGCTGGTGATCGTGGTGAGCGATCTGTTTTGCGAAGTGCCGGAGCTGCTCGATGCGATCAAGCACCTGCGTTTTTACAAGCATGATGTCGCCGTGTTTCACCTACTGGATCGGCAGGAGTTCGACTTCGATTTCACGCGCCCCGTGCGGTTCGTGGATATGGAAAGTGGGGCCGACTTGATCACCGACCCGGCCATCGTGCGCGATGCCTACCGCGAGGCGCTCGATGAATATCTCACGACGCTGCGGCACGGCTGCCAGCAGTTCCATGTGGACTATCATTTCACGTATCTCGATCAGACTTTCGAGGGAGTGCTGACGCAGTTCATGCTCCAGCGCATCCGCGCCGCGAAAAAGGGAGGAGGGAGATGAATTTCGGATTTCGGATTTCGGATTTCGGATTTATGGGCGCACGTCTCTCCCGCTTCTCGCGCTGCTTTGCCCTGCGAAAAGCTGATGAATTTCACACCGGCGTCCGGATGCCTGCAAATCCGCAATCCGCAATCCGCAATCCGCAATCGCCATGAGTCTCCTCCAGCCGTGGTCGTGGTGGGTGTTCCTCGCGGTGCTGCTGCCGATCATCATTCACATGCTGAACCGGCTGCGGTATCGCACGGTGCATTGGGCGGCGATGCTCTTTCTGCTGAAGGCGAACAAGGCGGCGACGCGGCGCGCGAAGATCCGGCAATACCTGCTGCTGCT
>JAYUIF010000116.1:0-2022 GCA_043766295.1 Spartobacteria bacterium | reverse complement strand
CCCAGGGCGTTGCCCTGGGCTGTCGAATGACGCCTCTTCGAGCCTGCCGGAATCGTCTCATCTTGAAAAAGATTGGGAAACTACGCGGCGATCGAGTTGGCATCGGGAAGAAAACGATTGGCCTTGAGCGCCTCGCGATGCACTTCGTCGAAGGACGGAATGCGGTCGTCCCATTCGAGCAGCGTGGCGGTGCGCCCGACGCGCCGCAGCGCGTGCGCGTACATTTTCCACACAGGATCGAGCACCGGATGATCGTGCGTATCGAGGATGTATTTCTCGAACTTGGTGTGGCCCGCGATGTGGATTTGCGCGACACGCTCGGACGGCACCGCATCGAGATACGTGTAAGGATCGAAGCCGTGATTTTTCGACGAGACGTAAATGTTGTTCACGTCGAGCAGGATTCCGCAGTCCGCGCGCTCGACGACTTCATTGAGAAATTCCCACTCGCTCATTTCCGAAGCGTTGAACTCGACATAGCTGCTCACGTTCTCGACCGCGACCGGCAGCCCGACAAAGTCCTGCACTTCACGGATATTCCGTGCGGTCCATTCCACCGCCTCCCAAGTGTAAGGCATCGGCAGCAAGTCGTGCGTGTAGCGTCCATCGACGCTGCCCCAGCAAAGATGATCGGAAAGCCACGGCGTCCCCGTGCGTTTCGTCAGCGCCTTGAGCCGCTTGAGATGATCGCGCTGCGGTCGTGCGGCGTTTCCGAAATACATTGAGACCCCGTGCTGCACGACGCGGTAATGCTCCAAAATCTGATCGAGCACATGCAACGGCCGGCCCGCATCGCACATGTAGTTTTCTGAAATGATCTCAAACCAATCGACTCCCGGCTTCCGCGAAATGATGTGCTGGTAATGCGGTACGCGCAGCCCGATGCCGACGCCGTAGGCCGTGTGATTGTTGAAGCGGTTGGCAGGCATTTGGGGAAAGTTGAGATTCGAGGCTTTGCGAGAAGTCCGCGGTGCCGTGGGGACAATTGAGGGTTGAGAGCTGCGCTTCGACTTCGGGAGAAGCCGAAGGTCCACGAAAACCGGCTCTCAACCCTCAACACTCCAAGGGCTCCGGCCCTTTCAGACCGGAGCCCCGAATCGGAATGCTTATTTCTTCTCTTCTTTCTTCTCTTCCTTGTGGGTTGGCTTGCCGTCTTTCATTCCGCAGCCGCCCTTGCCTTTGCAGGTGTTCTTGCCGGCGCATCCGCCGTCGCCGCTCTTGCAGCCGCCTTTTCCTTTGCAGGAGTTCTTGCCTGCGCAGTCATGGGTTTCGCCTTTTTCCTTTTCGGCGACCTGGCCTGCGGAGACGCCGGCTTTGTCGCTCTTCGCGGTTGGAGCCGCGGTGACTTTGGAGACGAGGCCTCCGGAGATGATCCCCGCGAGGGCTGCGCCGGCGAGGAGTGCTTTTGTAGTGGAATAACGTTTCATGTGCTTTCTGTTTTTCTTTGTTTTCTGGCTTTCTGCGTATCTGCCGACTCCGCATTCCGCACGCGCGGTGCGGAGTCGGCAAAAGTATTCGTATTTCGGTTCGGGTTCGGACGGGAAGCGCCGCCGTTTATTCCAAAAATGTGCGGAAAACTTTCAGCTTTTGATTTCGGCGAGGTGACGAAGGACGACGGATTGGGTGAGGATTTCCGGTAGGACGATCGGTTCTGTGGAGCCCGGCAAATAGATGACATAAACCGGCACGCCAGCGCGATTGAATTCTTTCAGCATGTTCGTGATGACCGGATCGCCGCTGGTCCAGTCGGCCTTGAGCGCGACGATCTTTTTCTCGCGAAACGCCGCGCGCACCGGCTCCGTTTCGAGCACGACCTTCTCGTTGTATTTGCAGTTCAGGCACCAGTCCGCGGTGAAGTCGATGAACACCGGGCGTCCGCTTTTCAAAGCCTCCGCGAGCCGCTCCGGCGTGAACGGTTCCCACGGAATCCCGCCCGGCTGAATCTCGTGCTTCGCATTTCCTGAAATGCCCGGCGCTGCGCTGAGATTGTTTTTCAAAAACAAAAACCATCCGCCGAAGATG
>JAYUIF010000115.1:0-28636 GCA_043766295.1 Spartobacteria bacterium | reverse complement strand
TTGACCACAATAAAGCATCCCCTCATCACTCACTCACACGCTTTTCCGCCATAGCTTAATTTCCATCTTCTCTGGCCGAAGAACGGGGTCCACCTTATTTCTACTGGCAGGCAATTCGTTATGAGAACGTGACCGCCACGATGGAAGACCCGGACACGGTGACAATCTCGGCCTACACCGAGGATCCTACTGATCCTAATTGGGGGCGCGGCGGCAATGTAAAAATCAGACAAGTGATCCGTCATCTGAAAATTCCTTGGGTAAAACTGTCGGTTTACATTCAGTCGCAACTTACCGCATTGCGCGCGCAGGCGATTGCCCGTGTCAAGCAAGCCAATGCCGATGCGATTCGTATTTATCCGGCCCTCGCAGAGAAGGACTCGCCTTTGAACAAGGCTTTTGTTGCGCTTCACCAGCAAACCAAGCAGACCAACCCTAAATTGCTAACTAACCCTGATTGGCCGTTGACGCTTGCAAAGCAAGCCGCGTCTTCTCTCGGTATCGCACCCGTCGTTGTAGCTGCTCCTGTCAAACAGCTATTCGGCAGGGTGCGCAGGCATCTTTCTGGTGGAGAATTGATTGTCGAAGGGGAACTTACCAAGCCCGGATTTCACTTCGACGTAGCAGCCGGACGCGTCGAAGAACAATCTTACGTGTTGTTGGGTTATCCTAACGGGAACGCAATTGCTGATGACAAGCCACTTCCTGGACCAGAATCAAGCGTGTATGTCCGCGAAGCGGGAGTTCACAAAGCTGACGGCAGAGTTTACGATGCTGTGCGCTATGCACCTGAGGGGCCACCCAAATAGGAGAGAGTGGAGCCAGTCTGTGAATTTTGCATTTTTTCCTTCAACTGTGCGAGCAGCGGCGGGCTAAACATCCGGGCATGGCTCGCAAAGTTCGCGTTGAATTTGAGAGACCCGTTTATCGCGTGCTCGACCGTGGTGATTTCTGAATGGATTTAGGCCCGATATTTGGAGTGACCGAATGAACCAATGCACTGTTTACTCACCGCGCGGCGAGCGCCAGCTCTGCGCAGCCGAGGATGCCGGCGTCGTTGCCGAGCTGGGCGGCGGCGATTTTTAGCTGTTCGTGAAAGAGCGGGCTGGTGCGGTCGTTGAGCGTGCGGCGGATGGGGGCGAAGACGAGTTCGCCTGCGGCTGCGACGCCGCCGCCGATGACGATGGTGTCGGGGTTCAAGAGCCAGACGACGTTCACGAGCGCGGCGCCGATTTCCGTGCCGATGGAATCCCACAATGAAATGGCGATGGTGTCGCCGGCAACGGCGAGGCGGGCGAGGTCGGCGGGCGTGCAGGTTTCTGCGGAGCGGGGCTGTGCGGCGGCGTTGTAGAGGCGCGCGGCGCGTTCGCCGATCTGGCGGTTGCCGACATAGACTTCGAGATCGCCGGGCGTGCCATAGACGCCGCGCGGGCCGTGGAGGTCTATGCTGCTGTGCCCCATTTCACCCGCTGCGAATCGCGTGCCACGGTAGAGTCTGCCATCGAGGATGAGCCCGCCGCCGACGCCGGTGCCGAGGGTGATGCAGATGGCGTTGCTCGCGCCTTTCGCCGCGCCGTGGATGAACTCGGCGTAGGCCATCGCGTTGGCGTCGTTTTCAATCGCGCACGCGAGGCCCGTGCGGTCGCGCATCATGGCGAGCAGCGGCACTTCGTTCCAGCCGGGAACGTTCGCCATGCCGTGGACGATGCCGCGCACCGTGTCCACAAAACCGGGCAGGCCCATGCCGACGGCGCACACGGCGGGATATGCAGCGCGGAGCGTGGCGATGTTTGCGAAAATCGCGTCGAACAGCGTGCCGGCTGCGAGGTGTTTCTGTGTATCAATCGGCGTGCCTCGGCTGATGATTTTGCCGTCCTCGACGACGGCGGATTTGATGCTCGTGCCGCCGAAATCAATACCGATCGCTTGTGTGCTCATGGAAAAGGCGGCGAGGGTGGCGGAGGGAAATGGGAAGTCAATCGTGACTGGTGAATAGTGACTGGTTTCCTGTCTCGCGGACTATTCACCAGTCACCAAACGAAGACGCGCCTCATTTTCACCCTTCCCCATTCCACCGCCCACCGCATACGCTCTGCGATCAGATGACAGTCCCGGCATTCATACGCGCCTTTACCGCCCTCGTCGCCATCGCGTGGCTGGGTGCCTGCACCGGCACGGAAGGCACGGGGCACACGCTCGCGACCAAGGCCGGGGAAAAAATCAGCACCACGGCTGCGCCACGGATGTATGTGCGCACGACGGCCTATCACCACAGCGAACCGGGTGGGCGCGTCACTGCCGTCGGCGGCTATCTGCGGCCCACGCACAGCGCGGCGGCGGACTGGAGTTGGCTGCCGGCGGGCACGCGCTTCCGCATCGTGGAGACGGGCGACGAATACCTCGTCGAGGACTACGGCAGCGCGCTCGTCGGGCGCTACACGATTGACATCTATAAGAGCACGCGCGCCGCGATGAACGCGTGGGGTGTGCGCTACGTCCACATCCAGGTTTTGGAATTGGGCAGCTATCCCGTGAGCCTCGCCGTCCTAGTTCCCCGGCAAAAATATCCCCACGTCCGGCGCATGGTCGTGGAGTTGCAGAAAAAGGTGCGCAAGTGAGTGGACGCGCGAAAATGACGAATGACGAAATCAGCATCGCCCGCCCATTCGTCATTAATTCGTCATCCGACATTCCTCATTCGTCATTTATAATCCCATGACCGCCCGTTCACTCGCCCACCAACTCCTCGTCGCATGGGAGCGCAAACGCCCCCACGCCGACGACCTCCTGCACGAGCGTCTCGACACCGCGCAACTCGACATCCGCGACCGCGCCCTCGTCACCGAACTTTTCTACGGCGTGCTGCGGCGGCTCAGCGAACTCGACTTCCTCATCGCAAAACTGCGCGACGCGGAACTGGACGACGACACCCGCGCCGTCCTGCGCCTCGGCCTCTACCAGATTTTTCACACCCGCATCCCCGTGTGGGCGGCGGTGAAAGAAACCGTCTCCCTCGCCCATCGCTCCGGCGGCGTGGTGAACGCCGTCCTCCGTCGTGCAGACCGCGAACGCGCACCACTCCTCGCCGCACTCGCTGCCGCGCCACTCAGCGTGCAGTGGAGCCACCCGAAGTTCCTTTTGGAAAAATGGACCACGAACTTCGGTGCCGACGCCACCCGCGCACTCGCCGAGTGGAATAATTCTCCCGCCCCGCTCTGCGTCCGCGCCAACACCATCAAGATCTCCCGCGACGAACTCCTCGCCGCGCTCCCCGGCTCCGAGCCGCATCCCTTTCACCCCCTCGCCCTGCGCGTCCCCAGCATCTCGAAGGACTGGCTCGCGCGCGGCCTCTGCTACGTGCAAGACCCGAGCACACTCGCCGCTTGCGAAATGCTCGCCCCGCAGCCCGGCGACATCGTCCTCGACGCCTGCGCCGCGCCCGGCGGCAAGACCACCATGCTCGCCGCCATGATGAAAAACCAAGGCCGCATCGTCGCGTGCGATTTGTGGGAAAGCCGCATCGCCCGCCTCCGCGCCAACTGCGAGCGCCTCGGCACCCGCAACACCCAAACGCTCGAACTCGACACCATGAAAGACGCGCCCGAACTGCCCGCGCGCAGTTTTGATCGCATCCTCATTGATGCCCCGTGCAGCAACACCGGCGTCATCCGCCGACGCGTGGACGTGCGCTGGCGGCTCACCGAGGAAGACGCCATGCGCCTCCCCGCCCAACAACTCGCCCTCATCCGCCGCTGCGCCACGCTGCTGAAACCCGGCGGCACCCTCGTCTATTCCACCTGCTCCCTCGAGCCCGAGGAAAATGAACACGTCGCCGAAGAAGCCGTCCGCACCCTGCCCAGCCTCCGCCTCCACACCACCCGCCACATCCGCCCGTGGCTCGACGGCGTGGACGGCGCATTCTGCGCACACTTCATCGGAGCGTAGCCACCACCGCACAAATCAGCCCCGGATGCGAATGCGATGCACCTCCACCAGCAGCAGCTTTCCCCGGTAGAAATCGCGCTCCGGGTTACCTCGAAGAAACGCACTCAGAGTCCCCATGAGTTGAGGGATGATTTCCGGGTGGTTGTGAAGCTGAATGGAAATAATACCCCCGTGCCCAGAGGGCGGATACGCCACGATGTCCGAAAAATCCCCGTTGAGTGAAACGAGAACCGCATCGAGTTCGCGGGCCTTCGCCAGCACGATGGGATCGAGAGCGCGAATGGGAAGAACTTCGCGCAACAGGAAAACTCGATGCCCAGCATCACGAAGCGCGTCCGTGATACTTGCGGGCACGCATTGATCGCCGAGGAACAACAGGCTCATGCCGCCGCTTCGTAGTCCGCCAGATCGCGGGCGTAGTGCAGGCAGGCCTCCACATCCACCGCTGTCACATCGGGAAACTCACGGGCGATCTCCTCCGCATCTTTCCCGCTCGCCACATAGCCGAGGATGAGTGCAACCGGAATGCGTGTTCCTTTGATGCAAGGTTTGCCACGGAGAATCCCGGGTTCGCTCGTGATGCGTTCGCGCCAGTTCATACGCGCACAATGCCCGATGTCCCGCGCATCGTCAACGTCCGGCTTGGGCGCGAACACGCGGCGGCGACTGGCAAGGCGGGAGATGGAGAACGCAAGGGAACTGCCGGATGTCACACGACGCATAGCAAGGTTTGCGGGGACGCAACGGAGCTTCCGGGCAATAGCGCTGGAGTTGCGACTGGCAGAATTTTTTGTCGGAACGGCGTGGTTTGCCTTCCGAAGCAGAGAATCCGCTCCCGGAAGCGTGCCCTTCCCTGTCGGATGAGCTTCCCCGGATGTCGCGGGGTGTTCCCTGCAATTCCCATGGACGTCCCTGCTTGTCGCGGGGGCTTGGTCGCTTCCCGGAAGGAAGACCCCGGCAGGCTCATGGATGCCCCGGAAGACGCAGGGAACACCCCGCGGACGGGAGGGACGTCCTTCCGGATCGGAAGGAATACCCCGCAGACAGGAGGGACGTCCTTCCGGGATAAAATGGACACCTCGCCAAGCGGAGGAGCGTCCATGCGACACGCAAGGAACACCCCGTGAAGCGCGGGGACTTCCATGGAAACCCCAAGGAACACCCCGGAAATGGCAGGGATGTCGCCGGGAATCCAAAGGAACACCCCGGGAAGCCCGGCAGGCCGCTCTTTTCCACCAGCCGGATGGCGCGACTCTTTTGTCCCGGAGGGACAGCCGGAAATTAGCCGGTGGCGTCAGCCACCGGATATCGGATAAAACGCCCCAAGCCCCTGCCGGGGCTTTTGTCCGTTCTGGATGTGATTCGGTGGCTGACGCCCCCGGCTAATTTCCGTGCAGCCCTCCGGGCTTCAATTGAGGCGCACGGATTCATCGCCGTGCGCCAGTCCGATAACGCGCCGACGTTTTGCGATGACGGGCATTCCCAAACGGGCGGATCGCGTTTACGTTCCGCGCCTCGCATCCATGAATATCGTCTCCGCCAAATTTCTGATCAGCGCGCCGGGGCTCGCTTCGTGTCCGGTTTCGGAGCTGCGGGAGTTTGCATTCATCGGGAGATCGAATGTGGGGAAATCCTCACTGCTCAACTTGCTGACGGGCGCAAAGGATCTGGCGAAAGTTTCCGCGACGCCGGGGCACACGCAGTTGATCAATTTTTTCACCATCAACAACGCGTGGACGCTGGTGGACTTGCCGGGCTACGGCTTTGCGCAGACGGACAAGACTTCGCGCGCACTTTTCGAGAAGATGATCGCGGGCTATCTCACGGGGCGGGAAAATCTCGCGGGCGTTTTTGTGCTGATTGATTCGCGGCATCCGGCGCAGTTGATTGATTTGGAATTCGTGCAGTGGCTCGCGGAGGAGGCGGTGCCGTTCGCGCTGGTCTTTAGCAAGGTGGACTTGGTGAAGGCGGGGATGTTGCAAAAGCACATCGCTCATTTTCAGGAAAAGATCGCGGCGTGGTGTGGGGAGTCGCTGGCGGTTTTCAGCACATCATCCGAGACGCGCGCGGGACGGAAGGACATCCTCGGTTACATCGAGCAGGCGCTCGCGGGCACGGGAGCTTTTGCCTAAGCGCAGATGCCGATGACTCTCGAAGACCTCGGATGGAATGTGGCGTTTGAAGCGGAGTTCGCGCCGTATCATCGCGAGGGGTGGAAACCGGCGCGGCTGATCCGCGATAACAAGATCACCTACGGCGCGCTGCTCGGCGATGGCGAGGAATTGGAGGTGACGATGGGCGGGAAGGTTTACCACGACGCCGCGACGGATGCTGAGTTGCCCGCTGTCGGCGATTGGGTGGCGCTGGAACTCGGCGGCGAAGATGGCGAGACGATGATTCGCGCACGGCTGGCGCGGCAGACGTGTCTTTCGCGCAAGATGTCGGGCCGGAGCACGGAGGAGCAGGTCATCGCGGCGAATGTCGGCGTGGTCGTGGTGGTGACGGATGCGGGATCGGATTTCAATCTGCGGCGGATGGAGCGCTACTTTGCAATCATCGGAAAGAGCCGCGCGAAGGCCGTGGTGCTGGTGAACAAGGCCGATCTTTTTTCCGACGCGAAAAACCGCGAGGCGGCGGATGCGATCCACGCGCTGAGTCCGGATGCGGACGTTCACATCACGAGCGCGGAGAAGGGGACGAGCTTGAAAGTGCTGCGGCAGTATTTGCAGCGCGGCGTTTCGATGACGCTCGTGGGATCGAGCGGCGTGGGGAAATCGTCGGTGATGAATCATCTGCTCGGCGAAGAATACCAATGGACCGATGAGGTGAACGAGACGACCGGCAAAGGCCGCCACAGCACGACGGCGCGCGAGCTGATCGTGCTGCCGGGCGGCGGCATCCTCATTGATAATCCGGGCATCCGCGAGATCCACATGTGGACGGATGAGACGAAGCTGCGCGAGCGTTTCGCCGACATCGAGGTGCTGGCCGCGCAGTGCAAATTTCACGATTGCAAACACGGCACGGATGCCGGCTGCGCAATCCGCGCGGCGATGGCTGCGGGGAAACTGAGCACGGCGCGCTTCGAGGGATTTCAGAAGCTGGAGGAGGAGCTGGAAAAACTCCAACTCAGCCGCAAGAAAAGGCAGATGACCGCCGACCGCCACATCCGCCGCCAGCAGCAGGGCAAGGCGCGAAAATATGCGGAGCGCAGCGAGCGCGAGAACGATCACGAGCCGCCGCGCCGGAGAGATTAGGGAGCCGTCGGTTCCCTACGGCCCGGCTTCCTCTTCCTCGGCGACCGGCTTGAAAACCACGTCCACCATGCGGCGGGCGAAACGCACTTCGTCAATCCGTGTCTCGCTCTGGCTGCGTTTCTTTCGCATGAGCAGGCCGAGTTGCTTGGGGAGCATCTGGTTTTTCAATTCCACTTCGAGCTTCCGCCCGGTCTTGCCGGGTTTCGCCGAAGCGAGGTCGGGGTTGATCCACAGCGTTCCTTTGATGTCGTAGTTGCCGAGCCTCGGGTTTTTTAAATCAATGCGGAGGATGAGATAGAGCGGCTTGCCATCCTGCGGCACCTCGACTGCCTGCGGTTCGGCGTTGAGGTTCACGCGCAGCACGCCGCCTTTGTCCTCCACGACCACGCGGATGAAGTTGTGAATGTCGGCCATGTCAATCGGGTTAAACATGATCTCCCCGCCGGATGCGGGAGTGCCGGTGCCATGCTGAATGAGCAGGCTCATATACCAGTGCCCGCCTTTCGCCGGATCGGCGATGAAATGCGTGAGCGAGCCGAGGGATCGCGTCAGCTCCAGCTCCTGCTGCGATTGCGGAATGTGCAGACTGCCGCCGGTCGCCGGGTGCTGGAGGTAGGAAAGTGAGGCCGCCTCGGTTTTCCCTACGAGCCCGTGCCATCTTCCGTCCCAGCCACTGCCGCCGGACTGTCCGTCAATGCCCCTGCCCGCTTGGTAATTGAAAGATTCCTCCGCGATGAGCGACCCTTCGTCCTTTGGCATAGCGGGAGCCACTGCGACTTTCGTAGGCGCGGGAGCCACTGCGACTTTCACCGGCGCAGGCGTTGGAGGTTGCGGTTGCGATGGTGTGGGCGTAGGTGCTGGAGGCTGCGATACCGATGGTGCGGGAGGACGCGGAGTGGTGTGTGCATTTTCCAAGGCCGGCTCCTGCGCGGTGGTGTCCGGCTTCCGTGTGAGCATCCACAACAATCCTCCAACCACGACGATGAGCAGCGTGGAGTAGATCAAAATCGTCGGCAGCAAACTTGTTTTTTTGACAACGGGCGGAATGCGCGGGACGGGCACCGCAGCGGCACCACCCAGCGCAGCGGGAGCGCGGATGCCCGATGCTAACGAGGGGGAAACCACAGACGATGGCCTATGAACTGGCGGCGCTGGAACCGGCGCTGGTGCTGGCTTTGGCACGGGACGCGGGCGGATGATCTCCGGCGGCACCATCGGCGGCGGCAGACCAAGCGCGGCGAGTGTGGAGCCGACTTCGACTGCGGAAGCGGGGCGCTGCGAGGGGTCGAGCGCGAGGAGGCGGCACACCCATTCGACGAGCTTGGGCGAAAGGTCGGGCCTCAACTCGGCGAGCATCGCGGGGCGGACATTTCGCCACGCCTCCATGAGCTGCTCGCGATCCGTCCCAGCGACGAGCACTTTGCCCGTGTAGAGATAAAAGAGCACCGCTCCTGCGGAAAAAAGATCCGCTCTGTGCGAAGGTGGATCGCCCGCGAGCATCTCCGGCGCGAGGTAAAGCAGCGAGTCATCCGGTGTCGTCTGCCGATACGCGGCGAGTCCCCAATCAAGCACAAACACGTAGGGCCGCCCGCCGGGCAGATCCACGAAGATGATGTTCGACGGTTTCAAATCACCATGCGGACAACGCTGACGTTCGCCGCTGCGAAGCGCGCTGATGAGTTGCGCGGCAACATCGAGCGACTGCGCGGCATCGAGCGGTTTCTGAAGCGGGAGTTCCGCGCCGTTCATGCCGGGGGCATATTCATACGCGAGCACCGGGCCATCATCGTCGGAGTAGGCAGTGAGCAGACGGCAGACGTGCGTGCCGTCAATCGAACGGAGCCACGCCTCGTCGGTAAAAAGCGCATCCAAATCCAGCCGGTGATCCACATCGCCTTCCTGCGTGAGTAATTTCAACGCGACCTGCCGCAGCGTTTCCTTCTCGACGGCACGATAAACAATCGCGCCGTTGCCGACTGCGATGCGGGTGATGATGTCGTAAGTTTGGGTGGTCAGTCCCATAGTGCGCGATACTTGTAAATGTGGCGGACGCCGGATGGGAAGCGCACGCTAAAATTCATTGATGAGGATTGCATCGTCGAGCAGCGCACTGATGAAAATAATCGCGCTCACATTCCAACCCACGCGGAAAGGCTCTCTTAGCAGACTGCTGATCAACAGCGATGCCGTGGATGGTTTTTTGACCACGGATTACGCGGATGGACGCGGATAAAAGACACGCACGCTCTTTTCCCATCCGTGAAAATCCGTGCAATCCGTGGTCAATCATCCGCGTCATCAAGGCGCCGCGTGATCCAAGTCCGCGCCACATTGCTTGCCCACTTCGCCACACCCTGCCACGCTCCGCAGCCATGCTCGCAAAAGTGTTCTCCGCAGCGGTCTCCGGCGTGGATGCCTTCGATCTCGAAGTCGAAGTCAGCGCCATGGGCGGTGGCGATAAAGACGTCATCGTCATCGTCGGCCTGCCCGATGTCGCCGTGAAGGAAGCGCGTGACCGCGTGAAAACTTCCATCGCCAACAGCGGCTTCCGCTGGCCCACCGGCCACGTCACCGTGAACCTCGCGCCCGCCGATGTGAAAAAAGAAGGCCCCAGTTTTGATCTCCCCATCGCGCTAGGCATGATCGCCTGCGCGCTGGGCGTGAAGCTCGCGAATGCCGAGGAGTTTTGCTTCGTCGGCGAGCTGGCTCTCGATGGCGCGGTGCGGCCCGTGCGCGGCGTGTTGCCCGTCGCGCTCGAAGCACGGCGGCGCGGGAGAAAAAAAGTCGTCGTCCCCGCTGCGAACGCCCGCGAGGCGGCGATGGTCGAGGGCATCGAAGTCTATGGCGTGCACAATCTGCGCGAGTGTTTCACTTTTTTCACCGGCGAAAAAACGCTCACGCCCGTGCGCGAAGACCTCGCCGCTTTCTTCGCGCGCCACCAAAACTACGACGTGGATTTTGCCGACGTGCGCGGCCAGCACCACGTCAAACGCGCCATCGAGATCGCCGCCAGCGGCGGGCACGGACTGCTGCTCATCGGCCCGCCCGGCTCCGGCAAAAGCATGATCAGCAAGCGCGTCCCCACCATCCTCCCGCCGATGACGATGGAGGAAGCCATCGAGACTACAAAAATTCACAGCATCTGCGGCCTCCTGCTCGATCAATCTTTCGTCGCCACGCGCCCCTTCCGCTCGCCGCACCACACCGTTTCCGACGTCGGCCTGCTCGGCGGCGGCATGAATCCCAGCCCCGGCGAAATCAGCATCGCGCACCACGGCGTCCTCTTTCTCGATGAGCTGCCCGAGTTCAAACGCACCACGCTCGAAGTCCTCCGCCAGCCGCTCGAAGATGGTCGCGTCACCGTCACCCGCGCCGCCGGAACGATGACGTTTCCCGCCGAGTTCATGCTCGTCGCCGCGATGAATCCCTGTCCCTGCGGCTACCACGGCGATCCGAAGCGCGCGTGCCGTTGCACGCAGGTGCAAGTCGAACGCTACCGCGAGCGCATCTCCGGCCCGCTCCTCGACCGCATAGACCTCCACGTCGAAGCTCCCGCCGTCCCCTTCGATGAACTTCGCGCCAAGGAACTCGGTGAACCCAGCGCCGCCATCCGCGAACGCGTCGTCCGCGCACGCGATGCGCAGAGTGCCCGTTTCGGAGCGGGAAAAACGCGCATCAACGCCCGCATGAGCAGCGCCCACGTCCGCAAACATTGCGCCCTCGACAGCGAAGCCGAAGCGATGCTCCGCATGGCGATGGAAAGCCTTCAACTCAGCGCCCGCGCCCACGACCGCATCCTCAAAGTCGCCCGCACCATCGCCGACCTCGCCGCCTCCGAACACATCGCCCCCGAGCACATCAGCGAAGCCATCCAATACCGCACCCTCGACCGCAAACTCTGGGCGTAGCGCATTTCGCACACTGCGAAACACGATAGGCTGGCATCCGGCAAAGTGACCGGCTACGGATTTGTCGCATGAGCACAACCGCTACCCGCATTTTCCTCGTCCGCCACGGCGCGACCATCCTCACCGCAGAAGATCGTTTCGCCGGCGCGACCGATGTTCCACTTTCGGACGAAGGCCGCGAGCAGGCGCGACGACTCGCTGGCCGGCTGAGCAGGGAACGGCTGGCGGCGGTGTATGCTTCGACGCTCGGTCGCACGCAGGAAACGGCGAGCATCATCGCGGGATCGCACGGGCTCGACATCGTCGTGCGCGACGGACTGAAAGAAATTTCGCACGGGCGCTGGGAACAAATGACGCGACGCGAGGTGGAGACGAAGTGGCCGCACGAATCAGCAGCGTGGGACAAAGATCCCTACACGTTTGCGCCCGAGGGCGGCGAAAGCGGACTCGCGGTGACGGCGCGCGCGCTGCCCGTGCTCATGGACATCGTGCGCGCACACCCCGGCAGCAACGTCCTCGTGGTTTCGCACAAAGCGACGATCCGTTTGCTGCTCAGTTCGCTGCTGGGCTTCGACCCGCGCCGTTACCGGGATAACCTCGATCAAAGTCCCTGCGCGCTCAACATCGTGGATTTCAAAGACCCGGTGCGCGCACGTCTGACGCTCTTTAATGACACATCGCACTACACCGAGGCCGGCAACGCAATCCCCGCAGTGCCGACCGCGCGACTCTCGAAGTCGTGGGACGAACCAGCGGTAATGTAGCTGCGCGTGGGCAAAAATATCCTCATCATCGGCGGCGGCGTCATCGGGCTTTCGACGGCGTATTACGCGGCGAGGCGCGGGCTGCGCGTGAGCGTGGTGGATCGCGGGGGCGATGGTTGTTCGTTTGGAAATGCGGGGATGATCGTGCCGTCGCATTTCACACCGCTCGCGGCACCGGGGATGGTGGCGATGGGGCTGAAGTGGATGTGGAATCCCGAGTCGCCGTTTTACATCAAGCCGCGTCTGAATTGGGAACTCGCAACGTGGGCGTGGAAATTTATGCGCGCCTCGACACGAGAGCACGTCGCACGATGTGCGCCGGTGATTCGCGATTTGTCGTTCGCGAGCCGCGCGCTGTTTGAGGAACTCGCGGAGTCGCTCGACTTCGGTCTCGTGAAACGCGGGCTGCTCATGCTTTGCAAAACACAGCACGCGCTCGACGAAGAAGCACGCGCGGCGGCGACGGCAAACGCGCTCGGCGTGCCGGCGGAGGTGCTCGATGCGAAGGCGACGGCGGCGCTCGACCCGGCGATCACGATGGACATCGCGGGCAGCGTTTATTTTCCAAAAGACTGCCACCTCTCGCCGGAACGATTCATGGCGGCGCTGCGTGGAGAGTTGCAGAAAATGGGTGTCACTTTTCACAACGAGACGATGGTGAATAGCTGGCGCACCGAGGGGCGGCGTTTGGTGGCCGTGGAGACTTCGCGCGGCGCGATGGAGGCGGAGGAATTTGCGTTATGCGGCGGCGCGTGGTCGCCCGAAATTTTGCGCGGACTACGCGTGCGGCTGCCGATGCAGGCGGGCAAAGGCTACTCGCTCACGCTCGCAAAACCGCGCGAACTGCCGCAACTCTGCGCGATTTTCACCGAGGCGCGCGTGGCGGTGACGCCGATGGACGGCGCGCTGCGTTTCGGCGGGACGATGGAAATCGCGGGGCTGGATGAAACGATCAACGCACGCCGAGTCGCCGGAATTGTGAAGGCCGTATCGCGCTACTACCCGCAATTTTCGCCAGATGATTTTGCGGACGTGAAACCGTGGGTTGGCCTGCGCCCATGTTCGCCGGATGGGATGCCCTTCATCGGACGCATCCGGGCCTACGACAATCTCTCAACCGCGACCGGCCACGCGATGATGGGCCTGAGCCTCGCGCCCATCACCGGCAATCTCATGGCAGACGTGCTCACCCGCGAATTGCCAGCGCACGATCTCTCGCTGCTCGATCCCAATCGCTACGCGTAAACGCGCCCAATTTTTTTCCACTAATCACCGCCCGCGTGCGGGGTGATCGTATCTGACTCGCCGTGGAATGGCCGCTTGTTTGCCAGTGGAAAACAGGTGGTCCTCCCGGTGGGCTCATCTACCTTTCACCGCGCTGGACGCAAAACTCTGAACACACCATGAGCGACTCCAAACCCATCACCTGGCACGATGACCCGGCTCATTTCCGCCGCACTTCACGACGCGAATTTCTCTACGCCGGACTCGTCGGCGGACTCGGCCTCACGATGGGCGATTACTTTAAACTCCGCGCAAACGAGACCGACGTGTTCGAGCCGACCGCGCAATCCATCATCCATATTTTCCTGCCCGGCGGCAGCGCGCATCAGGAAACGTGGGACCCGAAACCGCTCGCGCCGATCGAATACCGCGGCCCGCTCAGTGCGATTGATACCGCGATTCCCGGCGTCAAATTTTCCCAGCATTTGCAGCGCACCGCAAAAATCGCCGACCGCCTCACCATCGTCCGCTCGATGACGCACGGCGAAGCAGCGCACGAACGCGGCACGCACAATATGTTCACCGGCTACCGCCCGTCGCACGCGATTCAATATCCATCGCTCGGCGCGGTCGTCTCGCACGAACTCGGCTCGCGCAATAACCTCCCGCCCTACGTCTGCGTGCCCGGCGTGCCGAATGAATTTGCCGGCACCGGCTACCTCAGCAGCGCCTTCGGGCCGTTCAGCCTCGGCGGCGATCCCGGTAACGCCAACTTCGCCGTGCGCGATCTGAATATGCACGGCGGCATCACGCCCGAGCGCTTCGACCGCCGCCGCAATATCCTCGCCGCAGTGGACGATCATTTTAGCACGCTGGAGAAAAGTGACGCGCTCTCCGCGATGGACAGCTTTTACCAAGCCGCATACTCGCTCGTCTCATCGAAGGAAGCCCGCGAGGCTTTTCACCTCGCCGCCGAGCCCGACGCCGTCCGCGACGCCTACGGTCGCAACGAAGCCGGCCAGCGAATGCTCATCGCGCGCCGCATGGTCGAGGCAGGCGTGCGTTTCGTGAGCCTCACCTACGGCGGATGGGATATGCACGGCGGCATCGCCAACGGAATCACCAACCAAGTGCCCGCATTTGATCAGGCGTTCGCCGCGCTCATCACCGACCTCGAAAAACGCGGGATGCTCGAAAAAACACTCGTCATGGTTTCGTCCGAATTTGGCCGCTCGCCGAAGATCAACAAGGACGCGGGACGCGACCACTGGCCGAAAGTTTTCTCCGTCGTCTTCGCTGGCGGCGGCTTCAAAAAAGGACTCGTCTATGGATCGAGCGACCCCACCGGCGCAGAACCGGCGGAAGATCCGCTCACCGTCGAAAACATGGCCTGCACCGTCTATCGCTGCCTCGGCATCAACGCCGACAAACGCCTCATGGCCCCCGGTAACCGCCCCATAGACATCGTGCGCGGCGGCGAAGTGGTGAAAGACCTCCTCGCCTAAAACACACGGGTTGCGTTTTTCCGGCGATGGGCTTTCTCTTTATCCATGAAGACGCTTTTCGCCATTCTCGCAATCGCCGCCACTTTCACCGCGCAACTTTGCGCTGACGACAGCAAGCCTGCAAAAACACCAAAAGACGTAGTGAAAGAGGTCACGGTGGACGAGGCCGAAAAACTGATCGCAAGCACTCCGGGACTGATTGTGCTCGATGTGCGAATCCCCGAAGAATTTGATCACGGGCACATCAAGGGGGCCGTAAATGTGAACGTGTTCGATGCGGATTTCGAAAAACTGATTGCGGATCTGGATCAAACGAAGCCCGTGCTGGTGCATTGTGCTTCCGGGCGGCGGAGCACTATGGCTATCGCGCAAATGACCGGGAAAGTGAAATTCCCGCAGATCTACCACATGAATGAGGGCTTCAATGCATGGAAGGCTGCGAAAAAACCATTTGATGGAAAGCCGCTGCCAAAAGAGTTCAAAAGCGAACCGCAGAAATAGTTCTTCCCATCAGCATACGATGGCAGCGTCCGTGTTTTCTGGAGGTTGAGAAGCAACGGGGCACGCTGTTTTACGGCAAAAAAAGTGCGGCTCCCCGCAGCCGATAGGCTAACGGAGAGCCGCTGTTCCCCCCAGAACACTTATAAAATTTCGCATCCGCTTCCGAACGCTGGGGCGGACAGTAGATGGGGAGACGAAACGCACAAGAACTATCTGAGGTTTTCTTTCTGCGCTGTTTGCGTTTGATTTTTTTCCGCACTCAAAGAGTTGTTTTTCTCAAACGACTGCAACCACATCGCCACCCCAAAAACAATGATCACGCTGGCAAAAATCCGGGTCAGCGTCACGTCCCGGAACTCCTTGAGCCAATCCGCAGCAATCCATCCCACGATGGCTCCGGCGATGCCGGCAGACAGCGCGATTTCCCATCGGATGAAACCGTTGCTGTGATTTTTCAAGCTCGTCGCGAGTGCGGTAAAGACGATGGCCGCGAGCGATGTCGCGACGGCGGTCTTCTGACCCATTTTCAAAAGGAAAACGAACGCGGGCACCATGACCACGCCGCCGCCGACACCGCAAAGGGCCGCGACGACGCCGCCAACGGCACCGATGAGAATGGCGATGAATGTATTCATGCAACGAGTTGATCGCCGATGGCGGTAAATTTGCAAAAGCAAAAACCGCCACAGTTTTCGTGAGGCGATGCGGTGCAGAGATACCACTTTAGTTCCATTGGCATTGGCATGAGCGTTGGTAGTGTCATGGCTATGACTGTGCTGCGCTGGCTGGAGCGACCTCGCTTGCTGGCCGGGCTTACGCTTGTTTTTGCGTTGGTTCCGGCATGGTATGCTGTGGTTATGTATCGCAATGCTCGGCAGAAGGACGAGCGGGTGTTTGAGACGACAGTGCAGGTGCTCGGGAAGCATTTTCAAAATGACTTCGAGGCGACTGCATATCTGCCGCGAGAACTGCGCAACAGGGCGCGCACTCTCGATGACAACTCACTCCGGATCGGGGAAATGATGTTCACGTATCCGTGGAAGGATCGTTTTCCACACGTGCTGGCATTGGGTTACGCGGAGTTGGTGGATGGGAAGTTGATCGTTCGCTGGAAGAGCGAAGAGCGTGTGCCAGTGATGAAAATAGGGGACGACCTGATGGCTATTTCTGGCGTGCTCGCTGCGTTAAAAACGCCGCAAACGGATCCAAGCCCCGTGGCTGGCTGCGTGACAGAGCAGGGGCGAATGCTCATGTTGCTCGCGCAGCCCGGCGTGGAGAAGGGGAGTTCGACACGGGGCTATATGGTGGGGTGGATTGATCTCAATTTGTTGTGCCGGAATTCTGCGGAGTCGTTCATCCATGATGAAGTGCTGATGGCCGCGCCGCAGATGAAAAACGAAGCCGTTCCCACAGACGCACGCCGCGTGGAGATGCGCATTTTAGGCGCCGCATGGGCGGCCGTGGTTAAGCGTGGCGCTCGTTTTAACCAGCAATATGGGGTGCCGACTCCGTGGCTGATTTTCATCGCAGTGGGCTTCAGTGCGGTGCCGTTGTTGTTGCTGGCGTCGTTGGCTGGGCGCTCTGCAAAACTCCGCGCGGATCTCACGGCAGAGAAGGAGGTGGCGCGTCAGCAGCGATACTTCACGCAGAGTGTGTCTCATGAATTTCGCACGCCATTGGGGATTATTTTGTCCGGCGCTGATTTGCTGGAGAGCTATGCGGAGAAGTTGACGCCGGAGCGCCGCAGGGAACTTGTCGCGGAGATCAAATCAAACACACTGCACATGACTGAAATGATCGAGCGGGTATTGCTGCTGGGGCGGATTGATTCCAGTCGTCTCATCTGTGAGCCTAGGCTGGTAAATGTCGCAGCGCTCTGCCGCGACATCACCAGCAAGGTGGCGGCAGCCAATCCCGGACGCAGCGCTATCACGTTGAATACGCCGGAGTGCGAGGTGTTGCTGGATGCTTCGCTGATGGGGGGCATCCTCGGCAATCTGCTCTCCAACGCGTTGAAATACAGCGCGCCGAGCCAGCCCGTGAAGCTGAGTGCGAGTGTGGAAAACAGATGGGCCGTCTTTACCGTGCGCGATGAAGGCATCGGCATCCCGACGCAGGATTTGGCGCGTGTGTGCGATCCATTTCACCGTTGTAGCAATGTTGGTGAGACGCCGGGCACGGGCCTCGGGCTGGCCATTGCGCAGCGCAGCGCGACGCTGCACGGAGGAGCGCTTGAGATCGAGAGCGCGGAGGGTTGCGGCACGACTGTCACCGTCACCATCCCCATTTCATGATCACCATTCTCCTCATCGAAGACAACGCGAGTATGCGGCGTAACATCGCGGAGATTCTCTCGCTCGAAGGCTACCGCGTGCTCACCGCTGCCGACGGCACCCACGGCCTCCAGCAGATGCGCGTGGAAAAGCCGGACCTCGTTCTCTGCGACATCATGATGCCCGGCATTGATGGCTACGAAGTCCTCGCCCAACTCCGCGCCGACGCCACCACTGCCGCGCTCCCATTCATCTTCCTCACCGCAAAAGGCGACATGCCGGACCTGCGCATCGGGATGTCACTCGGTGCGGATGATTACCTCACCAAACCCGTCGCGCGGCTCGACCTGCTCGACGCCGTGAATACCCGCCTCCAACGCCACGTTCAGCAGAGTGCATTTGCGCCGAGATTTGATGATGCGGTGCCGCTGGAAAAACTCGGCGTTTCCACGCGTGAAGCGGAGGTGCTGCTCTGGATGGCACAAGGAAAGAGCAACGGCGACATCGCCACCATCTGCGGCATCAGCCTCGGCACGGTGAAAAAGCACACGAGCAACATCTTTGAAAAGCTCGGCGTGGAAGGCCGCACCGCTGCGACCTTGCGGGCACTGGAGGCGCTATCGGAGCGCGTTTCAGATTTTGGAAAAGGCTAGCAGCATTCCCACTCCCGCAGTCAGAAATACCAAGCCCAAGATCAGCTTGCTCACCTGCGGCCATCGCAGACCGGGCTCCAGAATGGCTGTCTCTGCATCGTGAGGTGAGCAGAAAATGCGAACGAAGCTGCCGACCTTGTAGCGATTCAAGACGGCCTCAGCATCCTTACGGCTCCCGGGATAGTTCGGACACATCGCTACCTTGCTGCTGATGCGTTCGACGCCATCAAATGTGAATAGGAATTCAACAATGGGCGTAAACATTTCGCGTGAATACTCGTCACCAATGTCCGTGGTTTCGATCCGTGTTTCGACGATGGCGCCGATGACTGTCGGCCAATGTTTGCTCGCACAGACGCGGCGGATTTCCCGAACGCCATCGCAGGCAAAGCACCCGCCAGCCCAGACGAATACCCACGGAAAGACGTCGGAGAAGAAGAACGGTATCTCGGCAAGCAAGCGCATGTGTGTGGTGACGTTCAGCAACTCCCCGCCTTCTGGCAATACCACCATAGTTCCATTGTAATGATGCAGACTTCGGCGAGCCTCGTGGCTCAATCTCTGAAATCTTTTTCTTCACGGGCTCTGGCACTTCTTCCATTCTTCGCCATCGGTTTCGCCCACGCCGACGAACAGTTGGGCGAGCATGAGTCCCACGGCTGCACCCGCTGCACGGATCGCGCCCGCTGCCGTCTGGACTGGCAATGAGATGCTCACTTTCGGCGGCTCCAATGCTGGCACCTTTCTCAACGACACCATCAGCTACACAGTCGGTCGCACGCTGTATCTCTACCAGCGGCCATGAGGTGGGAAGATGAAACTCAACGACTCATCGCGCTCCTTTTCCAAGCCACGCGCACGGCCTCGATTTACTTCAGCACCGCGTGGAAGGTGGCGTCCACTTTCGGCTCCTTTGCATCATCGCTGGTGCTCGCCACGGTGCCGGTGATGTCGTTGCCATTCTTCGGGTCGAGCTTGAGCTTGAAATAGCCGGAGACGCTCGATTGGCGGCCCTTCCAATAGAAATCACTGCGATAGACTTCATTTTCTTTATTGATGAAAAAGATCGCGCCGCTGAATGGCTTGTTGGCGCGCATGAGATCGAACTCGCTCGTCCATTTTTCCGTCGGCAACTTCACGTCCGAGAGGATGAGCACGGTGGGTTTGCGATCATCTTTTTGATCCACAAAAACAGCCGCATTTGTGAGCGCCACGGCGGGCTCCGCGTTCTTAGCGCAAGTGCCTTTAGCAGTGCCCACAGGCGGAGGCTCGGCGAGCGCGAGCGTGGCGGCAGCGAGGATGGCGAGGATGGCGAGGATGGATGTTGTTTTCATAAGTCCCGTTTTACCGCACCTCGCAGAGCCCCGCTATACCACTTTCGTTCCATAGCGGGCGTATGCAGTGTGCTCACATTATCAGGCTATGAGACTCTTCCTCATCTTCGCTTTATTTTTTCTGACGTGTGACGCCTTTGCCACAAGCGGCGCGGGCAGCGACGACACCGTGGGCACCGTGAACATCCCGATGACAATGACGCTCTCGCCCGGCTTCACCACATGGGTCAGCGGGCAGGATTTTTTTACTGGATTGATGTGAGCAGCACCGCCGAATACGGCGTGGACTATAAAACCTCCGGCGGCGTCATCACCTTCTATGGCGGCAAAGTTCCCTCGCCGAAAATCATCCCCGCCGGCACGTCGAAAAACAAAACCGTCGTGATTCTAAACTTCGCACGCGCTGCGCCACTGCTTTGAAAACGACACAAGCTCCACGCGGTGCAACGGCGTGAGAGGGAGCAGCTATTTCTATTCGCGTGCTTTTACCGACGCATCGAAAACGCCGGTGAGCACGCGTCCGGCGATTCGCACTTGCACCCACATGCGATAATCGCCGGGCTGGGGGAATGCGTAGGGGAATGTGACTTCGTTCGTCGCGGCGATGGGCGCGGGAGGCTGTGTGGATGCGGGTTCGGCGGGATTATCGAGTCGGGTGAAGAGCTGTTGCGCGGCCATCGAGATCGTGCCCGCCGGATGCAGGTGGGTGAAGACAGCGCCGTCGCGGCGGCGGACGACGGCGTGGCCGAGCATCCCCATGTAAGGCTGGAGCGTTGCACCTTCGCCGGATGGCAAAAAGATCGCGAAACGCAACGCGGCGTCGCGGTCGGCAGTGAGCGCGCCGGGCGTTTGCAGCACCATGCGGTAGCCGCCCATGAGCGCGCTCGTGCGGGCGTCGGCGGGGGCGGCGCTGACGTGCCAGGAGTCGTCGAAATCGAGCGCGTTTGGCTGGGCGGAATTGCCGCTCGGTGCGATGGGCGACATGCACCATGCGTCGTTCTTCATCGTCCAGCCTGCCTGCTTTGCGGAGCCGGTTGGCTCGGGGAGTGTGACGTTGCTGATGAGTGTTTCATCCGTGCCGTTCTCGTGGGTGACTTCGGCGTAGAGATGGTATTTTCCGCCGGGCAACGGCGGCAGCACGCCCTCGAAATCCGTGCTGCTGCGGCGCACGGGATGCAGATGGGCAAAGGCTCCGGCGCCCTGCTCGTGGATGAGGAAAAGGTGCATGAGTTTGCCGTGGTCGGTGACGAGCGTATCCCACGCGCTGGCGGCGGTGCTCTCGGTGCTCGGCGTGAGATGGAGCAATCGCGTTTCGCCGTCTGCGCGGATGGTGGCGACGACGGGCAGCGGTCGTGAGAGCGCGTTGTTGCGGAAGTCGCGATCCATTTTCTGCCATCGCGCAGTGCCCGCCCACACGCCGCCGCCGAGCACGAGTGCGGCGAGAAATGCGACGCGCCAGCCGCGCTTGCGATCACTCAGCGATGGAGCGGCGTCGGGCGCGAGCGTGGCTTCGCGTGCGGCAGATCCGGCGAGCCACGCGGCGGCGATGAAAAGGAATACGCCGAGCGTGGCGAGCGTGCCACCGAGCGCGGGCGGCATGACGGGACGCACGAACGACGCAGCGCGCAGTGGCACTTCGACGATGCCGCCACCGCCGGGGCTTTCGAGTGTGATGCGGACGGCATACGTGCCGCTGCGCGAGAGCCAGCAGACGGCGGTGAAAAGCTGCGCATCGCCCGCCACGGCGAGCGCGGGCGTGGGCGCGGGATCCGCATCGGGGCTGGCTCCGATGAAGGCCGGGCGGACGGCGACGGCGGTGATGCCGGGGTCGTTCACGCGCACATCAATCTGCGCATTTCCCGGCAACGCGGCGGGCGGGCGGATGACGACGCGGACGGCGTGCGGCCCGGCTTTGCCGTCGAAAAAAACATTTGGACTGCCGACGTGTGCGCGCGCGGCGAGCGGCAGAAAAATCGCGATGAAAAAAAGGAGCGTCTTCATCGTTGGAGACGTTTCATCCACGCGCCGAGCGCGAGCCCGATGCGTGCGGAGAGGATGGCGAGTGCGAAGGCGATGAGTGCGCTTTGCGTGTTAAATTCGCCATCTTCGACGGGCCAGAATTGCGTCTGCGCACCGGGAGCGAATCGCAGGAAGAACGGCCACTCTTTTCCGCCCCCGGCGAAGAACCAGCCTTCGGCGGCGGGGCTGAGGAGGAATTTTGAAAACACCCATTGCACGGATACGAACACGAAGAAAAATGTGAGCGCGAGTTCGACGGCCTGAGCCCAACCAGCTTTGCGCTGCGAGCGGTCGGGAAGCACGCGCAGCAGCAAGTCGAACGCGAGCGCGGGGACGACGATCAGCAGCGGAAATGGCGGCGGCCAGAGATGGTCGCGGTGATTGTAGATCGGCCCGGTGAGCGGCGAGCCGGCGACGAGCGGGAGCAGCCAAGTCATCGCCGCTTGCAGCAGCATCGCGGCGAGCGCGGCAGTCGTGGCCGTGAAGCGCGAGCGGCCCGCGACGGCGAGCGCGACGAGCACGAGCGGATACGCCCCGCAGGCGATTTGGTGAAAAAGCGCGGCGTGCTGGCGATTCGGAAAATTCTCCGCGAGCGTGACCACGGCAATCATCGCCAGAACGCACGCGCCGCCAAATGCAGAGCGCGCCCAAGTCCACCATGCGCCGAAAGCGATGGCGAAAAACGCGACCACCTTTGCCAGTTGCGGCGGATGCCAGATGCCCGCCGCAAGCCCGTAGCCCGCCTGCCACCAACGATCAAAAAGCAGCGCGCCGCCAAATGCCACCGCGCCCCACAGCGCAATCCACGCCCCGAGCGGCGCACGCAATTTACCCACCCGCACACCCACGCCAGTGCCGAATTGCCCGAGCGCACCGAAGCACGCGAGCGCGATTGCGGCGTAGGTGACCACATGCGGCGCGGCCCACACGGAATCCACGCCCACGGTGGATTCCCACGACAAATCCCACAGCAGACTCAGCGGCACCGCGACCGCCGCGAGCAGCAAAAGCAGCGCGCACTTTCCGCCCGCAGGCGCGCAGCCCCGCGAATCAGTGAGTGCGTTTTTTTCCATCTTGTGAGCCGTAGCGGATGCACCGCACGAGCGCCAGCGCAGCATTTTTTGGCGGGGACTAAAATGCTCGTTTTAGGCATTGCAACCCGTCGGGTTGGTGGCAGCTTTCGCTGAATCGCCCACCAAATCCTATGAACACACGCACCCTCACCCTGTCTCTCCTCACCGCCGCATTGCTCACCACCAGCGCGCAGGCTGGTTTCCATTTGATGCAGATCGAGGAAATCATCGGCGGCGTCGCTGGCGACAATACCGCGCAGGCCGTTCAGCTTCGCCTCCGCTCTGGTGGTCAGAACATTGTCAGTAATGCTTCCGTCTGGGCGGCGGATGCGACGGGCAGTAATCGTGTGCTGCTGCTGGACATCGGCGCGAATGTCTCCGTGAGCACGCAGGGCGCGCGCGTTCTGCTTTCGACATCGTCTTTCACCACAAAAATGAACTCCACCGGTGGCCCGGCATTCGCACCGGATTTCACGCTCACTTCGGCAATCCCTTCTTCGTATTTGACTGGGGGCAGAGTCACATTCGAGGCCGATGGCGGCACCGTCTCCACGCCGGGCACGATTTATTGGTCGCTCACGTTCGGCTCCTACACCGGCACGAATACAGGTAGCACTACCAACGATGCCGATGGGAATTTCGGTTCACCGACAGTGGCACCACCAACGAATACTTTTCAGGGCGTCGGTTTCACAGGCGCGGCCAGCGCACTCAGCACGACGAACGCAGCCAACTACGCACTCACCGCCGATCCGGCGACCGTCACAAAAAATAGCGGCACCGCCTTTACCGTCGTCCCCGAGCCCGGCAGTGTCGCATTTATCGGCCTCGGCGCGCTCGCGATGCTCGGAGTATTTTTCCGCCGTCGCCGCGTGTAGCTGCACGGATTTCCGGTGTTCGTGGAGCGCAGTGTGAATCGGGTGTGATCAGTCACAGCCCTTCCATCGCCCGCTGCATCTCCGCGACCAACTCATCCGGCTGCCATTCATTGCCGATGAAAATCCGCCGCACACGTCCGGTGGCGTCCACAACGACCGTGCGCAGATTATGCGTCAGCGCGGCTCCTTCGCCCTTCGTCTCCAGCCCGAGCGCGGTGGTGAGTTTAGTGATCTCCGTCACTTCGCCCGTGGCGAAAGACCATCGCTGTTCCGGCTGATAGCGCATTGCGTATTCGGCGAGGCGCGCGGGCGTGTCGTAGGCGGGATCCATCGTCACTGACAGCAGCCGCCATTTTCCCGTCGAGGTGGCAAGGGCGCGTTGCACGGCGGCGAAGTGCGCGTTCATGCGCGGGCAGAAATCCGGCAGCGGGCAGCGGGTGAAAATAAAAGTCAACGCAAGCGCGCCGCCCTTCGTATCTGCGAGGCGGAAGGGCCGTCCGTGTTCATCCACCAGCGCCACATCGGGCAGCATCGCGCTTGTGACATCCGGCGCCGGAGTCGTCGCGCGAGGAGCGGTGTGGCCGACTTTCCGCACCTGCGCGATGCGACTCTCGCGCTCCGTCACGCGCAGTTCGAAAGTCAGCACATCGCCCGGCACCAGCCCCGCGAGTTCAGCAGGCTGGGCTGCGGTAAATTCCATCGTCATCGCCATCATGTAGCCGGGGATTTCGTCGTGCGCGATCACCGCGCGCCCGCCCGTCGCATCCGCTTTTTGCAAAACCCCGCGCACCGCGTAGCTCACGGTGGAAGGCGGCTGCGCGCTCGACGGCGCACGGTCGCACCCAGCGAAAGTGAGCGCGACCAGCGGCAGCAGGAGTTGGCGAATGGCAAAGCGCACGGCCCGCAGATAGACGCTCGCATGGGCGATTGCACGCAACTAGATGTTGCGGCGTCTTTTTCCACACTGGGAAACATCCACAGCCTTTGGTCGTAGGAGCGCGTGTGTGCTTGGTCAAACTCCGCGCTAGCCGCGAGGCGCGTTGTGTTCTAAAAGGCGCGACTTTTTCCATGCCTGCAAAAACTGCCACGAAGAACGTCCCGATTTTACACGCGAAGAAATTGCTCGTCGCCAACCGATCCGAGATCGCCATCCGCATCATGCGCGCGGCGACGGAACTCGGGCTGCGAACCGTCGCAATTTACGCGGAGGAGGATCGGTTTTCCATGCACCGCTTCAAGGCCGACGAGGCGTATCGCGTAGGCGAGGGGAAGGGGCCGGTCGGTGCGTATCTCGACATCGAGGGAATCGTGGCGCTGGCGAAGGAGAAAGGCGTGGACATCATTCATCCGGGCTACGGATTTCTTTCGGAAAATGCGAAGTTCGCGGCGGCGTGCCGTGCGGCTGGGATTGAATTCGTCGGGCCGAAGGCGGAGCTGCTCGACCTCATGGGCGACAAAGTTGCGGCGCGTGCGCTGACGCAGAAATTAAAAATCCCCACGCTGCCCGGCACCGAAGAGCCGGTGAGTGACCGCAAGGTGGCGTTGAAGGTCGCGGCGGAGATTGGCTTTCCGCTGATCATCAAGGCGGCGTTCGGCGGCGGCGGGCGCGGGATGCGCGTCGTCCACAAGTCGGGCGATCTCGATTCGCTGCTCGATGAGGCGCAAGGCGAGGCGGAGCGCGCGTTTGGAAATGGCGCGGTCTTTTTGGAAAAATACATCGCCCGCGCCAAGCACATCGAAGTGCAGGTGCTGGGCGATCGCCACGGCAACGCGGTGCATCTCCACGAGCGCGATTGCTCGGTGCAGCGGCGGCACCAGAAAGTTGTCGAGATCGCGCCGAGCTACGGGCTGGCGGACAAGGTGCGCCACGAGCTGTGCGATGCATCTGCACGCATCGCTAAGGAGATCGGCTACGACAACGCGGGCACCGTCGAATTTCTCCTCGATCTGGATACGAACGATTGGTTTTTCATCGAGATGAATCCGCGCATCCAAGTCGAGCACACGGTGACGGAGCAGATCACCGGCATTGACCTCGTGCGCTCGCAAATCCTCATCGCGCAAGGCCACGCGCTCGACAGCGCCGAGGTCGCCATTCCCGCGCAGGATAAAATTCAGCGCAATGGATTCGCCGTGCAGTGCCGTGTGACGACGGAAGATCCCGCGAATAAATTCACGCCGAGCTACGGCAAGATCATCACGTATCGCAGCGCAGGCGGCTACGGCGTGCGGCTCGATGCGGGCATGGGCGACGCTGGCGCGGTCATCACGCCGTTCTACGATTCGCTGTTGGTGAAAATCACCACGACCGGCGCGACTTTTCACACGGCGCTCGATCGCATGGATCGTGCGCTGCGCGAAATGCGAATCCGCGGCGTGAAGACGAACACGCCGTTCCTCGAAAACGTGATCAATCACCCCACGTTCCGCAGCGGCGCGGCGACGACTACGCTCATTGATACGACGCCCGCGCTCTTCGAGTTCAAGACGCGCCGCGACCGCGCGACGAAGCTGCTCGGCTTTCTCGGCAACGTCATCGTGAACGGCAACCCGCACGTGAAAGGCTACAAGCCGCCGCAGCCGCTCACCGCCGCGCCTTTGCCGAAATGGGACGGTCGCGTGCAGCCCGCGAAGGGCACGCGCCAACTCCTGCTCGAACTCGGGCCGAAGAAATTCGCCGAGTGGACGCTCAAGCAAAAGCGCCTGCTCATCACCGACACGACCTTCCGCGACGCGCATCAGTCCTTGATGGCCACGCGCGTCCGCACCGCCGACATGCTCGCCATCGCGCCCGCAGTTGCGCGTCGCACCGCCGAGCTGTTCTCCCTCGAAATGTGGGGCGGCGCGACCTTCGACACCGCGATGCGTTTTCTCAATGAAGACCCGTGGCTCCGCCTACGCGCCCTCCGCGAAAAAGTTCCGAACATTTGTTTCCAGATGCTCCTGCGCGGCGCGAACGCCGTCGGCTACACGAGCTATCCGGCCAATGTCGTCGCGGGTTTTGTGAAGCACAGCGCCGAGTGCGGCATGGATATTTTCCGCGTGTTTGACTCGCTGAATGATCTCTCGAACATGAAAGCCGCGATGGAAGCCGTGCAGGACACGCATGGCATTTG
Source organism: Spartobacteria bacterium (assembly GCA_043766295.1). GTDB lineage: Bacteria > Verrucomicrobiota > Verrucomicrobiia > Chthoniobacterales > Chthoniobacteraceae > SXWH01. The sequence continues at coordinate 2,186 of JAYUIF010000115.1, read as the reverse complement.
CGAAGGCGCGCTCTGCTACACCGGCGACATCCTCGATCCCGCGCGCACGAAATACTCGCTGAAGTATTACATTTCGCTCGCGAAGGAGCTGGAGAAAATGGGCGCGCACATGATCGCCATCAAGGACATGGCCGGCCTCTGCCGCCCCTACGCAGCGAAGGCGCTCGTGAAGGCGCTGAAGGACGAAATCGGAATCCCAGTTCACTTTCACACGCACGACACGAGCGGCGTAAATGCTGCGTCCGTCCTGCAAGCGAGCGACGCGGGTGTGGACGTCGTGGATCTCGCCATCGCGAGCATGAGCGGCAGCACTTCGCAGCCGAACATGAACAGCATCGTCGCCGCGCTGCAAAACACGCCGCGCGAGACGGGCCTCGATCTCGATACGCTCAACGAATTTTCCGACTACTGGGAGCACGTGCGGAATTTCTACGCGCCCTTCGACACCGCGCCGAAAACCGGCAGCGGCGAAGTGTATCTCCACGAAATGCCCGGCGGCCAATACACCAATCTCCGCGAGCAGGCCGCGAGCATGGGCCTCGGCCATCGCTGGCCGGAAATCGCGCGCTGCTACCGTGCTGTGAACGATCTTTTCGGCGACATCGTGAAAGTCACACCTTCGAGCAAAGTCGTCGGCGACATGGCGCTGTTCCTTTTCACTCGCGGAATCCAGCCCGCCGACGTGGTGAACCTCGAGCCCGGCAGCATCGCATTTCCCGAGAGCGTGCTCGACATGCTCACCGGCGGACTCGGCGAGCCGATGGGCGGATTTCCTAAGGACGTGGTGCGCGCGGTTTTGGGAAATGCAAAGGTAAAACGCACGAAACCGGAGGTCGTGAAATTGAAAGACGTGAAGGCTGACGTTGCCGAAAAAACCAAACGCGAGGCGAGCGACGACGACCTTTATTCGCACCTCATGTATCCGCAGGTCTTCGCGGACTTCGCGAAATTCCAGACGAGCTTCAGCGACGTGAGTTGCCTGCCGACGCCCGCGTTTTTCTACGGTCTGCGCCCTGGAGAGGAAATCCAAGTGAGCATCGAGGAAGGCAAAGTTCTTTTCATCAAACTCATCAGTCTCGGCGCTGCCGACAAGGATGGTCGCCGCGTGATTTCCTACGAGCTGAACGGAATGCCCCGCGAAAGCACCGTCGTGGACAAGAGCATCTCGAAAGAAGTGAAGTCGCGCGCAAAAGCCGCCGCCAACGACCCACTGCAAATCGGCGCACCCATCCCCGGCATGATCACCGCATTCGAGGCGACAGTGGGCAAAGCCGTCACCAAAGGCGCGAAGCTCGCCACGCTTGAAGCGATGAAGATGCAAACAAACATCCTAGCCCCGACAGACGGCACCATTGCGGAAATTTTTGCCGGTATCGGCGAAGCGGTTGAGGCGGGGGATTTGCTCATCAAACTGCGCGTGTAAGATGTGAAATTGAGCCCCGTTGTTTACGACTAAATTTGCATGCTAACGTTTTTTTCTAAAAAAGTTGTTGACGAAATATGAAACCGTAGTAGGTTGTCCCTCCCGCTGATTAAGCGAGTTCTTTGCAGACAGCGTTTTTACGTTTCTGTTTATCCTTTTGCCGCTCTATAGCGGCGAATGTTAAACGACTGTAGATTTGCTTTTTTGCAAAATCATTTATGTTCTTTGAAAGTTTGGTTTAAAAGTATTGAAGAAATGACTGGAAGCGCATAGGCGCTACCAGAAAACATAAAGTAAAAATTGAATTGTGCGCTATACGTCAGTATTTGGTTTTAAAAATTGAAACAAAGACCGCCTAATGCAAGAGCATTAGGATAAAAATGGTCAGAAGTCTTTTAGCTTTAGCGCTAAAAGCAAACACTCATAATGGAGAGTTTGATTCTGGCTCAGAACGAACGGTGGCGGCGTGGATAAGACATGCAAGTCGAACGGAAATTTATCTGTAGCAATACAGGTAGAAATTAGTGGCGCAAGGGTGCGTAACACGTGGGCAACCTGCCCAAAAGCGCGGAATAGCTCGGCGAAAGTCGAATTAATACCGCATGTGGCTAATGAGCTAACGCTCAAAACGCTAAAAACGGCGCAAGCTGTTGCTTTCGGATGGGCCCGCGGCCTATCAGCTAGTTGGTGAGGTAATGGCTCACCAAGGCTATGACGGGTAGCTGGTCTGAGAGGACGACCAGCCACACTGGAACTGAGACAC
>JAYUIF010000114.1:0-28956 GCA_043766295.1 Spartobacteria bacterium | reverse complement strand
GCCGCAGCACGCCGTCCAAGTCGCCGAGTGGAATCGCCGTGAGCCGATCGAGTTGGCGCACTGCCGAGGCCCATTCGCGCCATTGCCCCTGCCCGCTCACCGTCACGGCGTTTTCATTTACGAAAGCATCGAGCACCCCGGCTTGACGGCGTTCGAGGCGATACACACCCGGCTGCATTTGACGCGGATCGCTGTCGCGCAGGAGATGCTCGAATTCATCCAGCAGCGTCGCGTCGAACACCGCGAGTTTGCCGCCTTTGCGCACGTGGCTCTGCCCGGCTTGCAGCAATTGCGCGATGTCTGCGCCGGAAAATCGCTCACCGCTCGTGCTCGCCAATTCATAGGACAAATCGAACCACTGCTCGCCCGAACTGCGAATCTCCACGCGCGGCGTGATGCGCTCGACATCGCGGGTCACGTGGCCGAAGCGCTCGCCGATCGTCACGCGCCACTCGCGTTCCAATCGCGGCAGGCCCGATGCGAAGAACGCGAGGATGCGCGCCTCGCCCTTGAGCGTGAGTTCCCCTTTTCCATTCGGCCCGGAGAAACCGAACGCGCGCAGACGCTCGATCGCTGCATTTTCCGCCGCGCGATCCCGCGCAAATCGAGCGAGCGCCGCACCCGTGGCATCGAGCGTCACGCGGCGTTCGCCGTAGATCGCCTCGATGCGTGCGCTGAGAAAATTCAGCGAGCCCTCGAAGGTAGTCGCGAATTTCACCTCCGGCATCTCCATCGCTTCATCGCCAGCGGACACGTCGCCCTCGATGGCAAAAAATCTCGCGAGCATCGGCAGTTCGCGCTGCGCGAAAGCATCCGCCGCATCCGCAGGAATCGTCATCGGCCCTTCGAGAAGTCGCAGATACGGAGCAGGCAATCCCGCCGCGACAGGCGTGAAAGTATTTCCCTCCAGCGACCACGCGGCTGTGGTGGAGAGCAGTAATTCTCCGCGCGCCGCCGCCTGCACTCGCAGTGAACCATCCGCCAGTCGCTCCGCGCGCAGAGTGAGCGGAGTCCCCTGCCCTTCCACGCGCACCGCCTGCGCTTTTCCGAACGACACGCGCGGATGTGCCGCGAGTGCCGTGAGCAGCACAGTGAATTGCTCGCGCTTCAATGTTGCCATCGCAGCGAGCTTTCCGCCAGCGAGTGCGATGAACTTTTCAACGAACCGAAAGTCAGCCTCGTCGCAGCGATATTTTCGCGACGCATCCAGCGCGCCGAGCGATTTGCGCGCGGCGCCGAGTGCAGCTTCCACCACCACCATCACCGCACCTTTCTCCCACGCTGCGCGGAAATTTGGCGGCAGAATCACATGGAGCGCACACGCCTCGCCCTCGCTCGTGGAAAATGGCGACGCGGCGACAATCGGCGCGAGAGGTTCGTCCACGCGCACGACGGGCGGCTTCAGCACCGCGAGCCCCACCGCGAGCGAATGTGCGCACACGCGCCCCCAGCGCCGCGACTCCACGCACGTGCAGGTATTCTCGATGTCCGTGCGCGAACCGATCCTCAGACCGGCGCGATATTCCGTATCCGCACCACGCACGCGACCCGATAAATTCGGCGGCGCATAGCCCGCTTCGATCACGCGGCCCGCCGCCAGCATCCCGCGCGCTTCCTTCAGCGCAGCCCAGCCCCCGGCGTCGGCGAGGAGTTTTTCTGTCAGCGGGATTTCGGGCATCGCTCCCAATACCCACGCGAACGACTCGCGCACAAATCAAACTTGGCCCGCACCGCAACACCGCTAGCTTCGCGCCATGCCTACTCGCGCAGCAGACCTCCACCATTTTGAAATTTCCGGCGTCGCATTTCACGACACGCCCGGCGGACTCGTCCGCATCGCCATCGCCACGCCGCTCGCGAGCGCGGAAGTTTATTTGCAAGGCGCGCACATCACGCGCTACCAGCCTGATGGCGCTGCGCCCGTGCTTTTTCTGAGCGAAAAAACACACCTCGCGTCGGGCAAAGCTATTCGAGGTGGCGTGCCGATTATTTTCCCGTGGTTCGGCGCGCGTGTTGGACACCCGGAGTCTCCCGCGCACGGCTTCGCGCGGACGATGGAGTGGGAATTGGAATCGCTCGCGAGCCGCGACAACGGAGAAATTCACATCGTCCTGCGCCTCGCATCGAGCGCCGCCACGCTCGCGCTGTGGCCGCACGAATTTACCCTCCGCCACCGCATCACCATCGGTGAGCAGCTCCACATGGCGCTCGAAGTCGAAAATCGCGGCACCGCGCCGTTCACATTTGAGGAAGCGCTGCATACTTACTTCACCGTCGGCGACGTTCGCAGCGCGAGCGTCACCGGACTCGAAAATACGACGTATCTCGACAAAGTGGACGCCGGACAGCGCAAACACGAAGGCGCCGCGCCCATCCGCTTCACCGGCGAAACCGACCGCGTCTATCTCGACACCACCACGGTGTGCATCGTGGACGACCCCGCGCTCGCCCGCCGCATCGCCGTGGAAAAAACCGGCTCCGCCACCACCGTCGTCTGGAACCCGTGGATCGCAAAAGCAAAAGCCATGTCCGACTTTGGCGACGACGAATGGCCCGCGATGCTCTGCATCGAAACCACCAACGCCGCCGAAAACCTCATCACGCTCCCGCCAAACTCCACCCACACAATGACCGCCACTGTGCGCCTCATATCTTAGTCGCAGACTTCCATTCACAGCGGAGATCCAGAGTGAAAATGGTGCGCGCTGCAGGGTTCGAACCTGCGACTTCTTGCGTGTGAAGCAAGCGCTCTACCACTGAGCTAAGCGCGCATTTCCCGCGATGCGGGGCGCGCATAAAAGCAAGTTTCGCAAACGACGCCAGCGGAATTTTTTCTACGTGAATCGCAAAACTCCGCTTCCACAGCAAGGGTGTGAGTGCTTCATTGCGCGCCCGCATTTATCCATGAAGCCATACCGCCAGCGCCGCGCATTCACATTGATCGAGATCGTAGTCGTGCTCGGAATCATCGTATTGTTTCTAGCCCTTCTCATTCCCTTTGCGTTGCGATGGAAACAGGGGGGAAACTCAGCGTTCTGCGTGAAAAATATGCGCCTCATCGGCAAGGCCATCGCCGCATATACGGCGGAGCATGATAGCCAACTGCCGGGGCCACTTTCACAGGATCAATACACGGTGGATGCCGCCGGGAATCCGCCACGCGATGGGCAGTTATTGAAATACATTTCGCACTATCTCCAGCAGCCTGCGAACTCGATAGATGGCAGCGGCGGCGCGAAGCAAATATTCACTTTCCCCGCATGGGAGAATGGGGAGCACGCCACGGATGCCCCGGTGTTTCTCGCGAACACACAAGATCTGCCCGCCCTCTCCCAGCCAGCTTGGGGAAAAGGTGAGAAGCAACCTTTGAAGCTCTCACAACTCAAAGAATGGACGCGGGTCATCGGCGAGAAACAGTTCCCCGTGGAGCCTTCAAAAATGTGGGCGCTGACGGAGGCGGATCAGGTGCTCGCGAAGTTGCTGGGCATTAACGAGAGGAACGAAAAATGGGTGCAGAGGATGTCGTCAAAGGCTGTCCACGTGAGTCATCGCAACGCTTTGTATTTCGACTGGCATGTCGAGACGCTCATCCTGAATCAAACTGCGGAGAAGGTGCTCGAACTGTAGGTCTATTCGCCGGATGCGACCACGTTCGCCACGGCGTAGTGCTCGCTGTGACTGAGGCTGATGAGGAGTTGCGAAATGCCGAGGCGTGCTGCGGTTTCCGCGCCGGTTCCGTGCAGCACGATGAAAGGTTCGCCGCTCGCTTTGCGGCGTATCTCGATGTCGTGCAGTGCGAGTTGCGCGCCGATGCCGGTGCCGAGGGATTTTGCCACTGCTTCTTTTGCTGCGAAGCGCGCGGCGTAGCAACGGGCGGACTCGCGATGGGAATCACAGTAGGTCTGCTCCGTGGGGAGAAAGCAGCGGTCTATGAAAGCGCGGCCCTGTCGCTGAATGGCGCTGTCGAGGCGCGCGATTTCCACGATGTCCACACCGATGCCGATGATTCTCATGGCCGTTGCATTGCGGCGATCATTTCGCGCACGGCTTGATCGAGACCGACGGTCAGCGTGCGTGCGACGATGCTGTGGCCGATGTTGAGTTCCACGATGTGCGGCAGGTCGCGGATGAGCACGATGTTGGTGTAGTTGATGCCGTGACCGGCGTTGACTTGCAGGCCGAGCGATTGGGCGAAAATTGCCGCGTCACGGAGTCTCGCGAGTTCCGCGAGTTGGGCATCGCCCTGTGCGTTGGCAAATGCACCGGTATGCAACTCGACCATCTCCGCGCCGAGCGTGTGCGATGCGGAGATTTGCTCGCGCGATGGCTCGATGAACATGCTCACACGCACGCCAGCCTCGCGAAGCCGCGAGACTGTCGGGCGCAATTCATCGAGTTGTCCGGCGACTTCTAAGCCGCCCTCGGTGGTGACTTCACGGCGGTTCTCCGGGACGAGGCACACATCGTCCGGCTTCACGCGCAGCGCGATCTCCAGAGTTTCCTGTGTGTTTCCCATCTCGAGATTCAGCTTCGTGGCTATCCGCTCGCGTAGGCGGAAAACATCCGCATCCTGAATGTGCCGACGATCAGCGCGCAGATGCACAGTGATGCCGCTCGCCCCTGCCCTCTCACAAATCGCGGCGGCTGCGAGCACGTCCGGCTCCGCATTGTGTGCGTCAATGTCGCCCATGTATCGGGCCTGCCGCAGTGTCGCGACGTGATCAATGTTGACTCCCAATTTCATACGCGCAGCGATGCGGACTAGTGGCGAAAATGCCGCGTGCCGGTGAACAGCATGGCGACTCCACTTTCGTTGGCGGCAGCGACGACTTCTGCATCGCGTGCGGAACCGCCGGGCTGGATGGCGCAGGTCGCGCCCGCTTCGGCGGCGGCGACGAGTCCATCGGCGAATGGGAAAAATGCATCCGAGCAAACTGCGCTGCCTTTGAGTGAAAGGCCGGCATCCTTCGCCTTGCTCACCGCGATGCGCGAACTGTCCACGCGGCTCATCTGCCCGGCACCCACACCGAGCGTGCGATCTTTTGCCGCATACACGATGGCGTTCGACTTCACATGCTTCACCACCTTCCAGCCAAACTCCATCGCTGCAAGCTCGTCGGCAGTCGGTTTGCGCTCCGTTGCCACGTCGCGTTTTTCGTCGGCGTAGTTGTCGCGATTCTGCACCAGCACGCCACCAGCGATGCTGCGGATGATGAGATCGTCCTTCCCCTTCGGCTCCGACACACGCCGGAGCTGACGCATGAGGCGCAGGTTTTTCTTCCGCTGTAAAAGCGCGCGCGCATCGGCCTCGAAATCCGGCGCGATGATCACTTCGCTGAAAATCTCGCTGATTGCCTCCGCGAGCGCGAGCGTGAGCGTGCGGTTTGTCACGATGACTCCGCCGAACGGTGCCTGCTTGTCCGTGGCAAACGCCTTGTCCCATGCCGCACGCAAATCCGCATCGCTGCCGACACCGCATGGGTTTGTGTGTTTGAGAATCGCAACGGTCGGCTCGGTGAATTCATCCATCAGCTCCGCCGCCGCTGTGATGTCCAGGATGTTGTTATACGACAATTCCTTGCCGTGTAGTTTTTCAAAATACTCGTCCCAACGTCCGAAGAGCGCAGCGCTCTGGTGTGAATTTTCGCCGTAGCGCAACTGCGCCACACGCGGCAGGCAAAGGCTGAAGCCGCTGCCGCACTCCATTTCCTTGTTGAGGAAATTGGCAATCGCGCCGTCGTATTTTGTCGTGGTTACAAAAACTTTGATGCCGAGGCGCTCGCGCAGTTGCAGTGTCGTTTCGCCTTCATTGGCTTTCATTGTCTCGATGACTTCGGCGTAGTCCGCAGGATCAACAACCACGGTCACGCTGCGGTAGTTTTTCGCCGCGCTGCGCAACATCGAAGGGCCGCCGATGTCTATGTTTTCGATGGCGTCCTCCAACGTCACGCCCGGCTTCGCGACCGTGGCTTCAAATGGGTAGAGATTCACCACCACGAGGTCTATGGCTTCGATGCCGTGAGCCTTTGCTTGCGCTACGTGCTCGGCGTTGTCGCGCAGATGGAGAAGTCCGCCGTGGACTTTCGGGTGCAGCGTTTTCACGCGACCGTCCATCATCTCGGGGAAGCCGGTGTATTGGGAAATCTCCATCACTTTCAGCCCCTCCGCAGCGAGCAGTTTTGCAGTGCCGCCGGTGGAGATGATCTCCACTCCCATGCTTGCCAGCTCTTTTACAAAAGGCACGAGCCCCGCTTTGTCCGAAACAGAAATTAGTGCGCGTTGAATCTTCATCGAAAGGGCGCGGAGCGTGCCCGGCAAAGTGTGAAGTGCAAGCGCAACCTCGTGCAGACCATCGTGACAGCAGAATAACTAGGCGCGGTTTGCGATGTGAGATAGACAATGCCGCCTCAATCCAACGATGGATTCTGAAACTGCGAACGAACTTTCCATGAACCGACGTCATCCAATGCGACAAAATTCCAGCGCTGCGAAGAATGGAGGAACACGTGGCTAGTCACGTCGTCATCTGCATTCCATCGGGCGACATGGTGCATACGGACTTCATGCTCTCAGTGATCCACGTCATGCAAAAGGGACGCGCAGCGGGCTTTCGTATTTCGCTCGTAAATGCGAAGGCCTCGATTGTTTCGCTGAGTCGCAACCTTGCCGTGGATGCCGGGCGTGAGACTCGCGCCGAGTGGTTGCTCTTTCTCGACAGCGATATGGTTTTCCCCTCCGACACCATCGCACGGTTGATGGCGCACAATCAGCCCATCGTCGGAGCGACCTACCCGCGCAAACTTCGTCCACTCGCTTTCATCGGCAACCGGCTCGATGGCGCTCCGCTCTCGCTGGAGGACACCGGGTTGATTGCGGCTTCGCGTTTGCCGGCGGGCTGCCTGCTCATCAAGGCCGAGGTTTTCGAGCGCATGAAAAAGCCTTTTTTTCGATGCGGATACGATGAGGAAACCGGCGAAGTCCTCGGCGAAGATTTCTGGTTTTCAGACCGCGTGCACGCCCTCGGCTATTCGCTTTGGTGCGACATGGACGTGTCCCGACAAGTCGAGCACATCGGCCCCTGCCGCTATCAACTCAATGACGAATTTCCGGGCTGAGATGCTGCTTTATTCAAGCAGAAATCCAGTGTCGGATTTAGAGGAAAAAGTCGTCTGTGAGCTGCGACTGCTGCCTGTGGGAATGTAGCCTGATGTCACCGTCTGAATGCGATGGGAGCGTTCCACCATTTCGCCCATGCGATCCTTGAATTCACGGTGCCCCGTCTTGAAGAACTCGGCGGCTCCCTCGAAGGGATTCCGTCCCGTCACGAGGTTGTAGATGGAGAATGGAACGCTGGCGCTGATGCTCGCAGTCCAATGACCGCCCATGAGGTAGGCGTCATCCCAGTATTCCACATTGGCGACGACCCCGCGTAGCACGCGTGCTTCGAGGCGGGCTTTGAAGCCGTTGAAGTCGCCACCAAACGGATTGTCGTAGTGGTAGTAGCCGCCAAAAAGACGGACTTCAGTGTGCTTGCAGATCGGCAGGTTGATTCCGATTTCCGCATTGAATCCCTCAAGTGCTGACTCAAGTCGCTCAAAGTGATCCGCCGTCTTCGTGGTGCGCACAAAACCGCCCCCGGCAGTTTGCTTGCTGTGGTGCTCCGTCTTCCGATCCACCAGCACGTCGTCATTCTCGGGCAGATAGTAGTTAAAGCGAAAATCCACCCACTTTGTGAGGACTTCGGTTCCAAGTCCGAGTTGATTGAAGTCGTTATCGTTCTCGCTGTGAATGGAATCATAGAACGCATTCACGCCGAAAATCACCTCGCGACCCGGCAATTGTTTGCGGAATCCAAGACCGGTGCTTGAGATGAGTTGGCCGTGGTCTTCGTAGTGATAGCGATTGTCGAGGAAGAGGAACGCATCGCGCTGCTGCGGCGACCAGATGCCCGTGATGGAATCCAAATAGACTCCGGTGCGATGGTCGCTGAACTGCGTGCCCACGGTGATCGTGCCGAACGGTTCATCAGGAAACCACTCGCGGACTGGCGCCGTGGCTTTGATGTCTTTTCCGGCGGGAGCGATTGGGTGTCCCGCATGGACGACTGGCGTGAGTGTGGCCGCGATTGCGGTGGTGAGGATGAGATTGCGGATGGTGTTCATAGTGGTGCTGTAGTTGATGATTATTTTGTTTTTCTATACCCCGATGCGAGAGCCTCAGTTCTTACTGGCGGCGATCCATAGGGCGACATTTGGGAACTGCGAATAGGCGGTGATATTGCGGTCCTCGATGATGGTCACCTGATTATTCAAAAGCGCTGCGCCGTCGTAAATTTTCACGAGGCTGTTGTTTCTCACGCCGACGCTTGTGAGAATATCCGCGATGCCGTCGCCATTCACATCGCCAGCAGCTACGCGCACGCCGAAGTGGTTCTTTGGATGCAGCGGGTCAGCGTCAAAAGGCGTAATCGTCGGCCCGATTTTCTGGATGGTTCCGCCATTCAAAGCACTGCCTCCGTCATATACTTCGACCACCGACGGCTTGCCTGAGTTGCGGCCAACGATGATATCGGCGAAAAGATCTTCATTCACAAATCCCGCGCCAACGGAAACGCCGCCACGATATTTTGCGCCACCCACCGTGAAGGTGAACAGTTCCTCGCTCGTGGCTCCTTTATAGACTTTCACTTTATTGCCGAAGAATCCCTGTCCCATAATAATGTCGTCCTCGGTGACAGACTGAAGTTGAGCCTCTATCCTTTTGCCTCGCCCGAAATAATCCACATCGGCGACCGCTACGCGCACGCCACCTTTGAACTTCGCGCCAAACGGGGTGTATTCCTTGATGACGTGAAGCTGCTGTATGTTACCGCCGAATACCTGTATCTGATCCGCCACAACTGCTGGCTGGTTATCAAGACTATACACCTTCACTTTTCCACCTCCGAGCGATGAGCCGACGACAATTTCCGGGAAGTTTCCTGAGTCGTTTACAAGTTGCTGCATCGAGTTATTGCCAGAGATATTACCCACAGCCACGAAGGCGCCGTTGTGCGTGGCATGGCCGAAAACCGCAGTCTCTCCACTGAGCGGTCCTTCCGCGAAACGCGCGCCAGTCAGTCCGTCAAAAATGCGCATCCGCCCGCCATTATGCATCGTGGTGGTGACGATGTCGTCAACGCCGTCGCCGTTGAAATCACCGACTGCCACCCGGATACTATCGCGGTAGCGCGACTCGTATGCGGAGAAGGAGTAGAGCGGATTGCCGCTCGCTTTATCGAATACACGAACGGTTGGCGGGGCATATTTACCGTCAATCGCAACGCCCGGCGCGGTGACAATCAAACCCGTATAGAGCGGAGTCGCCTCAGTGGCGGTGTTGTTGCTTACATTTGCGTCGGTGACATTTCCCTGCATTGCCAGCGAGATCACAGCCTGCGTCGAAAGGGACGACGATTCATCTTTGGGAAGTTCCACATTCACAACATACGAGAGGCTGAGGTCGGTGGCGTTGCCTGCGGGAATGGTGAGGTTGGATGCGGTAATCGTGCCGTCATTATTGTTCACCCAGCCTGAGCCGGAACTGAAAGTCACGGAATCGGGAAGCGTGACGACGATGCTCGCTCCGTTCACGCCAGTGTTGCCGAGATTGTTGTAAAAGACTGTGAATGTAGCCTGCTTTCCCGCCACGGCGATCACGGGGTCCGAGATTTTTGTGATGGTCGGGTCGGCGGTAAGGCCAGTGAGTGTGTCGTAATCGCTGGCTGAGTTATTTCCCGTATTCGACTCTTCTTGGTCGCCGGAAATCGTGACCGTCGTGCCGATAGATGAATAGCCAGCCGAAATTTGGTTTTTCACCTGCAGCTTCAATGGAGTGCTTCCGCTAGTATTTGAAGCGAGGCCGCCGATTGTCTTGGTTAAAGTATTCGTCGCCAGTGCCCATCCGGGATTTTCACTGGGCACAAAACTGACATCAGTATCCAGAAAAGTGGAGAGCATCACGCCCGTCGCGCCCGTGCCGCCTTCATTTGCATATTGAATCGTGTAGGTGAGCAGATCGCCTGGCTGCGCCGTCGCTACGCCGTCGCTGACGCTCGATACTAAAAGATCCACGCCGGGAAATACTTTTCCCGGCGTAATACGACTCTCAAGAGTTTCCACAGTGGAGGCGTGGCTAGTGCGTTTGGTGAGGATGAATGGAGTGATTTTCATGGAATGTAGCGGTTTCGTTGCTTGTGAAATTTCTCGATGGAAAGCGGAGATGGTCTGCGTGGTTTGTTGAACTCTTAGGATTTCAAGAGCGGTCACATGACACTCGATTTCCTTCTCTGGGTCAAAACTTAATGCGCGTTTTCAGCGCCCATCCGCATCAAGCAGCAGGACATCACTTCACATTCACGATGTCCGATTTCACATCTTTTTTTCGCACATGAACGAGCACTGGCAGCGAGGCTTGTTTGCCCGCCTCGCGGCACGCTCCGTAGGCGAGGCGATCCTGCTCGGGCACCCACGGCTCGGCTTTGATGAAAATTTCAACGCTCTCCTGCCCTTCGAGCAGCGTAATACCGTTGAGGCCGAGACTGTCCACGATGACGCCGTGCGGGAGATTTTCTACATCGAAGCGCAGCACACCATTTTCACCACTGCGTTTAGTCACGAGCCATGCGGGGATGATCTCGCCGGGCGCGACGGTGATCTCCAAGGGCTTCGTTGGATCTCCGGCAGAAAATGGCGGCGCTTTGTGATCCGGCGTCGCGGCGTGAAGTGAAATGAACAGTTTGGGTGCGTCCTTCAGTTTCGGCATTTCCGGCGTAGCGATTTCGTGGACGACATTTTTTCCAAGAACATTTGCGCTCGCCGTGATGCGCACCGCTTTCCACTCGTCCACGCTCGGTTGCTTTGCGCCGGGTAGCGCCGAAATCACGCCGCTGGCGCGCAAATGCCCGGCCTGCACGACGAGCGGCGTGTTCGCATACCAGCCAGATGGGATGCCCGAAACTTCGCAGCGTATCTCGCCATCGAAGCCATCAATCCGCTTCGCCACGTAGGTGAAAGCCTGTCCGCTCCCCGCGCTCACTGCGCTCTCAAAGCCGGTCACGCTTACGGAAAAATCAGGCTGCCCCTCATGCACGAGCAGTCGGTAGGCGAAACGCTCGCCGCCAAAACCCCGGCTGTCCTGCACGCGAATCACAAACTCACCGCCCGCTGGCGCTGTGAAAAGAATGCGCGAATCGCTGCCCAACTCGCGCTCGCCATCATCGTCGTTTTCGTAGTGCAGCGTAAAAATCGGCAGCCCGTTTGCGACGAGTTTCGTGCCCGGCGGATGCGGCTCGACGATGTAGCATGGCTCGTCGAGCGAGTGCGCAGTGGCGGTCGTGTTGAAATACGCGATGCGCTTGTTGTCGTTGACGTAAAATCCAAATCCGCTGTCGGGCCCCTCGGGCATCTCCGAAAGCTTCGCGACCTCGCCCTGCATCCACAGCAGTTGATTCAGTTCCATCTCGCGCGAGTTATCCACACGCACTTCGCCGTCCGTGGAACTGATCGCCTTAAATGTGATCGCGCTGTCGCGCACCGCTTGCAGCAACAGCCGCTCGACCGGACGTCCATCCGGCCAGAGCACTGCGAGCTTCGTATCCATCGGCGAGCCACGACGCGCAGCATCCGTCTCGATTGCGTAGGTGATTCCAGCGCGCGCAGTGAATTTATAAAAGCCCGCCTGCCCATCAGCGACGATGCGCCCATTCATGCTGCTCGGCACGGAAAGCATCTGCGCGCTTTGCAAAGTGCGATTACTCCCGCTCTCGATGAAATTCGGCAACTCGCTCACGGGCAGCTTGGCATTCGTGCGGTTGCGAAATTTCTCCATCGTCAACGGCACCATGCCGCTCGCCTCAGCTTTTATTTTCAAAGTGCGCGCCGCTGCATCCGTCGGGAGATTGTAGCCGATGAGTTCGATTTCCGTCTCCGCATTCGGCGCGACGCTGAGCGGAAAAACGCCGACGACATAAGGAAGTTCACCGATCACCAAGTTGTAAAAATGCTCCTTGCTGCCGCCCGCCTGCGCCCCGCCCACAGCAAGCGCATAGCGTCCGTTTTCGGAAAAAGTGTGCGCGATGAATGCGTCGCCGCGAGTGAATTTCCTCGATGTCACAAGCACCCGCCCGCCTGCATCCGTGAGGCTGATCACGACATCCACGTTGGAGCCGATGGATGCCGCGCTGATGTCGAAAATGATCGTCTGCCCCGCCTTCGCGTCGAACTCGTAGCTGTCGCTTTCGCCTGGCTGCGAAAGCACGCCCCAAACGGAAACCGGCAACTGCGCAAGCACCTCGCGTGTGCTCGTTGCGGGAAAATCGCGCACTGGCAAATCGCCTACGCGCAGCGGCACGCGGGCGAACTCCTTTCCGTCATCCGTCGAAATAATGAGGTCGTAGCCATTGCGAGGGAGGCCCGCAGGCGTGCGGACGACGAGCGAAATTTCGTCGGGCGCGATGGCGGTTATTTGAATTGCGACGCGCTCATCCGCACATTTCACGAGCACGGATTTCGGGAGATAGCTTCCGAGAAGCCGCACCGCGACTTCCATTCCACGCTCCACTTCGCGTGGCGACGCCGAGGCAACCATCGGCTTTGGCGCAGGCATCGCTTCCTCTTTCTGCGCGGCCTGACAAAAAATCCTCCGCACTGTCCTGCGCTCGCCACATTCATTCATGGAAGTTTTCGGCGCGATGACTTTGCCGCTCGTGCCATCGTAAAATGCGACGCCGCCATCAGCGCGCCCTACGACGAGCGCGTCTCCGGCGAATGCGAGCGCCGTCGGCCAGTCCGGTTGTTTTTCGAGTGCGAGACGCTCCTGCACCTCGGCGGAATCCCACACTTTCACGATGCCGTCCTGTGCGGAACTGAGCAGCGACTTTCCATCGGCGCTCCACAGCAGGCGGAGAATCGGTTGGTCGTGTGCAAAGCGCGCGACGAGCAGCGGATTCGATGTTTCGCGCGCCTCGGGCGAAACCTGCCAGATGCGGATGCGATTGTCCGCGCCGCCAGCCGCGAGGCGCTTGCCGTCGGCACTCCACGCCACTGCAAATTGCTCCTTCAGCGGCTGCGAAAAAGTATCGCGCCGCTCACCGCTCGCCACATCCCAAAGCTTTACCGTGCGATCCGCACTTGCGCTCGCGAGCAGCTTCCCATCGGGCCGGAAAGCGAGGTCGAAGACCGCGCCGTTATGCCCGCTCAGCGTGCGGCGCTCGGCGGCGTCGGCCACGTTCCAGAGTTTGATTTTTTGATCGTAGCTTCCCGTCGCCAGCGTCTTCCCGTCCGGTGAAAGCGCGAGCGAATAGATCATGTCGCGGTGCCCGCTGAAAGTGTGCAGCACGCGCGCATCGGCCACACTCCATTGCTTCACCTCGCCCGCCACCGCGCTCTCGCCGCTCGCCGCAAAAAGCTCCATCCCGTCCGCGCTCCACACGATTGCATTCACGTTGCCACGATGGCCTTCGAGCCGCTTCACCACCACCTGCGAATCAGCATTCATCAACTCCACCACGCCGTAACGCCCGACGGCCACGAGCTTCGCCTGCGGCGAAAATGCGAGCGCCGTCACTGCGACACGCGGCACGCCCTTCGGTAAAATCTTCGGCACTTCGACGATCTTTTTATCCATCGCGCGCTGCGGAGGTTTCGCGCCCGCATCAATCCACTTCACAAACGCATCAATCTCCTCCGCCGTCAGCTTGTCGCGCTTTCCGGGCGGCATGATTTTTTTCTTCCCATCCTTCACCACCTCGCCGCGCAGATACTTCACGATGAGGCTCTCCGCGCCCTTCCCCGCGACGAGCACCTTGCCGCCCTCGCCGCCTTTCAAAATATCCGCATGCGTCTCCATCACAAACTTCCCCTCCGGGTCGTCAGCCGCGTGGCAATCCATGCAGCGGTCTTCGATCAACTTCGCCACCGCCGGAAAATAATCCGGCTCATCCGCGAACAGACGCGCAGCGAGAAACAGCAAAATGAAACACAGCCTCATACCCCGCACGATGAAGCGCGAACGCCGCGCGATCAACTTGCAAGCTCAAGACTCCTCGATCCGGACACAATAGCGGGATGCCGCGGATTTTTTATAACCACGGATGACACGGATGTTCACGGATAGCTGCACAGCAGCGCAAAATCCCATCCGTGTTAATCCGTGTCATACACGGTAAATCATCCATGTCATCCGAGGACGACACGGATGCTCACCAATAGATGCACGGCAGCACAAAATCCCATCCGTGTTAATCCGCGTCATCCGTGGTCAATCATCCGAGGATGCAACGCATCTCAGTGCGCCCTACTCGATCTCCTCGAAGTGACTAAACATCCGGAACCCATCGTAGCGTTCCTGGATGTCCTGCTGCGTCAGCGTCCTCATCCGTTCGAGGCTGAACTGCTCCACGTTAAACGACGCCAGCACCGAGCCGAACACCACCGCCCTGCGCAAATCCGTGAACTTCACCGCGCCATCCACCGTGCTCGCGAGGTAGCCCGCGAGACCGCCAGCGAACGAGTCCCCTGCCCCGGTCGGGTCATGCACATCCTCCAGCGGATACGCGCCGCACGAAAAGAAATCTCCATTTTCGCCGAAGAGCAGACAGCCGTGCTCGCCCTTTTTCACCGCGACGAAACGCGGCCCCATCGCTTGAATTTTCTGCCCCGCTTTGATGAGCGAAGTCTCCCGCGTCAACAGTCGCGCCTCGCCGTCATTGAGGATCAACATATCCACCCGCTTGAGCAACCGCGTCAGATCCGGCAGCGCGATATTGATCCAAAGATCCATCGTATCCGCGATGACAAATCTCGGCTTCACCACTTGATCCAGAACGTGATTCTGCAAATCCGGCCCGATATTTCCCAGCAGCACAAACGGCGTCTCGCCATACCCCGGTGCCAGCACCGGATTGAAATGCTCAAACACATTCAGCGCGATGCTCCGCGTCTCGCGCACATTCATATCCACCATGTATTCGCCCGACCAACGGAACGTCTGCCCGTCCACGATCTGCAACCCCGCCAGATCCATCCCGCGCGTTTTGAAAAACTCCACATGCTCGCCGGGAAAATCTTTCCCCACCACGCCGACGAGATTCACTTGCGAGAAAAAAGACGCCGCCACCGCGCAATAGCTCGCCGACCCGCCGAGCAAATCCGCGTGCTCCTCAAACGGAGTTTTTACAGTATCGAGCGCAATGGAACCAACAACGAGGACGGACATATGGAAATGACGGATGACGGATTTTGAAGTGACGATGAATTCCCGCCAGTGGCGGAAACGCGCACGGGATACATAGCGAAAGCACCCGCGTCCAGTCCGATGGTATATCGGTGTTGGCTGTATTTACCTGCCACGATGCAGATCAGATTCCGAGCTTGGTGAAGACCTCGCTGATGGCGGCTTTCCATTTATCGTAGCCGACTTTGTTGGGATGGAGCATGTCGTCGAATTCCTCCTTTTTGCAGCTTCCTTTGCCATCGTCGAAAATACTCCATGTGTCGCAAAGAATGAGGCGTTTGTCGGCTTTCACGA
Organism: Spartobacteria bacterium; assembly: GCA_043766295.1. Taxonomy (GTDB): domain Bacteria; phylum Verrucomicrobiota; class Verrucomicrobiia; order Chthoniobacterales; family Chthoniobacteraceae; genus SXWH01. The sequence continues at coordinate 13,389 of JAYUIF010000114.1, read as the reverse complement.
TTTCATCGAGCATCGCGTTGAGTTCCTGGATTTTCTCGGGAAACGTGCCGGCTTGTGCGCCGCGCGGCATCACGCGGTTGATGATGATGGGCACGCTGGCGTTTTGTTTTTGAAGTTCGGAGATGATGGCTTTGACGTTGTCGCGCGTCTGCTCGGGCGTGCCGCCGAGGGCGAGGTCGTTGGTGCCGATGAGGAGGCTCACGGCCTTCGGGTGAAGGTCGAGCACGTCGTCATTCAAGCGGTAGAGGACGCCGCGTGAGGTGTCGCCGCTGATGCCGCGATTGGCAGTTTTCATTTTCGGAAAATCCTGCGCGAGCGAACCCCATCCCTGCGTGATGCTGTCGCCGAGGAACACGACGGCTCCCTGCTCTGCTTCGATCTGGCGGAAAAATTCGATGCGGCGTTTGATCCAAGTTTTTGGGAACCAGTTGTTGATTTGCACCGGGCCTGAACCGGCGAAAGCATCCAGCGCAGTCGGCATGGCGAGCGCGGTGTAGGGGCTGACGGCGAGTTCGCTTTTCTGCGCGGGCTGGCCGCGTTTTTGGGCAAACATCCACGGCAGCAAATTCGGCTCGGCAAAGGCCATCGCCCACGAGTCGTGCGCGACGCCGGGATACTCGGTGTGAAAGACGGCGCCGCCCGCAGCTTTCAATCCCTCGACCATGTCCTTTGTGCGGCTCGGCTTCACGACGCCATCGGCGAGACCGTGAAATGCCCACGTAGGCACGGGCTTCGCGGCGGCAGCTTTCGTTTTATCCCCTCCCCCGCAGATGGGCGCGGCGGCTGCAAATTTATCCGGGTAGCGCGTGATCAAATCCCACGTGCCGAAGCCGCCCATGCTGAGGCCGGTGATGTAGAGCCGGTCAGCATCAATGCTGAATTCCTTTTGCACTTTTACGAGCGTGGCGAGCAGGAGCTTTTGCGCCGGCCCTGCATCGGCGGGGGCAGTGCCCACGTCGCCACCCCAATCCATCTCGACCCATTTTTGATCCTTCGGACATTGCGGCACCAACACGAATGACGGAAATTTCTCCCGCACATCGGGTGTCGTAAAAAGACCGCCGCCCCATTTGAGTTGGGCGTTGTTGTCGTCGCCGCGCTCGCCCGCGCCGTGGAGTAAAATGACGAGCGGATATTTTTTTGTGGCGTCGTATTTCAGCGGCTGGAGCAGGCGATACGGCAGCTTGCCTCCATCGGGCGCGGTGAAGATGCGCGCTTCGTAATCATCACCACACGCGACATTGGCGAGAACGAGTATGCCGAGGAGAGTTTGGATTTTCATAACGTGCGCGAAGTCTGTAAAACGGACGCTTTGCGTGCAATGCCGAAAGCCTGCCGCAGCGCGGGAGATAACAATTTCTTCCTTTGTGAATGTGTGGCAGAACAGCATCCTTTTCTCCTATGAAAACCATCGGCTTCCTCATCGCGTTCACCCTCGCAATCATCGCCAAATCGTCGGCACTCGATGTGAACGAACTCCTCGCAGATGCACAGCGGAGCTACATCCGAGGGGAGACGGCGACGGCGAAGGAGAAATTCGATCTTGTGTTGAAAATGGAGCCGGAAAACCGGACGGCGATTATCTATGTGCGCCGCATCGCCGCCGAGGAAGCGAAGGAAACCGCAGTCAAAGGTCCGCCCAATGCAACGAAGGCGATGCTGGATATTCTCACTTTACCGAAGGTGCAACTCAACGAGGCATCACTCAGCGATGCGCTCGAATTTCTTCGCAAGAAAGGGAATCAATTCGGCGGAGGAAAAGTGGCGATCAATTTCGTAGTGATGCTGGATGAGAGGGCGAAAGAAACCAAGGTCACGCTGTCGCTGGAAAACGTGCCTTTCACCGAAGTGCTGCGTTACATCGGCGAACTGGCGAACGTGCAATTCAGCTACGACCGCTTCGCAATCACCGTGAAGCCGAAGGGCGCGGCGATGGATGTGTCCGCGCCAAAGCAGAAGGGCGTGAAAGTGGATGGCTTGGAGCCCGCTCAATAATACACGCGGTCGAGGCAGAGTCCTTCGGCGGGCGCGACGAATTGCGATTTGGTGCGACCGCGCGCCGCAAGTAAATCGCCGATGAGACTGAGCGGTGCGCGGCCCTGCGCGATGCGTGCGAGTGTGCCGGTGATGAGGCGCACCATTTTATAAAGGAAGCCGTTGCCCTCGAAGGTGAGCGTGATGAGCGGTGCGCGACCGGTGATGCGGATGCGCGTGATCGTGCGCGTGGTGTCGAAAACTTTCTTCCCGCGATTCGCGGCGAAGCTGGCGAAGTCGTGCGTGCCGACGAGTTGTGCGGCGGCGGCGCGCAGCGTGGCGATGTCGAGCGGAAGCGTGGTGTGCCACGCGCGGCCAAGCTCCAGCGGGTGCTGCCATGCGGCGTTCCAGATGCGGTAAATGTAGCGTTTTCCCCGCGCATCGTAGCGGGCATGAAAACCTTCGCGCCCACCGCGCACTCGCGCAGCACGGAGCACGCGAATCTCACCGGGCAAGTTTGCATTCAGCGCGGCGAGCCATGTGGCGGGTGGATGTTTGCCGCGCGGAACGTCCGCATGGGCGACCTGCCCGCGAGCGTGGACGCCAGCATCCGTGCGCCCGGAGCCGTGGACGCGCACATCCTCACCGCAGACTTTCATGAACGCCGATTCGAGCGCATCCTGCACACCTCCCTTTGCCGCCTGACTCTGCCAGCCGGAAAACGGACGCCCATCGTAGGCGATGATGAGTTTGAGACGTTCGACCACGGCTTACAGCGCAAAGCTCTGCGAATCGAGCCAGCCTTGCAGGATGAGTTGAGCGGCGACTTGATCGATCACCGCGCGGCTTTGCTTCGCGTTTCTGCCTGCTTCGTGCAGCGATCTTTGCGCGGCGACGGTCGTGAGACGCTCGTCCCACAAACGAATGGGACACGTCACGAGTGCGCGGAGTTTCTCGGCGAAAGCGCGCACTTTCTCGGCGGCGGCGCCGGTCGTGCCGTCCATATTTTTCGGCAGGCCGATGATGATATTTCCGACGCCACGCTCGGCGACGACTTGCGCGACCCGTGCGGCGGGATCGGGCGTGTCTTTCACGGCGATGGTTTCGAGCGGGTGCGCGAGCATCCCGAGTTCGTCCGAGATGGCGAGGCCGATGCGCGCGTCGCCGTGGTCAATTCCGAGGGCGCGTGTCATTGGAGTTCCGGCGGCACTTTAGCCACGAGGTGTTTGATTTTCTCCGCCTCGTGGCGATTGCAAATGAGCAGCGCATCGGCGGTCTCGACGACGATGAGATCGCTCACCCCGAGCATCGCAATGCGGCGTTTCGACGTGGAGTAAATGAGATTGTTGTCCGCTTCGAGCGTGGTGATTTCAGCATTCGCGACGTTGCCCGCTTCCAGCACCGGCAGATATTTCGCCAGCGCCGTCCAGCTCCCGATGTCGTCCCAATCAAACGCGCTCTCGACCATCAACACGCGCGCCGATTTTTCCATGATGGCGTAGTCCACCGAGATTTTCGGCAGCGTGGGGAAAACGTCGCGCAGCAACATCTGGAAATCCTCGCCCGAGTGCAGGCGCGAAACAAACATCCCCAACTCCGGCGCATGGCGGCGCAGCGCGCTGAGGATCGCCGGGATCGTCCAGATGAACATCCCCGCATTCCATCGGAAATTTCCCTGCCGCAAAAATTGCTCCGCCAATTCCGCGTTCGGCTTTTCGCGGAAGCGCACCACATCATGCACCGCAGGCCCGTCATTCGCCTCGGCGATTTTCACCGGCGGCCCCATCTCGATGTAGCCGAAGCCGGGGCACGCCCACGTAGGCTGGATGCCGATGGTGACAAGCTCCCCCGTCTGCCGCGCCGCCGCCGCCGCCGTGCGCAGAGTTTTTTGAAAAGCGATGGCATCCTGAATGAGATGATCCGCAGGCAGCACAATCATCGTCGCCTGCGCATCGCGCACCGCCACCCAGCCCACGCCGAGCGCGATGGCCGCAGCCGTGTCGCGCTTCGCCGGCTCCGCCACGATATTTTCCGCAGGCAGCGATTTCGCGAGCGCACGCACCGCCGCCTCTTGATCCGCGTTGGTTAAAATAAGGATATTTTTCGCGGGCACGAGGCCATCGAGACGGCGCAGCGTCGCCTCCAGCAACGTCTCCGGGCCGAAGAGTGCGAGCAATTGCTTGGGCCGCGATTTGCGACTGAGCGGCCAGAACCGCTCACCGCTGCCGCCGGCAAGAATAAGAACGTAGAGAGAAGATGACATCGCGCTTCGTGGTGTGTCGTGTGGAAGTAATGGATCGCTCGCGCGATGGGAAGATGACTGTTCGCATTTCGTCAATGACGCAGGCGGCCCAGTCCGTGCTGGACAGAAACGCACAAATTCGCATCTTCCCGCATGAGACTCATGGAAATAAAAGCACCGAGCGACAAGTTGAATTCATCCCTGCTCGCCGTCACGCAGACAGCAGTCGGCTGCGGCCTCGGCCTGCTCCTCGGCGGGAAAATGAGCCGCTCCGCGCAAAAGACCACCGCCTTCACGCTCCTCGGCCTCGGCGCACTCCTCGCGCTCCCCGCCATCGTGGACGCCGTGAGCGAACTCATCGCCGGCCCCGAAACCGAGCGCGGCGCAAAGAAGAGCCTCGACAGCATCCGCGACGACTCCGGCCTCCCCGAAGACGCCGAAGCGTTTTAACACTAGAAACAGCGATGGAGTCTCTGCGTCTTTGCGCGAGACAGCAGTTCCTATCGCCGCTTTTAGGTTTATTTAATCACCCCTTTGCGCTCCCTGCGTTCCTTCGCGGCAATTCATCCCCCTCACATCCGCAGCACGCAGCAGCCGAAATCCATCTCCACACCGCGCTCCGTCTTCACCACCGGCACATCGGGCGCGAGCGCATAGAGCGTCCGCCTTTTGTCCGTCGGGTCGGGCATCGTCGTCAAAAAGCGGGCGTCCCGCAGCGTCACGAGATGCTTGAACACCGCGTCCGGCCTGCGTCCCGCGCCTGCGGAAAGTTGTGATGCCGACAACGGCGGCCCGCCCGCCAGCCGCAAAAGCAGCCGCCGCCTCACCGGGTCGGCAATCATCGCAAAAATTACATCAGGTTTCCACTGCGACGCGGGCGTCGTCGGCGCGGGAGATTGGGGTGTCGTGCTCATGTGGCATCCGCTTTAATGAAAAAACCCAACCCATGCAAGCCGATGCTTAGTGCCGGAAAACGCACATCCAAACCGCATGAAAATACAAGCCGCAAGACTCTCCAAAAAGGCATCCGTCGTGATCATGCAAGCCTCTGGACTCCGCAAAAAGGCAACCATCATGATCATGCAAGCCTCAAGACTCAGCAAAAACCCATCCGACGATCCAATGCAAGCCTCAAGACTCCGTAAAAACCCACCTGACGATCCAATGCAAGCCTCTGCGCTCCGCAAAAACCCATCCGGGCATCCAATGCAAGCCTCAAGACTCCGCAAAAACCCATCCGATCATCGGATTCAAGCCCCAAAGCTCCGCAATATGGCCCCTCTACAGAGAAGCACGACCAAAGCGAACGTCGGGTGTGGGGTGAAAAATAGGGACTGGCAGATAGTCATGCTTCAAGCGGTTTTCTTCTCAGTATTGCAGCGCGTGTCCCTCGTAAATCATCCTTCCGAATGTGACGGGTCTGCTACCGCTTTTGGCGCGGTGGCAGTGCAAGTTGACCGATGCGTCGGGTGAAGCGGGACGTGGGCGCGGTTCAATTTGATGAGCGCCGCCGCGCTCACCCTTCGGGCTGGCCTGCGAACACGCGCCCCGCTCCCAAGCGTTTTTTTAGACGGGCTTGTATTGGCCGGGGATGGCGCGGGGATACATGCCGTCGGGGCCGGGTTTCACGGGCATATCGGCGTCCCATGCGAGGTTGGGCGGGAAGATGGATTTGTTGCTCTTGAGGAATTTATCCATCTCGACTTCGACGCCGCTGTAGGTGGCCATGCGACCGAGGATGGCGGTGGCGGTGCTCATCGCGCCGCGTTCGGCTTCGCTGTATTCTTTGTTGTTGCGGATGGCGTCGAAAAGGTCGTCGTGTTCGACTTGATACGAGTCTTTTTCGCCCTTGCCGCTCATGTGCCATGCATCGCCCTCGGTGGGACTGATGACGTAGCGATCCAAGTTGCTCTTTCCCTTGGTGCCTTGGACGTGTTCGCTGACGGAATTCCAGCAGCCGACGATGTGGCGGCAGAAGCTGGAGCAGCGGGTGCCGTCAGCGTATTCAAATTCGACGGCGTGGTGGTCGAAAATTTCGCCGTAGTCCTCGCCTTTGCGGACTTCGCATCCGCCCATGCCCTGCGCCTTCACGGGGTAGCCTTTTTTGACCCAGTTGATCACGTCAATGTTATGGATGTGTTGCTCGACGATGTGGTCGCCGCAGATCCATGTAAAATAATACCAGTTGTGCATCTGGTATTCCATTTCGGTGAGTTTACGGCCGACGGTTTTTTCGAGGTCGGCGCGTTTTTTTAGCCACGGTGTCGCGCCGTTCCAATAGCAGCGCGCGGAGGTGATGTCGCCGATGGCTCCGTCGTGGATGCGCTTGACGGTTTCGATGTAGCCAGCCTGGTGATGGCGCTGGAGGCCGACGCCGACTTTGAGGTTTTTTTCCTTGGCGATCTTGGCCGCTGCGAGCACGCGGTTCACGCCGGCGGCGTCGGTGGCGACGGGCTTTTCCATGAAGACGTGTTTGCCCTGCTTGACGGCTTCTTCAAACATCATCGGGCGAAATCCGGGAGGCGTGGTGAGGATGACGACATCCGCCATCGCGATGGCGTGCTTGTAGGCGTCGAAGCCGATGAATTGATTTTCCTTCGGCACGTTCACGCGATCCTTGTGCTCGCTGGTGAGGTTGCCGAGCGCGCCTTGGAGGCGGCTATCGAAAACGTCGGCCATCGCCACGAGCTTCACGGGGCCCTGGCTGAAAGTGCTCAGCGCCTGACTCGCCGCGCCGCTGCCGCGACCGCCACAGCCGATGAGCGCGATTTTCAACTCCTCGCTGGATGCCGCGCCGTATGCGTAGCGCGCCGGATCGAGCGCGCCCGCAAGCGCGACGCCGCTGAGGATGCCGCCACTACGGCGAAGGAAGCTGCGGCGATTGACTGGGATGATGGATGGTTCGTTCATTGTGGATTTTTGGTTTGGGTGAAAGAATGGACGCGCACCGTAGAACAGCGCGCCCGCTCTTGGCTACGCGGAAAGACCCGTCGCGCGAAAAAATCTTTGGGTGCGTGGTGAAATATCGATTTATCCGGCAGTCCGCGCGGCGCGCGCTTGCCCGGCATGGCTGCGAATGCGTAGGTTGCGCGCACTTTGGAAACAACCGAGACACTCGCCATCATCGCCGGCAGCGGCAGCTATCCCTTCGCCATGGCGCGCGGCGCTCGCAAGGCGGGCGTGCGGCGCGTGGTCGCGGCGGCGTTCACCGGCGAGACGAGTGAGGCGCTCGCAAACGAGGTGGATGAGATCGCGTGGATGCGTGTGGGCCAGCTCGGCAAGATGCTCGCTTTCCTCGAAAAAACCGGCGCGAAGCACGCGGTGATGGCCGGACAAATCGCGCCGAAAAATCTTTTCGATCTGCGGCCTGATTTTAAAACGCTCTTCATGCTCGCGAAACTCAAGCGTCGCAATGCGGAAACCATCTTCCGCGCGATCGGCGAGGAGATGGCGCAAGCCGGCTGCGTGCTCATTTCCGCGACGAGCTACATGGATGATCATCTCGCCGGAAGCGGTCTGCTTTTCGGCCCGAAGATCAAACCACGCATCGAAGACGACCTGCGCTTCGGTCACGACATCGCCAAGGAAGTCAGCCGCCTCGACATCGGCCAGACGGTGCTCGTGAAAAACGGAACTGTGCTCGCGGTGGAAGGCTTCGAGGGCACGAACGAGTGCATCCAACGCGGCGGCGCGCTCGGTCGCGGCGATGCCGTGATGGTGAAAGTGAGCAAGCCCGGCCAGGACTTGCGCTTCGATGTCCCCGTCGTCGGCCCCATCACCATCGAGACCTGCGCCACCGCCGGAGTGCGCGTCATCGGCATCGAAGCCGGCAAGACCATCCTCCTCGACCGCGAACAAATCGCCACCCTCGCCGCCCAACACAAAATCTCACTCTACGGACTGTGATAACACGGATTCTTCAACCACGGATATCACGGATGGACACGGATAAGAAACAAGAGGGATTTTCCCAGCCTCGGATATCACGGATGGACACAGATAAAGGACATCCCCGCGCATTCCCATCCGTGAAAATCCGCGTCATCCGTGGTCAAAATATCTGCTCCATCGCCACGTTGCCTTCGCCACACATTTTCCAACCTCGGATATCACGGATGGATACGGATAAAAGACAGCCGCGCGCTTTCCCATCCGTGAAAATCCGCGACATCCGTGGTCAAAATATCTGCGTCATCCGCAGTGAAGCGAACGTCTTTATCCGTCTATGAAACACGAAGAGATCACCAAGCAAATCATCGGAGCAGCGATGGAGGTTTTGAACGAACTGGGGCCGGGGCAGGACGAAAAGATTTACGAGCGCGCCATGCTGGTGGAGCTACAGCTACGCGGCATCAAAGTTGAAAACCAAAAGCAGTTCCCTGTGGCTTACAAAGGCCATCCCATCGGAACTTTCATCCCGGACTTCATCGTCGAGGAACTGGTGATAGCCGACCCCAAAGTTGTGAGCGCATTCACACCCGATCACTTCGCGCAAATGATCGGCTACCTCAATCTTACCCGTCTTGATGTCGGTCTGCTCCTTAACTTCAAACACGCAAAGCTGGAGTGGAAGCGCATCGTCCGCGACAATCGTCCCAGCGAAGAAAACCCATCCGAGTAATCCGTGACATCCGTGGTTCCAAAATCTGATTCATCCAAGTTCCGCATCGGCGTCGTCGGCACTGGCAGCATGGGGAAAAACCATGCGCGCATTTTCTCCGAGTTGCCGGAATCGAAGTTCGCCGCGATCCTCGACACGCGCGCCGAGACCGCCAGCGAGATCGCCGGGAAATACGGCGCGAAACCCGTCACCTCGCTCGATGAATTCGCGTCGCTCGTGGATGCCGCCACCATCGCCACACCGACCGTCACGCACTTTGAAATCGCGAAGGCGTTGCTCGAACGCGGCAAGCACGTGCTCGTCGAAAAACCCTTCACCGAAACGCCGGAGCAAGCGCGTGAATTGTGCGACATCGCGCAGGCACGCGGCCTCGTGCTGCAAGTCGGACACATCGAGCGATTCAATCCCGTCATGTCCGCGCTGGAGGAACGCCTCAACGCCCCGCGCTTCATCGAAGCCACGCGGCTCTCCCCGTATCCGGGCCGCAGCCTCGATGTCGGCGTCGTGCTCGACGTGATGATTCACGATCTCGAAATCATCCTCCACCTCGTCCGCTCCCCGTGGGCGCAAGTGGACGCCGTGGGCGTGCCCATTTTGAGCAAACGCGAAGACATCGCCAACGTCCGCATTCGCTTCGAGAACGGCTGCGTCGCCAACATTACCGCATCCCGCATCAGCCAGGAAAAAGTGCGCAAGATTCGCGTCTTCCAAAGCGACGCCTACCTCTCGCTCGACTACCAGCGGCAGGACGGCTACCTCCTCCGCCTCGCGCGCAGCGACGAACGCGAAAGCAGCTTCGTCGGCAAACTCCTCGGCCTCGCGGGCGGCGGCACCATCGTCACCGAATTCGCCGGAAAACGCCTCGTGCGCGAGCCAGTCCCCATCGAAAAAGACGAACCCCTCAAGCGCGAACTCGTCTCCTTCGTCGAATGCGCCCGCGCCGGAGCACAGCCAAAAGTGAGCGGCCACCAAGCAACAGCGGCGCTGGAGTTGGCCCTCGAAATCACACGACAAATTGAAGCGTCACAGCCCCAGTCCGCATGAAGCTCTACATCGTAGCCGGTGAGGCCAGCGGGGATTCGCGCGGGGCGGAGCTGATGCGCGCGTTGCGGGAGAAGATGCACGGCGTGGAATTTGTCGGCGCGGGCGGGCGGGAGATGCGCGCGCTCGCTGGCGATGCGATTTTTGATTGGGCGGATGAGGCGGTCGTCGGCCTGTGGGACGTGCTGAAAAAATACGGTTACTTCCGCCGCCAGCTTGCTCGGATGCTCGATGAAATCACCGCCGCCGCGCCCGATGCGCTCGTGACGGTGGACTATCCCGGCTTCAATCTGCGCCTCGCAAAAGCGGCGAAGGCGCGTCTGCCGAAACTGAAAATTATCCACTACGTCTCGCCGCAAGTCTGGGCATGGCACCGTGGGCGCATCCCGAAAATGGCGCGCTATCTCGACTTGATGCTGTGCCTTTTTCCCTTCGAGATTCCGCTCTACGAACAAAGCGGACTGCACGCCGTTTGCATCGGCCATCCGCTGCTCGATACGCTCGCCGCGCAACGCACCGACACGCCCCGCGATGTGCAACTCGTCGCACTTCTCCCCGGCAGCCGCAGCAAGGAAGTGCGCAAGATTTTCCCCGTGATGCTCGACGCCGCCGTGCATCTGCGCATGTCGCGCAACCGCCTCCACTTTGAAGCCGCCGCCGCCAGCGAACCGCTCGCCGCCGAGATGCGCGAAATCCTCCGCAAGCGCGGAAAAGACGACAGCTTCTGTCCGATCACCATCGGCAGCGCGCATTCGCTCATGCAGCGTGCGGGCGCGGGCATGGTGTGCAGCGGCACGGCTACGTTGGAGGCGACTTATTTCGGCCTGCCGATGGTCATCCTCTACAAAGTCGCGTGGCTCACCTACGTCATCGGGCGGCGCTTGTTGAAAATCCCGTGGCTCGGCCTGCCCAACGTCCTCGCCGGACGCGAAATTGCGCGCGAGTTTTTGCAAGCCGCCGCCGAGCCCAGCCCCATCGCCAGCGAGCTGCTGCAACTGCTCGAACACACCGCCACGCGCGAAGCCCAACAGCGCGCCCAACGCGAAGTCATCGCCAGCCTCGGCGAACGCGGAGCCGCCACCCGCGCAGCATCGGCGATTGTGGAGTCGCTCAGAAACTAGGAAGCGTATGCCCGCACTCCACACTGCAACGCCGCCGCTCCTACGAAGGGCGCTCAGCTTTGCGCTCGCGCTCGCAGTGGTCGCGGGCGTGGCAGTCGCCGCGCTGCTGGCGTTGGATTACGAATGGCATTGGCGCTCCGTGTGGAATTACCGCCAGCTTTATCTCGATGGCTGGCTCGCCACGCTCGCCATCGCCGCCATCGCACTGCCCGCGAGTTGCCTGCTTGGGTTGGTGTTCGCACTCGCACGGCGCGCGTCTTTTCTCCCACTGCGCTACATCGCGCGCATCTACGTGGAGCTGACGCGCGGCGCTCCGTTGCTCGTGCAAATTTACCTCTACTTTTACGTCTTCGGCCATGTGCTGCGAATGGAGAGCCGCATCATCGCCGGGCCGCTCATCCTCGCCACATTCACCGGCGCGTATATCAGCGAAATCATCCGCGCCGGGATCGAAAGCGTGGGCCGTTCGCAGATCGAAAGTGCGCGCGCCATCGGGCTCACGACTGCGCAGACATATCGGCACGTCATTTTTCCGCAGGCCATCCGCCAAGTGCTGCCGGGTCTCGCGGGGCAATTCGTCTCGCTCGTCAAAGACTCCTCGCTCCTCTCCATCATCGCGCTGAATGAATTCACGCAAGCCGGCACGAACGTGAACAGTTTTACCTTCGCGCCGTTCGAGAGCTACCTGCCGCTCGCCATCGGCTACCTCATCATCACACTGCCCATCTCGCTCTGGACGCAGCGGCTCGAAGCGCGTTTGAAATTCGACACGTAAATGCTCATCGCCTTCAACAAACCCTACGGCGTCCTCAGCCAATTCACCCACGACGACTCGCCGCACCGCCCGCTCGCGGACTTCGATTTCCCGCGCAATGTATATCCGCTCGGCCGTCTCGACGCCGAGAGCGAAGGACTGCTCCTGCTGAGCGACGAGCCATTCCTGAACAAAAAACTCCTCGCCCCCGAGCACGCCCACGCTCGCACCTATTGGGCGCAAATCGAACGCATCCCCACACGCGACGCCCTCGATAAACTCGAACACGGCATCGTCATCGGCAAAACGAAAACGCTCCCCTGCCGCGCATGGTTGCTCGACCCTCAGCCATTCGTCCCCGCGAGAAATCCGCCCATTCGCCTCCGCAAAAACGTCCCCGACTGCTGGCTCGCGCTTTCATTGATCGAGGGAAAAAATCATCAAGTCCGCCGCATGACCGCCGCCATCGGTCATCCCACCCTGCGCCTGCTCCGCGTGCGCATCGGCGAATTTGATCTCAACGGAATCATGCCCGGCCAATGGCGCGAACTCAGCACCGGCGAGCGCGCCCGCATCTTCGCCGGCCAGCGCTCCACCAACGTGTGCGCGTAGCAGGACGATGCAGATAAACTACAGAGAACACAGAGGGCACGGAGAAGAGATCCGCAAGGAATGTCCGCGTTCAGAGTTTGCTGCACTGCTATTGTGTATCACTCGTTTTCCTCCGTGCTCTCCGTGTTCTCTGTAGTTAAAAAAATCAACGTGCCCCGCCGTCTGAGCGAAAACTGCTTGCGGTGCGCGGCATCGCTCCACATATTCCGCGCCCTCAATTCAGAGTGACCCTATCGTCTAGCGGTTAGGACACTCCCCTTTCACGGGAGTAACCGGGGTTCGATTCCCCGTAGGGTCGCCACGTTCGCAATTATTCGCCTATGGAGATGGCGATCATTTGCTCGGTCTTTTTCTCGACGGTGATCTGAACTTTGGTGGTTTTTCCTTCGCTGTTGATTTCGATTTGGCAGTGATGGCCGGAGGGCAATGGAAAGGTGAGGATGTTGTTGAGGTCGGCAGTTTCGTCGCTGCTGATGCCGCTGTGTTTTTCGCCGGAGTCGCTGTCAATGAGCGTGACTTTGGCGGCGATGCGTTTGCCGTTTTCGTGATCGATGACTCGGATGAGGACGCGCGTTTTACCTTCGTCAAGTTTCACGGCAGCGATGTAACGCGCGGTGACGTTGACGGCGGGAACCCAATCAATGCGCGGATCCCACACGAGGGGAAATGCGATGCCGGTTTTACGAAAGCTGCTGGCGTAGATGCGATGCTCGGGCTTGGTGTCGTCGGCCTTGGATGCGTCGTCTTTGAACCATCCGTGATCGAGTCCCTTGGCGTCGGGCTCGGCGGCTCCGGTGAAGTGCCAGTCGCCATCCCAAATTTCCACCCACGTATGGTTGCCGTGCATATTCGTCCACATCGGCGTGCCGACGACGCGTGCGGGAATGCCGACGCTGCGGCAGGCTTCGACGAGGAAAATGGAAAGTCCGCTGCACGAAGCGAGGCCGCTCTCGATGCTCTCGATGGCGCTCTGGTCGGCCTTCTGTCTTTTCGTGGAGTAGCGGACGTTTAGTTTTTTGAAAAT
>JAYUIF010000113.1:0-11940 GCA_043766295.1 Spartobacteria bacterium | reverse complement strand
CGGCGGAAAGTTCGAGCAGCTTGCGCGCGTTCGAGCCCACGGTGTAGCGCGCGAGCAGTTCGTCCTCTTCGCCGGGCCGGATTTGTGCGTCGGTGATTTCGCCGACTTGATGGCGGAGCAGATCGAGTTCGCGTTCGAGGGCGGCTTCGCTGCCGGCGAGGGCGTCGCGCTCGTTGGCGAGGTGGTTGTGTTCGCGGTATTGCTCGCCGTATTTCGCGCGCAGCGCATCGGCGGCGGCAAAGGAATCGAGCAAATCGAGCTGCCGTTCGTTGGAAAGGAGCGATTGGTGATCGTGCGGGCCGTGCAAATCCACGAGGCCGTCGCCGAGTTGCGCGAGCACGGCGAGTGTGGTGGGGCTGCCGTTGATGAATTGCCGGTTTGTGCCCGCTGTCGCGAAGACGCGCTTGACGATGAGCTGGCCGTCTTCGCAGTGCTCGACGCCCTGTGCATCGAGCCACGCGTTGAGCTTCGCGGAGTCCTTGATGTGAAAGAGCGCCTCGACGGTGCAGCTCTCGGCACCGGCGCGGATGAGCGATTTATCCGCGCGCTCGCCGAGGACGAGTTTGAGCGCGCCGACGATGATGCTTTTGCCCGAGCCCGTCTCGCCGGTGATGGCGATGAAGCCGGGGCCAATGTGCCATTCCAATTCCTCGACGAGGGCAAGATTCCGAATGCGAAGTGAGACGAGCATGAGCGCGAAATGCCGGAGTGTGGGGTGAGAGGCAAGCTTGTGTGCGGAGTGCGGGGAAAGTTGTGATTGGTTTCCGTTGTTCACATTCAAAGAAATGCGGCGGCTGCTCTGCATCTCGCTCTTTAAACACACGCGCCACTTCCAGCACCGGGCGCTCATAAGGCGGTGTCGGCGCTCGTGCCTCGCTCTGCCACCGCACTACAGCGCTGCTCATTTCTTCATCAAAAAGCCGGTGAAACCCGCCAGCGTCGCCACCACTTCACGGATGAACCTCTTTTTGCAGGAGCCATTTGTCGGCTACGAATATTACCTGCCTTCCCTCTTCCTTCGCGAAGCGATCGACGGCAAGTCGCACTCCATCCCAATCATAGTCGTCTCCAAAAAGAAAACCGCTGTGAGAGACGACCTCCCAATAATTGCATAGATCCTGATACACATCTTCTTCCTCATGGCTCGCGTCCACATAGATCAAGTCTGCGGTAATGCCGTAATACCGGAACCATAATGCGGCCGTGGATGCGGTTTGAGGGAACGGAACGATGCCCGCTTGAAAGCCTTTGTGACACACGTTCGCGAGGAATTGATAATATACGGACGGGTAGCCATGCCGCAGGTGCAGGCTCAAGTATCGCTCTGGGTCAGTCTGATCTGTCCAGAACTCCAGCGCACCCAGCCAAGTATCAACACATACGATCTGGGTGGAAAGGCCAAGGTCGCGAACGACAGCGGCCATCTCCAACGCAGAAGCACCCTTCCATGTGCCCACTTCGATGATCAGGCGAGGCTTGATCCGGGTAATCAACTCACGAAAGGCGGGCGATTGACCGCCCCATCCATGCGCCTCAAACGGAAGGGACTGAAAGTCAAATCCATCGTAGGGGTTGTTCTCGTGGAGCAGTCGCATCACGTCTGGCGTGCCACATTCTTCACGCTTCGGCGCATGTGCAGAACGAGGTGGTGTCTTCCGGATTCTTTTGATGCTGTAACCAGCTTTGTAGAGCGCCGTTTTGATCAGCGATTGGATGTTCATGAAATTTGCAGCCATGAATGGCTAGAGCGCTGCGAGGGTGCGGGCGAGGATGGCGGCGGCTTCTTCGATTTCTTCGCGGCGGACGTTCAAGGGCGGGAGCCAGCGGAGGGCGTGGGTGCCGCTGGGAATGGTGAGGAGGCCGGCTTCGTGGAGGCGCTCGACGAGGAAGAGCGCGGGCACTTTTCCCACGGGCAAATGCGCGCGCGTGGCGAAGTCGGGCACCAATTCGATGCCGAGCATGAGGCCGACGCCGCGCACTTCCTTGATGAGCGGCGATGAGAGGGCGCGCAGCACAGCGAGCGCGTGGGCACCGACGACGCGGGCGTTGGCGAGCATCCCTTCCCCTTCGATCACCGCGAGCACTTCGTTCGCGCCGACGCAGACAAGCGGGGTGCCGCCAAACGTGGTGCCGTGGGTGCCGGGGCCGAGGAGGTCGCAGAGGGGCTTCGTCGTGCCATCGGCGAGCGACACGTTGCGGTCGCTGACCCAAATCGCGCCGAGGGGGAAGCCGCCGGCGATGCCTTTGGCCCAGCTCACGGCGTCGGGCTCGACGTCGGAAACGAGCGTGCGCCAGCCGCACCAATCGCCGGTGCGCCCGAGGCCGCATTGCACTTCGTCGAAAAAGAGGAGGAGGTTTTTTCCATCGCACAGCCGACGCGCCGTCCGCAGAAACTCGACGCTCGCGGGGTGGATGCCGCTTTCGCCCTGCACTGGCTCGATGAGCACGGCGACGGTGCCCGACTCGGCGACGGCGGCGGCGAGCGCGGCGCTGTCGTTGAAGGGCACATGGCGGAAGCCCTCGACCATCGGCTCGAAGCCTTTCTTCACTTTGTCCTGCCCGGTCGCGCTGATGCCGCCGAGCGTGCGCCCGTGAAAACTGCCGAGCATGGTGACGATGCCGATGCGCGGGCCGCCGGTGGATTCGTTGCCGAATTTGCGCGCGAGTTTGAAAAGGGCTTCGTTGGCCTCGGCGCCGGAGTTGCAGAAGAATACTTTGCCGGGGCGCGCGACAAGGCGGCAGAGGCGCTCGGCGAGGACGCCCTGCGGTCGTGTGTAGTAAAGGTTCGAGGTGTGGACGAGTTTGCCGATTTGCTCCTGCATCACGCGGACGACGCGGGGGTGTGCGTGGCCGATGCTGGTGACGGCGATGCCCGCGCCGAAGTCGAGGTAGCGCTTGCCGTCCTCGTCCCAAATTTCCGCGCCCAGCCCGCGAGCGAGCCGCAGATCAAAGCGTCCGTAGGTGGGGATGATGTGGCGGTCGTAGAGTTCGCGTGTGGTGCTCATCGGAAAGGCGTGGGAGAATTACGCGCACGCGCTGCATTGCCAGCGGAAATTGCGGAGAACTCACAGCCAGCCACGCCGTTTGTAAATGAACCAGCCGACCATTTCGTGTATCCAGACTTTGAGTTTATCAAAGCCGTCCCCACCCGGCACCGTGACGCGGAATAGCGGCGGATCTGCCTCAGCTCCTGTCAGGAAATTGCACGGCACAGGCACGGTCTCGACGCCCACTTTGGAAAATACGGCGACGGCGCGCGCCATGTGACTGGCGGAAGTGACGAGCAACACGCGATGCCAGCCGCGCTCCTTCGCGAGACGTGCGATTTTCTCGCCCTCCTGCCGCGTGTTATCATTTGCACCGAGGCTGATGACTTCGCTCACCGCAGGCAGATGCCACGATTCGAGCCACTCCTTCGCCAAATCAGCCTCCACCGTTTTGCGGCCACCGAAATCCATCTCACTGCCGCCAAAAGCGATCACGGGAGCCTTACCGAGTCTCATCAATTCCAAGCCCATGATGATTCTGTCGCCCGAGCCGGTGAAGTGCATCGAGCCGACTTCATGGCGCGAAGGCTCGATGCCTCCGCCAAGCACGACCACCACATCGCAAACAGGAAGGTCCGCGATTTTCACACCCGCCCACGGGCGCTCCAGCCGCCGCAGTAGCGAGCCGGGAAAACAGGTGCTGCCGACCAGCGTGATCATCAAAAACATGATGGCCGCCAGCACAGCGAAGCCGCGACGTTTCATGCGCCAGAGCAGGATTGCGAGGATCAGCAGCGTAGCCCAAGCCAGCCCCACCGGCTGGATCAGCCGGAGTATTTCCCGGAAAATAATGTTGAGCATGTGCGGATGCTACGAAGCGGAATCAGCGATGCGAAGCGGAAACATTGTGCGCGACGACGGCCTGTTGAAAAACTTCTGCGAAATTTCCGTTTCCCTCGCAGGCGACCTGCGCTTTCTTGGGCGCTCTCGATTTATGGCCAACACTATCACCAGCCCGATTTTCGTCGTCACCGACAACATAGACACCGACCAAATCATCCCGGCCTGCTACCTCACGCTCGTGCCGACCAAGCCGGACGAATACGAAAAGCTCGGCAGCTACGCGCTCATCGGATTGCCGGACGATCAGTATCCGGTGAAGTTCGTGCCCGAGGGAACGAAGACGCAGTATAAAATCGTCGTCGCCGGGCGGAACTTTGGTTGCGGCAGTTCGCGCGAACACGCGCCTATAGCGATGGGCGCGGCGGGTTGCGAGGCGGTGATCGCCGACAGCTTTGCACGCATCTTTTTCCGCAACTGCGTGGCGACCGGTGAGCTTTATCCCTACGACGCCACGTCGCGCCTCTGCGACGTAATCAAGACCGGCGATGTGGGAACGCTCGACCTCGATGCGAATACGCTGACCGTGAACGGCCAGACGCACGCGCTGAAATCTCTCGGCGAAGCCAAGCCGGTGATTGACGCCGGCGGCGTGTTCAATTTCGCACGGAAAAGCGGGATGCTCCCCGCGTAGCGCAACTACGCAGCGTGCGTGCAGGCGAGGTCGCGCGCGGGCTCTATCTTCCAGCGGGCAGCCACGTCGAGAAGGTCGCCATCGAGCGGCCAACGATCCGCCACGGGATCGCCGATGTAGGAAGGATTGCCGCCTTTCAATTCCATGCAGCCCTTGTTGTTTCCGATGGCGGCGAGTTGCGCGACTTCCTCGGCGCTCAATTTCACATCGGGCAACGCGGCCAGCTCATCAATTTTCTCCTCGATGGTTTTTACCTTCGCGCCGTTCGTCTGCGCGACTTCTTGAATGAGCGTGGGCACCACGCAGCGCACGGGCGGCTGGCTGAGATTCCACGCGCACGAAAGCTGGAGCAGCGTGAGTCCGTGCCGTTCGGCGACGGAGCGCATCGCATCGAGTTTCGCGCAGCCGGCATCCACCCAACCTTCGCGGCGGAACGTCCGATGATCGCGTGTGCCAAACGTGTGGCCGGGCCGCACGTCGCCGTGAAACAGCCCGCCGTAATCCACCACGCGCGTGACGATGGAGACGTCGTGCTTTTGCGCAGCATCCAGCGCGAGTTGACCGGGCCACGGCTCCAGCGGATTGAGGATGATCATCGCCCAATCAATCAACGACGCGAACCGCTCCATGCACAAAATCAGATCGAGCGAAAAACCATTCGCGGGCCCCGGAGCCACGCCGAGATATTCCGTCATTTTTTCCTCCTGCAATTTCGCGAGCGCACTCCACACCGGCTCCTGCGAATAGCCGATGCTGTCCGGATTGTGCAGCATCACGCAGTCGAAACGATCCGTGCAGCAGCGGGCCAGCGCCTTCTCCGTGGCCATGCGCACGTAGTCGGAAAAATCACGCGGCTGGCGGACGCGCGGGTCGGTGAAACGTGGAAATCCCTTCTGCCCATCGCGCACGCCGCCGTAAAAATCGTGCCCGATCATTTGCACCAGACAGTAGCTCTCGCGCGGCACACCGGCGAGCGCGCGACCGAGCGCTTCGTCTGCTGCACCACTGCCGTAGGTATCCGCCGTCATGAAAGTGCGGATGCCTTTTTCATACGCACGGCGGATGCACGTTTCAAAACGCGCATCATCCACCGGCTCGCCAAAGTTCATGTAGCGGCCAGCATTCCAAGTTCCGTAAGCAGTGCGTGTCAGATTCATGCGTGGTGGTGTAAGGCCCGCGCGCCACTTTGCAAAAGACGGAATTTTCTAAATCAAATCGCGGGCGCTACAAATTGGAACTTCTAACCGCAATCCTCCTCCGCCATTCTCCGCCCATGCCTTCTTTCGACATCACCAGCGAAGTGAACACTCAGGAACTCGACAACGCCATCAACCAGGCGAACAAGGAACTCGCCACGCGGTTTGATTTCAAAGGGAGCACGGCCTCCATCGAACTCGATCTCAAAGCATCCAAAATCAAACTCACCGCCGAGGACGCGAGCCGGCTGCGCAGCCTGCACGACATCGTAATCGGAAAGCTCAGCAAGCGCGGCGTGGACTTGCGAAACGTCGAACGCAAAGACCCGGCGATTTCGCCACTCGGCCACGCGACGCAGGAATTGCTCATCAAGCAGGGACTCGATGGCGACAAGGCGAAGGAGATTGTCGCGGCCATCAAAACGCAGGGCCTCAAAGTGCAGAGCGCCCTGCAGGAGCGACAAATCCGCGTGACGGGAAAAAGCCGCGACGAGTTGCAAACAGTGATCACTTTCTGCCGCTCAAAAGATTTTGGCGTCGGCCTCAGCTTCGGAAATTTCCGGGATTGATCCGGACACTCAGCGCGCCGTGCCGATTTGGCTGAGCCACTGATCCAGCAGCGTTCCGACGGTCACTGTGGCCTCGATGCGGACGGGCATTCCATCGCGCCAACCATCGCGGGAGGCTTGCAGCCGGAGCAGCGTTTGATCATTCGCGCCAGTCTCGGATGCAAAATCCAGAATCTCGGGCAGGCGCATCGCGGCGCCGTCGCCATTCGTCACGACAAGCGTGATCGCCTGCCTCGATTCGAGTCGCGCAGCCTGCGATGCGCGACACTCGACCTGCCATGCCTGGCGTGTGACGAGGCGGCCAAGAAAAGTATCACTCTTCACGAGAGTCCCCGCCTGCACCGGCGCAACCTCGACAACCAAACCACGCTGGGCCGCCTGAATTTCTCTGGGTCCGTTTTCAGCGCGCAATTGCGCGAGAGTCTTGTCGCTTTCTGCGGCGAGCTGACGCAGCGCGGTGCTTTGCTCCCGGAGTTTTTTTTCGAGGGCGGCAAGTGCTGCGTTCGTAGTCTCCAACTGCTCCGATCCTTTTGATTCATTTTTATCCTCCTGCTCGCTCTGGACGCTCATCGCGGCCATCTCCTTGCGAATACGATTCGCGACCTCCTGACGCTGGCTCACGCCTCGTTTTAGCCCGGCCAAAGCGCGCTGGGCGACTGCGTATTCCTCCCTAGTATCGTCGTTTTTCTCGGCGCGAATTTGCGAGTATGCCTCGCTCTGCACACGCAGTTCAGCTTGCGCCTCGCGGAGTGCATCCTCGGCCTCGCGCAGATCTTCGCGCCGCACCTCGGTATCGCGGCCTGTGGAAGCTGCGCGATCCGTTCGTTTTTCGCGCAGCGCGCTGAAATGCGCCGCAACACGTTTGCGCTCATCCGCACTGAGCCCGGCAATATCGGAACCACCGCGCTGAATCGCAGTCTGGACGCGTAGTTCGCTGAGCAGCGTCGCGTGTTTATGTGCGAGTTCGCCGATCTCCTGCGGGATGGCATTGGCCTTCACCGCGCGGCCCGCGATCACGCCTTCGCAAAATTCCGCCTGCAACCGCGAGCGTTCACGGGTGTTGGCGAGTTCCTTCGCCCGCGCCTCATCGAAAACAGGACGAATCACTGCAATCACCGTCCCACGTTCGATGCGTTGTCCGGCATGGATGCGCATCTCGATGAGCGTGCCCTCGAACGCAGCGTTGATGTTGCGGCTGTCTCCGGAAAAAATGAGCGTGCCTTGGATGGCGAGTGATTCGTTCACCGGCTGCCTCCGCGCCCATGCGAAGACACCCGCAAGCACCAGAATAATTGCGAACAGTGTGAAGACTGCCGCACGCGCAACACCTCGTGAGTTCGCTTTTGGTTCCTTCAATTCCTTCACCACGCGTGATTCCGAAGTGGATTGAGTGGCGTCTTTTTTAACAACGCGACTCGCGGAACTTGTTCGCGCCGATTTCAGGCTCTCACGCGACGGGCTCTTCCGATGCACCGCGAGCGCCTTGCTAAATTGCTCCGAAGGCAATCCGATGAGCCGCGCCCATGTGACGCCCTCGGCGCCCGTCCATCGCTCGCCGCACTTCACGCCCTCGCCGCCGCTTACGATCCAGAGACGTTCCGTGTCCTCCGTAATCGCGCTCTCATCCTCCGGCCAGTCGAACGCGACGCAATCAGGTATCAATTTTTCCACAATCTGGCGCGGGCTGCCCACGCCGAGCTTGCGCCGCTCGATCTCAGCGGCCACCACGCGCCATATTTCGCCCTTTCTCGGATGCTTGAAAATCGCCTCTTTCAAAACCGGATCGAAGCGGGCTGCTTCAAAAAATTTGGGCGACGCAACGAGCAATCCCATCACATCCGTCGTCGCCACCGCCTTCAGCCCGGCGGTGCCGGAGAGCGCGGAAATCCATCCTACGCAGGCACCGGGGCCGAGTTCTTCCAAAAAGACAGGCTCGTTTTCACCGGGCAAATCCGCGTAAACGCACACTTTCCCTTCGAGCAGGATGCACACATCGGCGGACGGTTTATCTTCCGGGAACAACTGCTCACCAATCGCAAAACGCATCGAGCGGGCCTGCGAAAGCAGTTGGAAACGCCGCGACGAAGCCATCTGATTAAATGGCTCGGTGCGGAAAAGTAATTTGGCGAAGTCGGCTGGCGCAGTTGCGGCCATGCGCTCTGCATAGCGGGCAACGAGCCAGCCAGAGGTATTTTTCACCCATCGCGCCAGAGAAGGCAGGCTCAGTGAGCCAGCCATCATCGGTAAAAAATCGAGACGTGCCCGAAACTACGCTGCCGCAGGTGCCTCGACGATTTCCGGCCAGACGACGCGCGCTGCCCAGTCGCCGAAACGCTCTGCGCCGATGCGCGTATTTTTCCAGCGGTCGAAGAGCGCCCGCAATTCGGCATCCATCTCCGCGTCTTTCACCGTCTCTTTATAGACGCGGTTGAGGCGGGTGCTGGAGACGTTACCGCCGAGCCAGAGCTGGTAGCGACCGGGGCCTTTGCCGACTAAACCGATCTCGGACATATAAGGCCGCGCGCAGCCGTTCGGGCAGCCGGTCATACGGATGACGATCTCTTCGTCGCCAAGCCCGAGCGCGCCGAGCGTGCTCTCGATGCGGTCGAGCAGACCGGGCAAATAGCGTTCGCTTTCCGCGAGGCCGAGGCCGCACGTGGGCATCGAGGGGCACGCCATCGAAGCGCGACGGATCGTGGTGGCTTGATTTTCCACGGTCACTCCGTGCTCGGCGAGGAGCGCGGTGACGGCGTCGCGTTGTGCGGGCGCGATATTGCAAAGCAGGATGTTTTGCGAAGGTGTGAGCCGCACTTCGGGGCCGAACTTTTCCACGACAGCGCGCAGGCCGGATTTCAGCCGGTAGTTGCCGTCGTCCTTGATGCGACCGGTGAGGACGAACAGTCCGAGAAAAAGATTTCCGTCCGCCTGCGGATGCCAGCCGAACGAATCGTTCTGACTCGTGAACTCGAACGGACGCGCCTCCGCCAGCTTGTAGCCGATGCGACTTTCCAGCTCCGCGCGGAACCACACCGCGCCCTTCTCTTCCAAAATATATTTCAACCGCGCGTGCTTGCGATCCGTGCGGTCGCCGTAATCGCGATGCACCGTGAGCACGCCGCGCGAAACCTCGACAAGCTGCTCCGGCGTCACAAAACCGATCACATCCGCCATGCGCGGATACGTCATCGTATTTCCATGCGAGCGCCCAAGCCCGCCGCCAGCGGTGAGATTGTAGCCCGCGAGCTGGCCGTCCTCGCCGATGATGGCGATAAAGCCGAGGCAGTTCGTGAAAATATCCACGTCATTCACCGGCGCGATCGCAAATGCGATTTTGAATTTCCGTGGCAGATACGTCTTCCCGTAGAGCGGGTCCACGAATTCCTTGTTCTCCGGCTCTTCGAGATTGAGCTGCACGCCCTCGACCCAGATCGAGTGATACGCCTTCGTCTGCGGCATGAGAGCCTCGCTCACGCGCCGCGCATCGTCGCGCAAATGCTGCCCGATCGCATCGCGCGCAGGAGCAGAGGGCGCCATCACGTTGCGGTTCACATCACCGCACGCCGCGAGCGTGTCCATCATCGCCTCGTTGATCGTTTTCATCAACGGCCCGAGCCCGCTTTTCACCACGCCGTGAAACTGAAAACTCTGCCGCGAAGTGAGCCGCAGCGTGTTGTTGCCAAACTCGGTCGCGAGGCGGTCATACACGAGGTAGCCCTTCGGCGAAAGCACGCCGCCGGGGATGCGTCCGCGAATCATGAACATGAACTTTTTCCCAGTCTTGCGAAGGTCGCGGTCATCCTGCTGGTAGATGCCGTGGAATTTCATGAACTGCTGATCGTCCTCGGAAAAGCGATCCACTGTCGTGTCCGCCATCGTCGCCGCGAGCGTCCCGGCCAGCGTCGGGATCGCGAGTTTGATGTCCTCGTTGTGTGTCGGCTTTTTCTCGGTGGTCGGTGCTGCGATGGTTTCAGTGCTCATGGCTGTATAAAAATATATTTCCTTTCCTGGATGACCCGTGCCGCGTGCCGGCATGAGCGCCTTCCCCGCGAAACAGGGCGCGGACAATGGCGCGGAAATTTCAGAAGGCAAGGTCGCACGCAAATTCCGTGCAGCACCGTTGAGCGCAAGCAACAAAAAGCCGACACCCGTTTCGACAGGTGCCGGCTCTTGTGAAAAGGGAACGCTGAATTACTTCGCCGCAGCGGGAGCGGCGGCGGGTGCAGCAGCGGCTTTGTCCGCCTTCTTCGCGGGCTTCTTTTCGTCTTTCTTTTCGACTTTCTTTTCGACGACTGAAGGCTTCGCGGCGGCGGCGAACTTGGTGATCTTCACCACTTCATATTCGGTGCCGTCTTCATTTTTCTTCAAGCGCAAGCCGGAAACTTTGTCGCCGACTTTGATGTCTTCAAACTTCGCAGCGGGTTCGCCGTTTTTGATTTCCGTCTTATCGGTCACCACGTTCTTCACCTTCTTGCCATCGGCATTGGTGTGGGTGAATGATTTGCCAGCGGCGTCAATTTCATCCGCAGTCGAGCTGAACGGCAGTGGCTTTGGAGCTTTCGCGGCAGGAGCAGCGGGCTTGGCTGCATCGGCTGCGGGTTTCGCATCCGCTGCGGGAGCGGCTGCTGGAGCGGCGGCTTTCTTCTTCGCTTGCGCGAACGCAGCAGGGCTGGACGCGAATGCGATGGTGAGTGCGATTGTGAGTAGGAGTTTTTTCATATGTTTTTGGTTTATTGTTTGGGGGCAACGGCGGAGCCCTTGATGGACCGTCCTTGCCGACCCCGTGGCTAGAACGCCAAGCCTCCCCCGTCAAGCCACCAAAGCTCCCCAGTAATTAGCGGCGCAGCTATTCAACGCTACTCAAACAACTCCCGCGAGCGTTTCCACCTTCGCCCACGCAGTCGCATCGTGGTCGTATAACGCTGGAATTATTTTCACTGCCGAGACCGGCTGTCGGGCTGCGCCTGCACTCACCGTTTGGGCGGATGCTGAGTGAGCGCGCGCTGCATTTTCTGCATGAGGAAATCTTTGCCGGGGTTTTCGTATTCCTTCTTGTGGTGCAGAAAGAGCAGGAATACCGCGCGTTTCTCCTTGTGGATGGCGTAATATACGCGCCACGCGGCGGACGCACTCAGGCGGTGGCAGGAGTCCTTGCAGCGCGCCTTGAAGACCGGCAGCGGCAGGTGCTTCAGCCCCGGCACATGATCACCCATCAACTCCGGTGCCTCGGCGAACCGCCCCTTCAACCATTCGAGATCATCCGGCAGATTCCTGTGGCCGCCTTTCACGTAGTCGGCGACAAGCGCAGAAAAAGCGGGCGTCTCGACAACAGAAAATGAATTCGCCATCGCTGCTCCAGCTACACCAGTGCAGCGAGGTAATCGGCCAGCGCCTTCGACGAGGCGAGCGCATCATCCAGCGGCTCCGCGCCGATGGGCTTTCGATATTCCGCGAGTTCGTAGTCAATCACCTTGCCGTCCTGAGTGCCCGCCCACGGCGCCTCCGCGTGCGTCGCGGCCTCGACTTCCGCAGCCGTCGCATCCGCCCAATCCGCCGCCACGCGTTCCAGCGTCTGCAGCTCCGCGCCGGTGAAAAGATTCGCGTCAAACTTCGCGCCGAGCGTGATGAGCCGCCGTTGCGCAAACTTCCCGCGCGAA
>JAYUIF010000112.1:0-28981 GCA_043766295.1 Spartobacteria bacterium | reverse complement strand
TCACCTTGGGATGTGGCATTGCGTTGATCTTCGCACCAGTGAAGCCGCTGCAAATCGCCTGATCGTGAATCACAGACTTGCCCGCCATATCCTCTTCTAAAAATATGCAAATCTATCTTCTGCAAAACGGACAGCAAATCGGGCCATTTAGCGTGGAGGTGATTCTCGGTATGCTCTCAACTCGCTACATCGCTCCGACTGACCAAGGCTGGCACGAAGGACTAGCCGGATGGCAGTCGTTGAATACTTTTCTACCGTCGCCGCCGCCCCAGCCACCTATGCCTGTCGTATCCCCCATGCGAACAAATCAAATGAATGTGAACAGGTTGAACGTGGCGGGACTTACTCCGTATTACCAAGAGGAGTTTCAAAAGATTTACGACTCTGGGGAGTCCTACCAAGGGAAGTGGAATTGGGCCGCGTTTTGGTTTGGGCCATTATGGGCAATATCAAAGGGCGCGTCGCATTCCGCACTAGCGGGCTTTTTAGCCGCCTTCACTATCATTGGCGGGGTTATTTTCTGGTTTATTTACGGGAGCCGGGGAAACTACATTTATTACACTCTCTACGTTAAGAAACAGCAGCTTTGGGCATAGCCCCGATTACCCCTCGGTCGCAGCAAAGCGAACGCCTTCCGCCACGAGGCCACTGTGAAGCCAAAGGCTTCCCAGCCATTAGCCGGTGGTTGAGCGAGGAACGAGCGACACCACCGGATCACCGTCCCCACACGCCACGCATCCCGGAGGGATGCCAGCCCTCCACGCACCTCTCCTCAATCCAAATATCGATCCTCAAACTCCACCCCCGCCTTTACCAAAAACTCCACCAACTCCTCGCGAAAGGTCTTCGTGCGATGATGCTCCTCTTGGTTCGCGATGTATCGCCGCACGCTCGCCCGCGCCGTCGGGCTCACCGTGAACGCGCCGTATCCCTCCTGCCACGCAAACGCACAGAGTTTGATTTCCTCATGCACCCACACCGACGACGCCTTTTTCAACTCCCGCATGAAATCCGCGAGACAATGCGTCGCCTTCAACCCCACGAGCAAATGCACATGATCCGCTACGCCGCCGACGCCTTGGGTAAAACCGCCGAGCCCATTCACCGTGCCGCCGAGGTATTCGTGAAGCCGCTCACGCCACGTCGCATCAATCAAAGGCGCGCGGTCCTTGGTGGAAAAAACGATGTGGTAATGCAGGGCGAGAAATATCGAAGGCATAACGGTGTGAGGCTGGCATCCCGTCGGGATGCGTTTGTTTTCGTGCGCATCGTATCCGGTGGTGTCGCTTCGCTCAACCACCGGCTAATGGCTCGAAACCCTTCGGGTTGATGGGCGGCGTTCGTTTGCGCCAGTTTGCGATGGCGACGGAGCATTTTGATAAAGGAGGAAGTAGGGGCAGGTAGATCATTTACCGTTGGTGTATCTAATTTGGAATCCAAGAAGCCAGGAAGGGAGGAATGGATCGGGAGTGCCGCAGGATGTCAGGTTTTAACCCTCCTGGTTTCATGGCTTCCAAATTCAAAATGACACAACACCCATTTACCTCTTGGTAGATTGGCGCTGCTCGCTGCGAACTGCCACCGTTCACGGATCACAGATCGCGGCACGCAGCTAGAGTTTCCCTTTGACGCATCGGCGCTCGCGCCCGCATGTTCCGCGCTCTCTTTTTTCCTATGGCAAATTACGATCTCATCGTCATCGGCGGCGGGCCTGCGGGCTACGTCGGCGCAATCAAAGCGGCGCAACTCGGCAAGCGCGTCGCGTGCGTCGAGAAGGAGCGCGCCGGCGGGACGTGCCTGAACTGGGGCTGCATCCCGACGAAATCGCTGCTGCGCAACGCCGAGCTTTATCACTTGATGAAACATCGCGCCGCTGAGTTTGGCCTCACATTCAGCGGGCTGGAATATGACTGGAGC
Source organism: Spartobacteria bacterium (assembly GCA_043766295.1). GTDB lineage: Bacteria > Verrucomicrobiota > Verrucomicrobiia > Chthoniobacterales > Chthoniobacteraceae > SXWH01. The sequence continues at coordinate 27,064 of JAYUIF010000112.1, read as the reverse complement.
AAAGTCATCGCGCGCTCCCGCGACGTGAGCGACAAGAACGCTGGCGGCATCGAGTTTCTCTTCAAGAAAAACAAAGTGGATTACATTCGCGGCGAAGCCTCGATGGACAAATCGGGCGAGGTTTCCGTGAAAGCTGCGGATGGAAAAGTGGAGACGCACACTGCGTCGAAAGTGCTCGTCGCCACCGGCTGCGTATCGCGCCCGATGCCGGGCCTCGCTTTCAACGGCACGACGGTGATCGGCTCGCGCGAGGCGATGATTTTGCCGAAGCAACCCGGCTCGATGATCGTCATCGGCGCAGGCGCGATTGGCGTGGAGTTCGCGTATTTTTACAACGCCTTCGGCACGAAAGTGACGATGGTCGAAATGGCGGCGAACGCGCTGCCCGTCGAGGACACCGAGGTTTCGCAAATCGTGGAGCGTTCGTTTGCGAAGCAGGGAATCAAAGTGCTCACGAATACGAAAACGACGAAGACCGAGACGACCGCGAACGGCGTGCGCGTCACCGTCGCAGGCGCGGACGGCAAGGAGCAGGTGCTCGAAGCCGAAGTGTGCCTCGTGGCCATCGGCGTGCAGCCGCTCATGCCCGGCGGAAAACTTTCGCTGGTGAAGACCGATCGCGGCTACATCAAGACGAACGACCGCTACGAGACGAGCGTGCCGGGAGTCTTCGCGGCGGGCGACATCATCGGGCCGCCGTGGCTCGCGCACGTCGCGAGCTTCGAGGCCGTGCAGGCGGTCGAGGGGATGTTCGTCGCGGGCGCGAAGCCGAAAAAAGTGACGGTGTTTCCGGGCTGCACGTATTGCCATCCGCAGGTCGCGAGCGTGGGCCTCACCGAGCGCGCTGCGAAGGAAGCTGGGAAGAAATTCAAAGTCGGCAAGTTCCCGTTCATGGCGAGCGGCAAGGCGCGCGCCATCGGCGAAATCGAGGGCTTCGTGAAGCTCATCTACGGCGAGCCACACGGCGAACTTCTCGGCGCGCACATCGTCGGCCCCGAAGCAACGGAGATGATCGCCGAGCTGTGTCTCGCCATCACCGCCGAAGTCACGAAGGACGAAATCGAAGCCACGATCCACGCGCACCCGACGCTCAGCGAAGCCGTGCACGAGGCCACCGGCGTCGCCTACGGCCACGCCATCCATATTTAAACACGGAGGACAACACCTCCGCACCTTTGCGTCGCAACTACCGATGGTGGGTGCGACGATTGCGCTTCTTGGCTCAACTCTTCGTCACTGCTTCATCGAGATTGAAAAGCGCACGCGCGAGCACGGTCCACGCGGCGCGCTCGGGGGTTGCGTCCTTGGCGTCGCCGGTTGTTTTTGCGGCATCCAGTTCCTTCGCTGCAAAGCGCGCGTGCTGGGCTTCGTAAAATTTTGCGAGGTCGGCGCGCTCTTCGTCTGCGGGTTTGCGTCCGACGACGCGGAGATACGCTTCATTCACGCGCTCTTCCACGGTGCCTTCGCGTGTGGCGAGGATTTTTCCAAGTGCGCGCGAGGCTTCGAGAAAAATCACGTCGTTCAAAAGCGTGAGGGCTTGCAGCGAGGTGTTGGAGACATCGCGCCGCGCGATGCACGACTCTCCGGTCGGCGCGTCGAATGTGTTGTAGAGGCCGAATGGCGCGGTGCGTTTGGAGAATGTGTAGAGGCTGCGGCGGTAGCGATCCTCGCCGGGGCTGGCGTTCCAGCCGGGCGAGCCGTAGGCCGCCTCCATCACACTGGCGGGTTGCGGCGGGCGCACGCTCGGGCCACCCACTTTCAGCGTGAGCAGGCCGCTCGCGCGAAGGGCGGAGTCGCGGATGATCTCGGCATCGAGGCGCACGCGGGGGAAGTGGGAGAGCAGGCGGTTCTCCGGGTCGTTTGTGAGCGCCTCCGCCGTCGTGTGGGATGACTGCTGGTAGGTCGCGCTCGTCACGATCAGGCGGTGCAATTTTTTCAGCGACCATCCGTTGTCCATGAATTTCACCGCGAGCCAATCGAGCAATTCGGGATGCGTCGGCGTGTCGCCTTGCAGGCCGAAATCCTCAGTCGTCTTCACGAGGCCGCGACCGAAAAAAGCCGCCCACGCACGATTCACCACGACGCGCGCGGTGAGCGGATTTTCGCGGGCGACGAGCCATTTTGCGAAGGCGAGACGGTTCGGCGGCGCGTCCTTTGGCAGCGGGTTCAGCACACTGAGCACGCCCGGCTCGACACGTTCGAGAGGTTGCAAGTATTCACCGCGATTGCGCAGGAAAGTCGGACGCGGATTCGAGGCCGGGCGCTCTTGGAAAACGAGCGTCGTCGTCGGTTCCGGGGGCATACGCAAAGCAAGAATCGCCTTCGCATCCCCGGCAAACTCGGGCAGCGATAACAAAAAAATCTCGCGCAGTATCCCCCGCTGTTCGGCGCTCAGTTTTGCATCCGGCACGCGGAGCAGCGTCTCGATTTCCTCCGGCAGATCGAGCGCCTCAGCTTCGGTCTTGTCCGTGGTGATGGAGACTCGGAAGCAAGCGAGACTGCTCGCGAAGTAACGCCCCATCATCATTTTCAGATCCCATTCTTTCGCCGCCGCCGCAGGTGCCGGGAGCCGGAAGACGGCGGTGTGCCGCTCGCCTTCGCGGTCTGCGGTGTTCCATCCCGTCTGCGGATCGCCGTCTATCGCGAGCGCGGCGGAGACGGTTTTATCGCTCGACGAATTTTTCGCGTAGCTATGCGCTGCGCTGGCGAATTTCACCGCCTGCCCGTCCACACCGAGCTGAAACTCGGTGAGGAAAAAATCGCCCTTCGGCCCTTCGTAATATCCCATGCCCGGGCCGTGGCCCGGTAGCGAATCATCCGGCAGCGCCTCCAGCCGCACCGCCGTCACTCCTGCGGGCACATCGCGGAATTTCACCTCATACGTATCGCTCTTCGTAAAGTCGCCACTTGCGAGAATGGAAGCATCCTGCCGGATGGTGAGCAGCGGAGAGTTGGACTTCGCCTCGACCGGCGTGAGCGGTTGCCACACGACCGTGCGCCCGCGTTCGTGCGCGAGCCACTCGGCAAAATTTTTCTCCAGCGCTTGGTGTCTGCGCGCGGCCACATCGCGCTGGTCGTCGGGCGGAGCGCCCACGCTGAGACGCACGCGCCCGAGCGTGTGCTGCTGCCCCCACTGCTGCTCCAGCTTCACTACGAGCCGAGTGCCGCCGGGAAAATGGATCGGTTTCTCGAAGGTGAACGTCGCAGTGCGGTTCGTTTTTTTGTCTCCGATATCCACGCCCCAGCCGGTCTCGGGCTTTCCGTCAAACGCATCGCTCACCGGAAAACCCGGCTGATTTACGTTCGCTTCCGCACGCACGATTTTCACCGGCTGCATTTTTTCCGGCTCCGACTTTGCCGCCGCTGTGACGCTGATTTCAGTGAGCACAAAGTTTCCGCTCGCAGCGCGACCTGCGGCTTTATTTGGAAGCGAAGCATCGGCGAGAGCTTCGATTTTCAATGCGGTGATCTCCTGGCTTTCGCTCTCAATGACGATGGTGGTCGTTTCTTTTTCCGGGCCGCCTGGCGCGAAGAGCGCGGAGTGGTCATCGAGTAGTTTTGCCTCCGCGCCGCTCTCCGTCTTCACGCTGAGCGGGCGCAGCGGTTTCCAGCGATCCGTCTCGATAGGAAATTTACCCGGCAACTCCGCGAGCTTCTTCGCCGCTTTTTCGGAATTTCGTTTCGCAACGTCCGCCGCATCGGGCGCGGGCAGATCGAGATCGAGTTCGTCCGCGTTATCCAGGCACGCCATCATCTGGTAATACTCGCGATGAGGGATCGGATCGTATTTATGCGTGTGGCACTGCGCACAGCCGATCGTGAGGCCGAGCCATGTCGCACCCGTCGTCGTCATGCGGTCGGTCATGGAGTTAAAGCGAAACTCCAGCGGATCAATTCCGCCCTCCTCATTCAGCATCGTATTGCGATGAAAACCCGTCGCCACTTTCTGCTCGCGCGTCGCTCCCGGCAGCAGATCGCCGGCGATTTGTTCGATGGTAAATTGGTCGAAAGGCATATCCGCGTTCAGTGCGTTGATCACCCAGTCGCGCCACGGCCAGATGCTGCGCTCGCGATCTTTTTCGTAGCCGTTGGAATCTGCGTAACGCGCAAGGTCGAGCCAGCGGCGCGCCCATCGCTCGCCGTATTGGGGCGAGGCGAGCAGCTTGTCGGCGAGCGATTCGATTGCCGATTGCCGGTTGCCGATTACCGATTGGACGAAGGTATCAATTTCCTCCGGCGTCGGAGGCAGGCCGATGAGATCCAAATAGAGCCGCCGGCAGAGCGTGGCTGCATCAGCCTCGGGCGACATCTGCAAATGATTCGCCGCTAGTTTCTGCGCGATGAAGGCATCAATCGGATTATGAAGTTCCCCCGGGTGCGATGGTAAATCCGCCATTTTCGGCGCGACGAATGCCCAGTGTTGTTTGTATTCCGCACCCGCTGCGATCCAGCGTTTCAGCACATCTTGTTGCTCGGGGCTGAGAGGCTTTTGCATCGAAGGCGGCGGCATCACTTCGTCCTCATCCTTGCTGAAAATGCGCGCGACCAATTCACTTTCGTCCGGCTTGCCGGGCACGATGGCGATGCTGTCGGACTTCGCTTTTCCCGTGGCGGATTCCCGCACATCGAGCCGCAGTTTCGCCTTGCGCGCCTTGTCATCCGGGCCGTGACATTTGAAGCAATAGTTCGACAAAATCGGACGCACATCGCGCGTGAAATCCGGCGCATCGGCTGCGAATGCGGGTGCGGCGGCGATGGCTAGTGCGAGAAATATTTTCATCTGGTGCGAATTGTTAATCATGAATGAGCGCGATGTCTTTGAAAAGTCTCGCGCTAGCAGGGTGAAAAAACCTACCCCGGCCACGAACGAAGCTCGCTTTACCGTGGGCCGTTTTGAAAGATCGCGTGCAGTCCAACGTATCCGTCATCGCCATGAAAATTCTCGCCCTTCTCTCATTGATCGCCCTGCCATTGTTCGCCGCGCCAAAGGAGGCGCCAGTCACGCTGAATCTCGAAACACTCGGCGAGCTGCGCCAACTCAAAGCGAGTTCCACGTTCGATCTGCGCTTTGCGATGCCGATGGTTTCCGAGGATGTAGTTGGAAAAGCGGCGGAGTCTCCGCTTGTGATCAAGCCCGTGCTCGTCGGCAAGTGGATGTGGCTCTCGCCGAATAGCGGAGTTTTTCAGCCCACGGAGCCACCGCCGCTCACGACGAATTTTCAGCTTACGTTGCGCGGTGATTTGAAAATGGCGGACGGCAAATCGTTTCGCGGCTCGCTCAAAGAGACGGTGAGTTCGCCAGCTTTCCGGGTGAAAGGATGGGCCGCGCCGGAATCTTTCTCGGTCGAAAATGCGCCCTCGCAGCCGCGCGTGGTGTTACTTTTCAATGCGGACTTGGAGCCGAACGCGAAGTCATTCTCCTTCGTAAATGCGGACAAGCAACGCGTGGATGCGGTCGTGGAGTCTGTGGATGTGCGCAAGCATCCCGACTACGAAGTCTCAAGCTACCGCAGCGACGACAAGAGCACGCTCACATGGGCGGATCAGTTTCGCGAGCATCGCACGGCGGGCGCGGCGGAAAAAAAGTCTGCGAGTGACGACGAAGAATCGGCCCCTCGCAAAGGCGGGCCGATTTTAAAAAACCAGCTCGCGATTACATCCGCAAAGCCACTGCCGCCGGGCAAGGGCTGGCAGCTCGTCGTGGAGAAGGGACTGATTTCGTTGGGCGGCGAAAAAATGGCGGAGGCGTTCACGGTGGACGTGGGCGAAGTGAAGGCTTTCGCCGTGGAGCGCGTGGCGGTGGAAAACCTCGTGAACTCGGGCAAGCGAATGACGGTGACGTTCAGCAAGCCGCTCGGCAAAGCGGTGAAAGCGGAACCGGGCAAATGGGTGAAGATCGAGCCAGCGGTGCCGAACCTGCGCGTGGAAATGCCGGGCACCGTTTTCGACGAGCGCGACACGCTCATCTTGAGCGGCGATTTCGAGCTGGCGAAGGACTACACGCTCACGGTCGCGGGCGAGATTCCAGCGCAGGAGCCGTTCACGCTCGGGCAGGCATTCACGAAGGCGGTGAGCTTTGCGCCAGTCCCGGCGCGCTTGTATTTCCAAGGTTTCGCGGAGCATCAGCAGCGGACGGGCTCGCGGAATTTTCACCTCATGGGCGTGAATGTGAAGCGGCTGCGCGTGACCGCGAAAGTCGTGCCGGCGGAGAGTGCGACGGCGGCGCTCGATGCGTGGGCGAAGTATTACAAGGAGGATGGCGAGGAGAACGACGAGATGCTGCAAAAGGTGGACGACAAGACCGTGCCGGGCGCGATTGCGTGGACGAAAGACTTCACGGTGGATGCGCAGACGGACGAGAAAAAATTGCTCGCGCTGAACTGGGACGAAATCCTCGGCGCAGGAAAGACGGGCCTCGTGCTGCTCACCGCAGAACAAATCAACGCGGCGGCTCCGAACGTGAAGCTCGCCGGCACGCAGGCGCTCGTGCAGGTGACCGATCTCGGGCTGGTGTGGAAGGAAGCGGATGGGGATTTTTTTCACGTCTTCTCGCTCGTATCAGCCGAGCCGGTCGCGGGCGTGTCGCTGCGGCTCGTGGATGAAAAGGGGATCACTCTCGGAGAAACTAAAACCGCCGCCGACGGCACAGCGCGATTTGCAAAACAGACCGACAAATCGCCGCGCTGGTTGATCGTGGCGAGCGGTGTGGATCGTCATGTCGTTCGCTTCGATGGGGAGCGGCGCGAGATGCAGTTCGGGCGTTTCCGTATCAACGTTTGGGGCGACGAGGAGGACATCATGGAGGGCGACGGATACGCGAGCGCGACGGAGCAGCGCGGTATTATTTTCAGCGACCGTCCGATTTATCGCCCCGGAGAAACTGTGCGCATCAAGGGCATCGTGCGTAGCTACGCGAGCGGAAAACCGCATTTGCCAGCGGGGATGAAAGCGAAGCTCCGAGTGAAGGGGCCGAGAGGACGGCTGCTCGCGGAGCAGACGGTGACGCTGAATGAGTTCGGGTCGTTCGATTCGAGTTTTGTGATGCCGCGCGATGTCACGGGCTTCTACCGCGCACTGCTGATTTTTGGCGCTGGCGACGGCAATGAAGATTGGAGTCCGATCAGCCACGGCTGGAGCGTGGAGGAATACGAGCCCAATGCTTTCGAGGTGAAAGTGGCCGCGCCAAAAGCGCCTGCATTGTCCGCGCCCATCGAGATGTCCATCGCGGCGAAATACTACATGGGCAAGGCGCTCTCGAAGGCGCAACTCGCGTGGAGCGCGCGCGCGGACTATCAAAAATTTTCGCCCGATGGATTCGAGGAGTTCGTCTTTACCAATGCGCTCTACGATTACCGGCTCGAACAAAAACTTAGTGGCGGCGCGAGCTTCTCGGCGCAGGGGAAAGTGGAACTCGGCGCGGGTGGCGTGTCGAAGGTGGCGTTCAATGTGCCGGTCAACGCGAAGATGCCACAACCACGGCTGGTGCAATTCATCGCGGAGCTGACTGACCTCGATCAGCAGACGGTTGCAGAGCGCACGGAGTTTGTTGCGCACAGTTCGGATTTTTACCTCGGCCTGCGCCGGATGCCCGATGTGGTGCGCGAGGGAGAGGCGCTGCCGATCCAGATCATCGCCGTGCGCACCGATGGATCGCCGATGCTGGAGCCGGTGCAGACGGACGTGAAACTCACGCGCATCGAATGGCAGACAAACCGCGTGCAGGAGGCGGACGAGACGGATAATTTCCGCAGCGAACCACAGATGCAATTTGTCGGTCAATCGCCGGTGACGACGGCGAAGGTGGAAAAAAAAGGCAGCAAGTGGGCGCTCGCGGAGCCGGAGAAAAAGGACGAGAGCCTGAAGGTCGGGAAGCCCGGCTTGTATTTAATTTCCGTCGTGGCGCGCGATGCGGCGGGGCGCGATGTGATCACGACGACGACCGTCCACGTTTATGGCAAGGATCAGCTCGCGTGGAATTATCGGAACCGTTTCCAAATCGAACTCGCCGCCGACAAACCGGAGTATCGCGCGGGCGAGCAGGCGACGCTGATCGTGAAGACGCCCATCGCAGGACGCGCGCTGGTGACGGTCGAGCGCGAGAACGTGCGGCGGCATTTCTTTGTGAAACTCGAAGGCAACGCGCCAGTCGTGCGCGTGCCGCTCGAAGAGGGAGACGCGCCGAATGTGTTCGTGTCGGTGCTCGTGTTGCGAGGCGCGCAGGACTCCACAAAAAAATTCAAGATGCCCGAGTATCGCGTGGGCTACACCGAACTCCGAGTGGCCCGGCCTGACGCGAAACTCTACGTGAACGTGAAGCCTGCGCAGCCGCAGGTGCGGCCCGGCGACGACGTGAATGTGCTGTGCGAAGTGCGCGATGTGGACGGCAAACCGGTCGTGGGCGCGGAGGTGACGCTGTGGGCGGCGGATGAAGGCGTGCTGAGTCTCACGGGCTTCGAGACGCCGAATCCGCTCGCGTATTTTAGCCGGCTGATGCGCCTCGATGTGAGCACGGGAATCACGCTCGATCGCCTGCTCGGCGAAGACCCGGACGAGCGCGCGTTTGAAAATAAAGGCTATCTCGTGGGCGGTTTCGGCAAAGGCGGCGATGCGGCTGTGCGGCGGAATTTCCTCGGCACCGCGCACTGGGCCGCGTCGCTGCGGACGGATGCAGCGGGAAATGTCGCGGCGAATTTCAAAGCGCCCGATGGGCTGACGCGCTACCGCGTGATGGCGGTCGCGCAGAGCAAGCGCGATCAGTTCGGGCGCGGCGAATCGGCGTTTGAAATCAACAAGCCGCTGATGCTGGAACCTTCGCCGCCGCGCTTCGCAAACGTGGGCGATCAGATGCTTGTGCGCGCGGTGCTGCACAACACGACGGCGAACGCGGGCGAGGTCGTGGTGCGTCTGAAACTCGACGCGACGGCGAGCGCGGTGGAGACGGAGAAACGCGCGGAGTTGGCTGCGAATGGATCGGTCGCGGTGGATTTTCCTGTGGAGTTCCGCGAGACCGGCGAGGCGGTGTGGGTGTGGAGCGCGGAGTTCGGAAAGTTGAGCGATACGGTGGAGACGAAGTTTCGCGTGAACTTCCCGGCACCTGTGCTGCGCGAAGTGCGGCAGTCGCGCGCGGATGCGGATGCAGACTTGCTCGCAGGACTCGATCCCGCGCTGCTCGGCGGCAAGGGCGTGGTGCGCGTGAGCATTTCAAACTCGCGTGTTTTCGATCTACGCGAGGGCGTGAGCGAACTGCTGCATTATCCCTACGGCTGCGTGGAGCAGACGACTTCGGCGATGCTGCCGTGGCTGGCGCTGCGCGATTTTCGCGGCGTGCTGCCGGAGCTGAACTGCAAGGACGAGGACTTCACGGCGGCGGTCGAAAAAAGTGTTACGCGTCTTTTCAAAATGCAGACGGGCGATGGCGGACTCGGCTATTGGCCGGGCGCGGATGCGGCGAATTTCTGGGGAAGCTCCTACGCAACGCTCGGTCTCGCGCTGGCAAAGCGCGCGGGTTTTGCTTTGCCGGAAGATGACTACGCGCAACTGCTCGGCTATCTCAGCAAGCAACTCCGCGGCGCTGCGGACACGGACAAGGATTGGGAACTTTCGCCGCGCTGCCTCGCGTGCTACGCGCTCGCGACGGCGGGCAAACCGGAAGCGGCGTATCACGAATTGCTTTTCAAAAAGCGCGACAAGCTCACGCAGGAAAGTCGCGCGCTGCTCGCCCTCGCGGTGCTGGAAAGCAAAGGCCCGGCGAAGATGGCGGAGACGCTTTTGAAAATGCAGGACAAGCCGGTTGCGGAGGATTTTTGGTTCGGCTGTCTCGCACGTGCGCAGGGCGTGCGACTGCTTGCATGGTCGCGGCTCGCGCCGAAATCAGACGGCACGAAAGCGTTTGCAGATGCGCTTTTTGACGAACGCAAAAACGGCCACTGGATGACGACGCAGGGCAACGTGTGGGCCGTGCTCGGACTCGCGGAATACATCCGCCGCACGGAATCGGATCGCAAAGAAGTGAAGGGCGCGCTCGTCGCCGGCGAAGTGCAAACAGCGTTCCAACTCGCGGCGAAAGGCGACTACTTCGAGAAGGAGTTTCCGTTCGGCTCCGCCCCATCGCTGAAACTCAGCAACCCGGCGAAGGGTCGCGTTTTCACCAACGTAACCATAGAGGCGCGGCCCAAGACGCTCGTGACGCAGCGGCAGGATCGCGGCTATGCAATCACGCGCCGCTACCAGCGCATCAATGACGACAGCACGCTCTCCGACCTCGGCGACCCGCACGTCGGCGACCGCGTGTTGGTCACGCTAAATTTCACCGCGCCCGGTCGCGCGGGCTACGTGGTGGTGGACGACCCGCTGCCCGCAGTCTTCGAAGCGGTGAACCCGGAATTCAAAGCGCAGGCGATGGTCGGCGCAGAACTGGCTCGCTCCTGGACCTCGGACTACGAAGAACTGCGCGAGGATCGCGCGCTGTTTTTTGCGGACGCGATGTGGCCCGGAAAACACGAAATCCGCTACCTCGCCCGCGTCCGCGCCGCCGGCTCCGCCATCGCACCGCCGACGAAGATCGAAGAAATGTATCGCCCCGATCACTTCGGCCTCGGCGCCTCGGTAGTCGTGAAAGGCAAAGGGCTGTAGGATATGAAAGCTCAGCGTCCGCACCCGGAAACCCACGGCGAGGATGGCCTCCAGCCGGTAGTGGCGGAGCTTCCGCGAGACCTCGCGCCCACCCTCCGAGCGAACTTGTTATACCAACTATCCCATTACATCGGTATAATAGTCGCGGAGGAAGCGTTTGCTCCAGCCAGCAGCCAGCCGCGACCGATGAGGGAGAACGCACGCTGCTCATCCGACCAAAAGCCCTCCAGCCATGAGGTGATGACCGCGCAGTTCATCGAGGCTTTCAAAGGCACGGTTGCAAAGCACGTCCTTGATCTGAACCCAGAGTTTCTCCACTGGGTTCAGTTCGGTGAGCTTTCTTCGATTCTGTGGACAGCAAAAGCGGGGTAAAGAACCCAAACTGCAATGAATCCAAAAACTGAACAAACAACCCAAACCAAAGTGAAAAAACGCCGACACTACGATGAACAATTCAAACACGATGCCGTCGCTCTGCTGGAGGGCGGTGAAAATTCCCACGACCAGCGCCGGAATCGTGACAATCACTCCCGGCACTCCATCCGATCATGTGGCCGTCGCGATTCCTATTTCCGGCTCGAAGACCTTCGCGCGCCTGAGGGTCATAAAGTAGGCACCGCTGAGACTAAAATCTACCCTTTGGAAACACTGATTTATCCGCAGATTACGCAGATTTTGAAACAACGCGTCTGCCTCATCTGTGAAAATCAGCGTAATCTGTGGATTTTAAATCGCGTCATGCTTACATTGATCTTTCCTTAACCTTCACCCGCAACAAATACCCTGAAAAACATAGTGCATACCCATCCAATATCCCACAACAGCAGTTCCAATTTTAACATCCTCCGTAAGAGTCAGACGCCATGGCGCAAGATAGGTGCGGCGGTGTTGGCGACGGCAATCGCGCTCAGTCTTTCCCAAACGACCGTGTTTGCGGCGACGAGTATTAAACAGAACAACACCACCAACCTCAACCTCTCGGGAAGCTGGAACACATTGCCCGGCGCGGCGGACATCGCGCAGTGGGATGCTACGGTTTTGGCGGCGAATAGTCCGGTGCTTGGTGGCGATTTGAGTTGGCTCGGCTTGAAGATTGTCGGCCCCGGCGGGTTGGTCACGCTGGGTGCTGGGAATACGCTGACGCTCGGTGCTTCCGGCATTGATTTGAGCACTGCGACGCAGAGCTTGACCCTCAACTGCGGACTGACTTTGCAGGGGAAACAAAGTTGGCAGGCGGCGGCGAGTCGCACGCTGAATATCGCAGGGACATTCACGCGGGCCGGAGCGGTGGTGGATTTCACCAGTTTCAATGCTACCGCCACGCTCGGCACCCTCGCCAATGACGCTTCTGGGATACTAGGTTCTTGGGCGATCACTGGCAGCGGCACTACGCTGAACTATGCTAAAACTACGGCGGGCGTAGTCTCGGCGTTCACCACGCAGACGGCTGCGACGGCTGCTGATTTATCAAACGCGACCAACCCAGCGGTGAACTATTCGGCGGCAGCGGCGGCGACTCAAATAGGGAATATCAGCGCGAATACGCTGCGTTACACGGGCGGGTCGAACACGCTGGCGAATGGCGGTTTTACTAGCACGCTGAACGGGCTGCTGAATGCAGGCACTGGGACGCTGACGGTTTCGGGCGCAGGCAATTTAGTCATCGGTGCGAATCGGGAGCTGGTGATCGTTGCGAACACTCAAGCCACCACATTCACGAACACCATCGTCAATAACGCTGCGGGCGCGTCGTCCGTGACCTACAGCGGCGAAAGCGGCGGTATTCTCACTCTCTCCGCCGTGAACACCTATAGCGGCGGCACTACGGTGAATGCGGGGGCGATCAGCCCCTATGGCAATGGCTCCGGGAGTGCGCTGGCATACCTTGGCACCGGAACGGTGACAATGAATGGCGGCACCACGCTCAAGCCTACTGACGCAAGCGGGCAACCGGTGGATTTGAACAACGCCTTCCTTCTCAATGCAGGCACGGTGAGCGTCCTCGTTCCTTTCGGCGGTGGGACGGATATTAAGTTGCACGGCACCATCACCGGACCCGGCGGATTTTCTATCGGTGGGGGCACCCGTTGGCTGGCCCTTTACGGCACCAACACGTTCAGCGGTGGCGTGATCCTTAACGATGGCAGCAGTTTGCGAATCAACGCAGTCGGCGCATTAGGCACAGGCACGCTGAGCTTGGGAAACACTGCGGCTGGAGGCTTGGTAACACTCACTAACTTGTCCGGCGGCCAAGTGCCCAATACGATAGACCTAACATCGGGTCGGCTTCTGACTGTGGACACGTCATCCGGTGGGCTCAATCTTGCTGGAATGATTCAGAACACGGGGGGGCTGACCAAGAATGGCGGCAATACCCTGACCCTTTCCGGCGCGAATACTTACACGGGTGCAACCAAAGTGACGGGCGGGACGCTGGCCTTGTCCAGTGCGGGTTCGCTGGGTGGCGGTGCGTTGGACATCACTACCGGGGCTACTGTTGCTTTGAATTTCACGGGCACTCGGCACATCACGGTTTTGACGTTTAATGCAGGCGCGGCGCAGGCGGCGGGCACTTACGGTGCCACGGGATCCGGCGCGACGAATACCAGCACCAATTTTTCCGGCACGGGAACGTTGACCGTAGGCGGCGCGGCGTTTGCGGTGACGACTACGACGCTGGCGCTCACGAACGGCAGCACTCCGGCGGCGGTCGGGGCGTCGCTGACTTTCACGGCGACGGTGGCGGGCACTTCACCGACGGGAAATGTGGCGTTTTATGATGGAATCACGCTACTCAGCACGGTGGCGCTGAACGGCTCTTTTCAGGCGGCTTTCACGACGACTAGCCTTGCGCTCGGGACGCATCCCATCACGGCCCGGTATGTGGGCAATACAGCGAACGACCCGAGTGTTTCGGCGGTGATGAGCATCCAAATCTCCAATCCCACGGACATCCTAACTTTCACTTTCCCGGGTTTGCCGGCGACCACGATCACCGGGACGAACATCACCGTGACCGTGCCCTTCTCCACGAACGTCACCGCGCTCTCGCCCACCTATACGCTGGCCTTTGGAGGCACCTGCGTCCCGGCGTCTGGCGCGACTTTAAATTTCACCGGCACGCAAAACTACGTCGTTTCTGCGTCGGGGTTTGCGGATAAAACTTACGCCGTCACGGTGACGAAAGCGGCGGCGAGCACGGCGAAGGATATTACGGCGTTTAGCTTTCCCGGATTGCCTGTGACGACCATTGGCACGAACACGGTTTCGGTGACGGTGCCATTCGGGACTTCGGTGACTAACCTCTCGCCCACCTATTCGGTTTCAGCCTTGGCCTCGGGCAGTCCAATTTCCGGCACTGTGAGAAATTTTAGCACCCCGCAAACCTACACCATCACAGCCGAAGATAACTCGACGAAAGTCTATACAGTGACCGTGACGATTGCTCCGGCGAGTTCGGCGAATACGATGCTCACTTGCGATTTCGGCGCACTCGGAGCGGCGACGATCACCGGGACGAATGCGATTCTAACCGTCATTCCGACGCAGCCGGTGACGGCCCTCGCGCCGACGTTCACGTTTTCGCCGCTGGCCACGATCAGCCCGGCCTCGGGAAGCACGCAAAATTTCACGAACCCGGTGACCTATACCGTGACGGCGCAAAATGGTGCGACGCAGAATTATTCCGTCGCCGTGCAGTCCTACGAAAGTTGGGCGCACACGGGCTCGATGTTCATCATCACGACGCCGGAGGGCGCGAACATCGCGGCGGGCGGCACGGAAACGGACTTCCCCTTGTTGGTGCGGCTCAATAGCGGCAACTTCAATTTCGCCGAGGCGCAATCAGACGGACGAGATATTCGTTTTACCACTCCTGCGGGGGTCGTGCTGCCGTATCAAATCGAGCAATGGGATGTGGCTGGGGGAACTGCGAGTATCTGGGTGAAAATCCCCACGATTGCCGGAAATGCGCGGCAGGAAATTAAGATGTATTGGGGCAAGGCGGGAGTCGCAACGGAGTCGAATGGACCCGCAGTTTTTAATGCCACGAATGGCTATGCAACGGTCATTCACATGAACGAAACCGTGCAGGATGTCGTGGGCTCGGTCACGCCGACCAACACAGGGACGACGCTCGGGACGGGGATGATTGGGAAAGGCCGAAACTTTACGGCGGGCACAGGTATTTGGTGCGGGGATACGATCTCGACTTTTTCGCAGGGCGGCGTCGCTCATTCCACCGAGGCTTGGTTTCGCACGAGCGCGGTGAATTGCGAAGTTGTGGACTGGGGCGTGGAAGGTGGAACCGGAGCCAAGGTGCAGATTCGCGTGATTAGCCCGCCGCGGATTTATGTGGATGGAAATTTCGCTAGTGTCACAGGCACCACCACGCTGGATGCGACGCAGTGGCATCATGTGGTGCATACCTATACTCCGGGCAGCCCGAGCGTGTCGCGGATTTATGTGGATGGGCAGCTCGACGCTTCGGCCAACGTGACAATGAATCTGCCAAACCCAGCCCGGATGTGGATAGGCGGGTGGTATAATAGCTATGCCTATGTTGGGGATATTGATGAGGTGCGGATTTCCAAAGTGGCTCGCTCAGCGAACTGGATTAAACTCCAATACGAAAACCAAAAGCCGCTCCAAACTCTACTCGGGACACTGGTGCAGGCAGGCTCTGCTTTCTCCGCCTCGCCTAGCAGCGTGACGTTTAATGAAGGCACCAGCACCTCATTTACGGGGCAGGCGGGTGGGGCGCAAAAAGTGTATTGGATCCGCAAGCAGGGCGGCGTGGATACGGTGCTCGCGGTGGATACGTTTTCTCTCAGCGTCGCCGCTGGTCGTGTGACGGGGAATCAGTCGTTCGTGATTCAATTCAAAGGGATATACGCCGGCAGCATCCAGACCGTGGACATCCCGGTGACGATTACCGAAGACCTGCCCGATCCAGTTTTCACGCTCAGCGGGCCGACGACTTGGGATGGGCGGCAGACCATCGCGGTCACGTCGAATATCACCAACCTAACCACGCTTCAGGCGAAAGGTGTCGCCACGATTAACTACAACTGGAGTGTGAACGGAGTCGCCGTGACGAAGACAACCTCCGCTGGCACGTTGACCCTGCTGCGCGCCCAGGGCAACGGGCCAATGGTCGTGACGCTGGTCATGGACAACGGCGGAAGTTTAGTCACCGTTACGAAGACCATCACCGTCCAACAACCCGCGTCCGATGCGTGGGTGCAGCGGACACCGGTAGCCAATGAAAAGCCGGTGAACAATCAGTTCTTCGCCCGCGACGATACCGGATTTGGAAAAATCTTTTACAGCGGCACGCAAGCGGGTTCGCCTGACACGGTATACATCAAGGTCTATACGACCGATACGGGTTCGGATGTGCAATACGGTGCAACTCTCCGTCAGGCGCTGGTGAGCGGTGCCTATTCCTTCACCGCGCCGATAGCGGGTGGGTTGGTGACTTACAAAGTCGTCTATGGCACGACGACCGGAGGAGTGGATACGCCGGTGGGCAGTGCGGTGACTAACCTCATTTGCGGCGATGCCTATATCATCGAGGGGCAGTCGAATGCCGTGGCCACTGCTCCGGGAGCGGAAAGTCCGACTTTCTCCAACGCTTGGATTCGCACCTATGCGGCCTCGGGCGGATGGGGTAATGCGAGCCAGGCGGCGAACTCATGGCAAATCGGTTACTGGGGAGTGGATCTCGCTCTGAAACTATTGACGGCCCACAATATGCCGATCTGTATTATGAATGGTTCCGTGGGTGGAACCCGGATTGATGAGCATCAGCCCAATCCGGCGGACCACGCCGTCGCCGGGAGTCTGTATTCGATTTACGCCAATCTATACACCCGCGTCGTCGCTGCAAAACTCACGCACGGCATCCGTGGCGTGCTATGGCATCAAGGGGAGCAGGATCAGGGTTCGGGTGCGCCGACTGGCGATTACGACTACAAGACGTATCAACAATACTTTGTGGATATGTCCGCCTCGTGGAAGCAGGACTACCCGAACATTCTTAACTATTACGTTTTCCAAATCTGGCCGTCGGCCTGCGGGGATACTTCCAGAAACGACTTACTGCGAGAGGTGCAGCGCACCCTGCCATATCTCTTTTCCAATATGCGGATCATGACCACAGTGGGCATCGTCCCCGGATCGAGTTGCCACTATGTTCCGGCTGGCTACCAGAAATTCTGCGACCTGATCAGCCCGTTCGTGCAGCAGGATAATTACGGTCTTGTGCCCGCTGGCGTCATCACTGCGCCCGATGTGAAGAGAGCCTATTTCACCACCGCCGCGCGCAACGAGATTGCCGTCGAGTATGGGCAAGCCATGCTTTGGAGCAATCTTTCCAAGGGTCTCTTTTACCTCGATGGCGTGGCGAGCCTAGTGTCGTCGGGCAGCGTGGCAGGCAATGTGGTCAAGCTGCAACTGACTGCGACTTCCTCAGCGCAGAAAATTACCTATCTGGTGGGCGGTTCATGGGATTCGAATCAGACAAATATAGTCTATGGCACCAATAACATCGCCGCGCTTACCTTTGCCGATGTTCCCATCGGCCCACCGGTCCCGACGGGCCTTGCCCCGACTGCGGGCAATAGTCAGGTGACGTTGAACTGGGCTGCGTCCGCCGGAGCCACTGGCTATAATATCAAACGCGCGCTGACGAGCGGCGGGCCCTACACCGTGATAGGAACTACGGTTGGCACGAGCTATACAGACAACACAGTCACCAACGGCACGACTTACTACTATGTGGTATCTGCCACGAACGGCTTGGGCGAGAGCGTGGATTCCAGTCAGGTGACGGCCATTCCCTCCGTCCTGCCATCCACTACGACTCTGGCATCCTCGCTCGGTGCGACCGGTGCCTATGGCTCGACGGTTACATTCACCGCGACGGTGGCGGTGACTGGCGGCCCGGCGACCGGGACGGTGACTTTTAAAGACGGAGTCACGGTATTAGGCACAGGAGCTTTGAGTGCGGGCGCGACCACTTTCGCCACCAGCACGCTGGCGATGGGTGCTCATTCGATCACCGCGACCTACGGCGGCGACACCACGTTTGCGACCAGCGTTTCCTCCGCCTTCGCCTACTCGGTGACTGCGAAGCCGGTGACCATCACCGGTGTGACGGCGAGCAACAAAGTTTACGACAACACGACCACTGCCACCCTCAGCGGCGGCGCGGTTTCCGGTGTGGTGAGCGGCGAAACTGTGACCGTTGTCGCGGGCACCGGCACCTTTGCCAGCGCGAATGCCGGCACTCGGGCCGTCACGGCCACTGGCTATTCACTCGGTGGGGCCAACGCGGGCAACTACACGCTCTCCGCGCAACCCACCGTGCCGAACGCCACCATCACGGCGCGGCCAGTCCAACTGACCGGCACGCGGGCCTATGACGGGACGGCGGCGGCAGGCACTTTATCGTTCTCCAACAATCTCGACGCTGGCAACCTCACCTTGACCGGCAGCGCCAGTCTGCTCGGCAAAGATGTCGGCACTCAGGTGCTCATCACGAGCGCGGCGGGAGCGGCTCGGGTGCAGAGCGCCAAAGGCAACACCGGCACAAATGCAGCGACCACCATCAGCGTAAACATGGGCGCCACTCCGGTGGCTGGTAATACGCTGGTCGCCGTGATCTCCACCCGTGGCACCAGTGCCAATATTGTTTCCTCCATCACTCAAACAGGGGTGCCTAACGGAACTTGGATGCGCGCGTCGCAAGCGAACAACACCAGCATGACGACTGAAATCTGGTATGCCCCCAACGTGCCCTCGGGCGCAGGGACGGCGGTCACGATCAATCAGACCTCGTTTCTTTCCGCCGCAGTGGTGATGGAGTATTCCGGAGTCCTAGTCGCCAACACGCTGGATCAGATCGCGCCGGGAAATTCGGTAGCCACCAGTGCCGCCGCCGTCACCGGGACGACCGCGACAACTTCCCAAGCCAACGAGTTGTGGATCGGGGGAATCGGCTTCGCGGATAGCACGCCCACGCTGGGGACCATTCTCAACAGCTTCGCCGCTGTGGACAACGCGGTGACAACCAATGCCACGACCACCAGCAACGCCAGAGTTTATGCCCTCGAACGCATAGTCAGTTCGACTGGGACAGCCTCTTCCGGCGGCACTATCAGCGCCTCAACGCAGTGGACCGGCACCATCGCTACCTTCAAGGCGGCCACCTCCACCTTGGCTCTAGCGGGATCGGCGGCTGCGAACTACACGCTGACCGGCGCGACCGGCACGGGGCAGATCACCGCCAGATCGTTGACCGTCACGGCCAGCAACCAGAGCAAGACCTACGGACAGACGGTGACCTTTGGAAGTGGCAGCACGCAATTTACCAGCAGCGGTCTGCAAAATGGAGAGACGATTGGATCGGTGACACTGGCCTGCACTGGCGGCGGCGCGGCGGCGGCGGTGGCGACTTACTCGCTCACACCCAGCGCGGCCATCGGAGGCACCTTCGCGGCGAGCAACTATAGCATCAGCTATGTGGCCGGCACTTTCACGGTGAATATGGCTCCAACGACCACGACCGTGGCCAGCAGTCTCAGCCCCGCCACTGTGGGAGTTTCCGTGACATTCACCGCCACCGTGACCGGCGGCACACCGACGGGCAATGTGACTTTCTACGATGGTGCCACCGCATTAGGGACGAGTGCTTTGAACGGCAGTTTCCAAACCACCCTCAGCAGTTCCAGTCTCACGGCTGGGACGCACAGCATCACCGCCCAGTATGCGGGGAACGCCAATTACGCCGCCAGCACTTCCACGGTTTTGAGTCAGGTAATTGTGCTGCCACCCTTCGACGCATGGGCGAGCGACCCAGCGAATGGACTGACGGCAGGCGTGAACGACGGCCCTTTGGCCGATCCCGATGGCGACGGCATTTGCAATCTGCTCGAGTTCGCGCTCGGCGGCTCGCCGATGACTTTCGGCCAGGCAGTCCTGCCGACGCTGACCCCGAGCGGAAATAATTTACTCTTCGAGTATAATCGCAGTGACCTTTCGCTATCGCCAGTCACCACGCAGGTGGTGGAATATGGCAGCGATCTCGCTGGCTGGACGACGGTGGCAATTCCCACGACGAGTTTCGATATCGTAACAATCACGCCGGGCACTCCATCCGATCATGTGGCCGTCACGATTCCTATTTCCGGCTCGAAGACCTTCGTGCGCCTCAAGGTCACAAAGTAGGCGCTGATCAAGATGCTGGCCACGTTCTAGTCCGAGTGGCTAGAAAGCGGCGATGGATAAAACCGAATTCCGACTCGATCCGCTCACGCAGGAGTGGACGATTTTCAGCGAGAGCCGCGCGCTGCCGCCGACGACTGGCGCGGTGACGGGCGAGCAGTTCGATGCGAGTCCGTTCCGGGCGGGGCTGGAGCGTTTCGCGTCGCACTCGCTGCATCAGGATGGCGGTAGCTTTGGCTGGCAGGTGCGCGTGGTGCCGAATCGCGCGCCCACCCTGCGCGTCGAGGGCGACCACACGCAGAATGGCGATGGTTTTTACGAACGCCTTGATGGTGTCGGCGCGCATGAGATCGTGATCGAAGATCCCGGCGAGCGGCGTTTCGAGGAGTTGCCGATGGATGAAATTGCGAAGGTCGTCGGAGCGTGGCGGGCGCGCATCGAGGACTTGATGCGCGACGGGCGGCTGCGTGCTTTTACCGTGGTAAAAAACACGGGGCGAGCGGCGGGGCAGACGCTTGCGCACAGCGTCAGTCAGGTGCTTGCACTGGCAATTATTCCGCCCGCTCTGCGCCGCAAGCTGGACTCGGCGCGAGCTTACTTCGCGGCGAAGAAGCGCTCGCTCTTCGCCGACTTACTGGAGGAAGAGCAGCGCCGCGCCACGCGCATCGTCTATGAAAACGCTGGCTTCGTCGTCTTCTGCCCGTATGCGGCGAGCGCGCCGTTCGAGCTGGCCGTGTGGCCAAAGCGGCAGTCGCCCGATTTTCACCTCGTGAACGGCGACGAAATCGCGCAACTCGCCGACGCCCTCCGCATCGTGCTCGCAAAACTCAACCGCGCGCTCGATCACCCAGCCTGGAATCTCACGCTCACGACCGCGCCATCGCGCACTCCGCTCGCAAGCAAATGGGCGACGCTTGATGAGGATTTCCGCTGGCATATTTCCATCGTGCCGAGGCTGCATCCCGTCGGTGGTTTTGAAATGGCGACCGGCTGCCATGTGAACGGCGTCTGGCCCGAGGTAGCCGCCGAATTTCTCCGCGCGCAGGAGGTGCAGCCGTGATCGGGCGGCACGTTTTTTACGAAGGTCGCGTGCAAGGTGTCGGCTTTCGCTGGACGACAAAAAATCTCGCGCGCGGCTACGAAGTCACCGGCTCGGTGCGCAATCTGCCCGATGGTCGCGTGGAGCTTTTGGCGAGCGGCGAGGTGGATGAAGTCGAAGCGTTTCTCGAAGCCATCGCGGAGAGTGATCTGAAAGCGCACATCAAAAAAGTGGACACCCACGCCATCGCACCGCTGAGCGTGATCGGTTTTGAAATTGCGCGCTGAGGCGCGTTGTTGGCGGTTTCTTTTGAAATACAGAAGACACGGAGAGCACGGAGGGATAAGCGGGCTTCGGCGATGGTGATTATGGCTGTGGGCGTTTGTTCGATGCGATGACGGAAATGCCAGAAATCTTTCCGATAAATCTGTTGTTCGAGAAAAGCACTTGGGTAGCTTGTTGCGATTACGTGTCAGGTTACGCACTGCCTCAACCCTATGTTTTTCCGCTCCATCCTACTCGCCCTTACCCTTGCCTCATCTGCCAGCGCCCTCACTGTCACGATCAATGAAGTGATGGCCGACAACCGCACCGCTGTCGCGAATGGCACGAGTTTTCCGGATTACGTAGAGCTAAAAAACACGACAGGTGCCGCAATCACCCTCATCGGCTGGAGTCTCACCAACGATGCCGCGATACCAGCGAAGTATGCGTTTCCAGCAGGCACCAGCATAGCGGCTGGCGGGTATCTCGTTATTTGGTGCGATTCCGATACGCTCTCGCCGGGATTGCACGCGGGCTTCAAACTCGGCGGTAGCGGCGGCACCGTGGCACTATTCAATGGTGCCTTGCAGATTGATATTGTGGCCTACGGTGTGCAGGCGGTGGATCTTTCCATCGGGCGCTTCGTGGACGGCACTGGAAGTTTCACGCTCATTACACCAAGCGCTGGCGCTACGAACGTGGTTAAGACACTTGGAACCGTGACCAGCCTCAAACTCAACGAGTGGCTGGCAAGCTCGCTTGGCAACGGCGATTGGTTTGAAATTTATAATACGGACGCGAATCCAGTCCTACTCGCAAATCTCTACCTCGGCACAAGCGTCACCTCACTCACGAACACGAAGATTCCCGCTCTCTCCTATATCGCTGGCAAAGGCTACGCGAAGTTTCTCGCCGACCTGAGCACGGCAGGCACGAACCACTGCAACTTCACGCTCACCAGCACGGGAGAGTCACTTTATCTGACCGATACCAACGGAGCAACGGACATCAACACCGTCACTTTCGGTGCGCAAACCAAGGACATCTCACAGGGCCGTTTCCCGGATGGCGTGGGCACAATCGCGACGGGACCGTGGACGAGCTTTCCGTATTCGAGTTCACCAGATGCGACCAACTATCTGCCCTCGAATATCGTCATCAATGAGGCGCTCACCAATTCGACAGCGCCTTTCGAGGACGCCATCGAACTGTATAATCCGACGGCGTCGGCGGTGAATATCGGCGGTTGGTGGCTGAGCGATGACCAGTCTGTTTTGAAGAAGTTCCAGATTCCTGCGGGGACGACGATCGCAGCGGGCGGCTACAAAGTTTTCTACGAAAATCAATTCAACCCGACGCCCGGAGTGGGGACAAGTTTTTCGCTCTCCTCCACCGGCGACAGCGTCATTCTTTCGGAGGTGGATGGGACGGCCAATCTCAACAGTTACCGGTCAGTTGTGAATTTTGGCGCAGCGGGAGACAACGTGTCTTTCGGACGAGTGATAGTCGGCGGCGGTGCCGTGCCAGAATTCTGGCCGATGATCACGCACACCCTCGGGCAGGATAGCCCCGTGGATGTCGCCCAATTTCGCCTCGGCCTGGGACTCGTAAACTCTCTGCCGCTCACCACGCCAATCATCATCAACGAAGTGATGTATCATCCGCCCGACCTGAACGCGTTGGACAATGTGCGCGACGAATTCATTGAACTGCACAACGTCACCACCAGCACCGTGGATGTGAGCGGATGGAAGCTCAAGGGCGGCTCCGATTTTGTCTTTTCAGCCGGCACGACGATCCGTCCAGGCGATTACGTTTTGGTCGTCGGTTTCAACCCCGCGACGGACACCGCCTCGCTGACGGCTTTTCGCACCAATTACAGCCTCACGACAGCCACGCGGATTTATGGGCCGTTCACACTAAAACTGCCCAACAGCACGGCGAGCGTGGAACTGGCGTATCCCGGCACTGCCGTTCTTGGCGTCACTCCATTCGTCAATGTGGACAAGATCCAATACGCCGATGTCGCTCCGTGGCCGACGGCGCCGGACGGAACCGGTCCTTCGCTCCAACGTCTTTTGCGGACGACTATCGGGAACGATGTCACCAACTGGGCATCGGCGACCGCTACTCCGGGAGCTGTGAACACGGGGGAAGCCGCAATCGCAGACAGCGACGGCGACGGAATGCCGGATACTTGGGAAACGGCGAACAGCTTCGATAAATTCTCAGCCGCCGACGCAGCACAGGACGCCGACGGCGACAGACAGACCAACGTCGCCGAGTATATCGCAGGGACAGATCCGCGCGACGTGAACAGTTTTTTCGCTGCGGCAGTCACGCTATCAATAAACGGCGGGCATGTGATTCAATTCACTGCGAAGGCGAACAAGAGCTACACGATTCAATACAAAGATGCACTCACGAACGCGACGTGGTTGAAGCTTGCAGATGCCACTTCGCAAGTCGCCGACCACGTTGTTTTGCAGACGGATTCCAATGTGCTGACGCGCCGCTTTTATCGCGTGATCACGCCGATACAGCCGTAAATTGTCCGGAGAAAATTTAATTTCTTCGCGGGATGGAAAACGAGGGATTGATTCGCGTCTCGCATCGCGGCCATTACTAAAGACTGTGAGCACGCCAGCCATCACCATCCAGAATCTGACCAAGGAGTTCACTCCGCCCTCGGTGCTCAAGCGCGGCGCCATCACTGCCGTGCGCGACCTTTCGCTCACCGTCGCGGCTGGCCACGTCTATGGACTGCTCGGGCCGAATGGATCTGGCAAAAGCACGACGATGAAAGTCGTCCTCGGCCTTGTCACGCCGACGGCGGGGAAGACGTTTATTTTCGGCAAGGACAGCCGCGATGTGGAGAGCCGCGAGGCCGTGGGTTTTCTGCCGGAGAATCCGTATTTCTATAAATTTCTCACCGGCGAAGAGACGCTGCATTTTTACGGAAAACTTTGCGGTCTGCGCGGGAAACTGCTGCGCGAACGCTCGCGCGAATTGCTTGCGCTCGTCGGTCTCGAAGACGCGGCGCACAGACGCGTGGGCGGTTACTCGAAGGGGATGCTTCAGCGCATCGGCCTCGCGCAGGCGCTCGTGCAAGACCCGCGATTGCTCGTGCTCGATGAACCGACGGCGGGCGTGGACCCGGCGGGTTCGCGCGAAATTTGCGACCTCATTCTGCAATTCAAATCGCGAGGACTCACAGTGCTGCTGTGCTCGCACTTGCTCAGCCAGGTGCAGGAAATTTGCGACCGCATCGGCATCATGCACCGTGGCGAATTGGTGCGCGAGGGGCCGCTGGATCAGCTCATCACGATTGAAAACCAGACCGAGCTTGTGCTGGAGAATGCATCGCCGGAATTGCTCGCCGAACTGCGTGCGAAAATCGCGGCAAGCGGCGCGCGTCTGACGGGCGAAGGCAAGCCGCAGCAAAATCTTGAACGCTATTTCCTCGACGTAACGACCGAGGCAAAAAAATCCGACCAATGACCGCCAACAGTCCCAGCGCCGTAGCGCACGCCTCCGCGCACAAACTTTTTTCGTTCAGACGCGCCGCAGCCATCGCCGGAAATACACTGCGCGATCTCGTCCGCCAAAAAGTGTTTTATTTCATGCTCGTCTTTGCGGTGGTCCTCATCGGCATGTCGCTCGTGCTGGCGGCGCTCTCCTTCCAAGGTCAGCTTCAAACCGTGATGGATGTTTCACTCGGCGCGATTTCGGTTTTTACGATGCTGCTCGCCGTGCTCTCCTCCGCGATGCTGCTGCCGAAGGACATCGAGGATCGCACGCTCTACACCATTCTCGCGAAGCCCGTTTCGCGCTTTGAATATCTGCTCGGAAAACTCGCCGGAGTCGCGCTCATGTTGCTGATTGCAACAGCGCTGATGACCGTTTTTTTCTGCGGCGTCCTTTGGTTTTGGCAGGGGCGTGAAATTGCAAACATCCAAGCGTCCGTGCCATCTCATCTGGTGGAAAATGCGGTGGCGAATGTGAAAAACGGCACGTTCACTGCGACGCTTTTTGGCGGCATCGGCGTGGTCGTTTTGCGGGCCGTCGTGTGCGCTGCGCTCACGCTGATGGTTTCCACGTTTGCAAGATCGTGGCTGTTCACGGTGATCGTCGCGCTGATGATGATCCTCATCGGCCACCTTGTGCCCATCGCACGCAGCGTGTGGATGGACCCGGCGCAGGCGGGCGTGGATGTGCCGTGGTATCTCTCGCTTTTTCTGCGGAGCATCACAGTCTTTTTTCCCGACATGCAGCTCTTCAATATCGTGGATGACATCGCCGTCGGAACCCAAGTGGCGGCTGGGATTTTCGGCGATGTGGCGCTGCTCGGCTGCGGCTACCTGGCGATCTACATGCTCGTCGCATACCTTTTTTTTGCATGGCGGGAGCTTTAAAAGGTCGCTTCTTCGGCATCGCCGTGTTGCTCGTGTGGGGGCTCATCAAGCTCCCCATCGAGACGGGACTCACTGCGCGTTTTCATCGCGAGCAGATTGGTGGTTACAAAATCACCGCGAGTCTCCGCCAGCAGGCCGGGCAGACGGGCTTCATCGCCGTCCTCGGAGGTTTGCGCGCGCCGGTGGCCGACTTGCTTTTTATCCGCGCGCACATCGCATGGCAGCAGCGCGTCGAGTATGGGCGGATGAAACTTTATTTTGATATTTGCACGACGCTGCAACCCCGGCGGGAAATTTTCTGGGACATGGCCGCATGGCACATGGCGTATAACGGCGCGGCTTACATCGAACAAACCGAGCGCGACCCCTACATCCGCGATCGGCAGATGAAAGAGTATTACAAGGTGGGCGAAGACTACCTGCTCCAAGCCGTGGAAAATTGCCCGGATAGTTGGATTCTCTACGATCGGCTGGGCGCGCTGTATCGCGATAAATTCCACGACCCTTGCAAAGCTTCTGCCGCATACTCACGCGCAGCGGAACGCCCCAACCGGCTCGACTACACGCGTCGTCTGGCCGTCTATTATCTCGCCGATTGCCCCGGCCACGAGCGGGAGGCCTACGACAAATTGCTCGCACTTTACAAAGAGAGTGAAAAAGAGTGGCTCCCGACGCTTCTCGAAAAACTTCAAACTCTCGAACGAAAATTAGGAATTCCAAAGAAAGAGCGCGTCTATATACCTGAAAAACATCGGCTCCCGCCTGACTGAAATGCGAATCGCACTCTTCGGAGACATCCACTCAAATTTAGAAGCCCTGAACGCAGTCCTTGCAGACGCGCAAGCGCACGGCTGCACACACTACGTCTGCCTCGGCGACATAGTCGGATACAACGCCGATCCCAAGGCGTGCCTCGACATCGTCCGTGCGCTGGATTGCCCAGTCATCAAAGGCAACCACGACGAACTCGCGTGCTTGGAAACCAATCCACAAAACGTCTCGGCGCTGGCGAACGAGGGCATTGATTTCACCCGCTCGAAATTGCAACCCGAGGATTTCGTGTGGCTGAACAATCTCAAGTTCGTGCGGCAGGTGCGCGATTTCACCATCGTCCACGCCACGCTCGATACGCCGCACAAATGGGGCTACGTCCTGAACCAACTCGATGCAGGCGCGAGCTTCAGCTATCAGCACACGCAGCTTTGTTTTTACGGTCACACGCACGTCCCGCGCGCCTACGTGCGCGACCATCAAGTGCGGACGCTCGAAAACTGGCAGAACATCGTCATCGAGCCGGGGAGAAAATATTTCATCAACATCGGCAGCGTCGGCCAGCCGAGGGATGGGGACTGGCGCGCTTCCTACGTGATTTATCACGCTCTCGATCGCTACGCGGAACTGCGCCGCCTCGAATACGACATCCACACCGCGCAACAAAAAATCCGCGACGCGGGCCTGCCTGAGCGACTCGCAGCCCGGCTCGAAG